>JBDHWC010000016.1:0-37606 GCA_039809985.1 Thermomicrobiales bacterium | reverse complement strand
GGGGCTTGGCCCCCAGTCTGGGGGCACGGGGGATCCCGCCCCACGCGCACTCCCCACGCATCAGCCACGCAAGTTGCCGTCCGGCTTCAGAGCGGCGGCGGTTCGCTCGCGGACGAGCGCGGCGAACCAGTCGGCCTCGTCGGTCCCGGTCTCCTGGGCGACGACCACTCCGCGTTCCGGGAGTTGCGCGGCAACCCGGTAGATGCCCTGTTCCCGGGTCATGAAGCCGTAGTCGACCAGTTCGCGGCGCAGGGTGGCGACATCGTCGTGGGCCAGCCGCAGCAGGTCGTTGACCTCCCGCTCGGGATAGTCGCGACCGGGCTCGAAGCGACGCACCAAGTGGCGCAGGACAACGACCCGCTTCTTCCGCTGGGCAGGGATCGAGACCAGGCGCTCCCCGTCGAAGAAGGCGCGAAGAACTCGCTCCTGATCGTCCCGCTCCTTGGTGGACGCGTCGGCGGCCGCGACCGGAAGGGCCGCCTCGTGCAGCGCGGCCTGGTTGAGCGAGTAGACCCGTCGTTGCGCGTCGGGGGTCGCCCGGACGAGGCCAACGGCCGTGAGGCGGGCCATGTGGTGGCTGATCGTCGGCGGGGTGAGTGCGAGGCGCTCTGCCAACTCGGTGCCGGTGCGCGGAGCGGCTGCCAGTTCTCCGAGAATGCGCAGTCGGGCGGGGTCGGCGATGGCGCGGTACAGCGTGGTCAGTCGTGCGACTCGGGCTTCGTCCATGGGGGCAAGTCCTTTCGTGTGATGATCATCTAATTAGATAATAATCGAAGTAATGCCGACACGCAACGGGCTTGCTCAACGGGGAGTGATGCGCATCGGAGAACGGCGGCCGGGGGTACGCCCGCACGGGGCGGCGTCGGCTAGACCTCGAGCGGGACGTCGTCCCAAGTCGTGCCGAACCCGCAAAGCCAGTTGAGCGCCCTCAGGCGGCGGGCGGCGACTTCGGCCGCCTCCTCGAGCGCCTCGCCGGACACCTGCCGGAAGGGACGGCCACGGAACGGGAAGTCCCTGCCGACGAGGCCGCCGACCAGCCCGGCGCGTGCGGCGTCGGCGGCGACTTCGCGGACGGCGGCTTCGAGTTCGCGCCGCTCGGCTGGCGAGCCGGCGCGGAGCGTGAACTCGCTCTCTATCCGCCACTGCCAGATCTCGGCCCGCTCACGCTCGACTGCGACGCCCGCCTCGTCGCGAAGTGCCGCGCGGTCGACGAGTGGTCGAGTGGCGTCCCATGGCACCGGGAGGCTGGCAAGGAGCGAGCCGGGATCGGCGGGCACCGGTTCTCGTGGCAAGTCCGGGGCAAGGCCGAGTGCCCAGCCGAGAGCGGAGAGGGCTTCCGCCTGCCAGGTTGCGTCGCTGACCGCGTCGGCCGGCAGGGTGCCGAGCGGGGCCTGCACGAATTCCTCCTCGACCGGGGTGGCGTGGTCGAGGAGGTTCTCGGCTCCGGCCCATGCCGCCAAGTCGAAGCGTTCGCCGGTCGGGTCGTCCTCCGGTGCGAGGCGGCCCGTCTCGAGGTAGGCGCGGCGGAGCACGACCGAGAGGAGCAGCAGGCGACCGGCGACCTCCGCCGGAGATCGGAGTTCGATGTCCAGTTCGTCCGCGTCGTCTTCGGCCGGGGGCGGGCCGGCGGGGGGTGCCACCGAGGCCGCCTAGACGTTGAAGAGGAAGTTGACGACGTCGCCGTCCTGCATCGCGTAGTCGCGGCCCTCGCGGCGGAAGCGGCCGGCCTTCTTCACCTCGTTCATGCCGCCCTCGGCGACGAGGTCGTCGTAGGAGACGACCTCGGCCCGGATGAAGCCGCGCTGGATGTCGGAGTGGATCGCGCCGGCGGCTTCCACCGCGCTCGCGCCGCGACGGATGGTCCAAGCCCGGCACTCGTCAGGGCCGACAGTGAAGAACGGCATCAGCCCGAGCAGTTCGAAGGAACGGCGGATGATGCGGTCGAGGCTCGACTCGGCGATGCCGAGGTCCTGCATGAAGACCTCGGCGTCGGCGGGATCGAGGCGGCCGATCTCCATCTCGATCTTGCCGGCCATGGCGTCGATGCCGACGTGCGGCCGCGTGAACCGCTCGCGGGCAGTGGCTAGGAGCGCGTCGGCGCGCTCGCCGAGCTGGGACTCGTCGACGTTGAGGAGGATCAGCAGCGGCTTGGCGGAGAGGAAGCCGAAGCCGCGCAGGGTCTTGGCGTCCTCCGGGTCGAGGTCGTCGACAATGTCGCGGATCGGGCGGTCGGCCTCAAGGGTTTCCCGGAGCCGGGTCATCAGCAGCTGTTCGCGCTCGGTCGCCTCCTTCTCGCGGCCGTGCAGTTTCGGCAGCTGGCTCTGGATGCGCTGCAGCCGCTTCTCGACGAGGCCGAGATCGGAGAAGAGGAGTTCGAGGTTCATCGTCTCGATGTCCCGCAGCGGGTCGACCGAGCCCTCGGCGTGCGGCACGTCGTCGTCCTCGAAGACGCGGACGACGTGGAGCAGGGCGTCGCCTTGGCTGAGGTGGCCGAGCAGCGTGCCGCTCATCCCCTTCTCGGCGATGCCCTTGGCGATGCCGGCGACGTCGAGGTACTGGACGTCGGCCGGCACCCGGCGTTGGGGGGTGAACATCTCGGTCAGGCGGTCGAGTCGCTTGTCGGGCACCTTGACGGTGGCGAGGTTCGGTTCGTCGCTCGCCATGCCGAACGTGTCGGTGGCGGCCTCGGCCCCGGTCAGGGCGTTGAACACCGTGGTCTTGCCTGACGACGGCAGGCCGACGATCACCAGCGTGGTTGCCAAGCGACGATCCTCTTTCGCTCACACGGCCGCGCCGGCCGATCCCGATGCGATCCACCACCCGAAGCTGAATTGCCCGGACGGGGCGATTATGGCCGATCCGGCCGCGGCGGGGCCACGAGCGCGGCGACCGAGGCGGCGTTGACGCGGACCACGTCGGCGAGCCGGACTCGCATCAGCAGTTCGGGCAGGCCGCCGCCGCCGTAGCCGATCTCGAGCGCGGCGGCGCGGGTGTCGACCAGCATTGGCAGCGGCGTGAGGAAGCCAATCGGGGCGACCCCGCCCGCCGGAAAGCCGGTGAGCCGGAGGACGGTCTCCGGGTCGGCCATCCGCACTTTGCCGAGTCCGGCGGCGGCGGCGAGCAGGCCCCGGTCGAGCCGGTCGTTGCCGGAGGCGACGGCGACGACGTGGCGCCCCTCCGCGTCGCTGAAGATGAGCGTCTTGAGGATCAGCGACTCGTCGACGCCGACTGCCGACGCGGCGTCGCGGACGGTGTGCATCGGGACGCCGGGATCGAGGAACTCGACATCGACGCGATGCTCGCGGAGAGCGGCGAGGAGGTGCGGCGGCGGTTGGGCCACCTCAGGTGCGGCGCTTCGGGTCGAGCGCGTCGCGCAAGCCGTCGCCGAAGAAGTTGAGGCCCATGACGACGCTCATGATGGCGACGCCGGGCACGAGGGCGTACCACCAGTACTGGAGCCCCTTGTCCGCGCCCTGCTTGATCATCGCGCCCCATTCCGCGGTGGGGGGCACCGCGCCGAGGCCGATGAAGCTGAGGCCGGCGGTGAGGACGATCGCCGCGCCGACGTCGAGGGTCGCCTTGACGATCAGCGGGGCGTCGGCGCAGGGGAGGATGTGGCGGAGCAGGATGCGGCGGTCGGGGACGCCAACGGACTCGGCCGCGGTGACGAACTCGCTGGTCCGGATGGAGAGCACTTGGCCGCGGATCAGGCGGGCGTACTCCGGCCAGAGGACGAAGCCGACGGCGATCAGCGCGTTGGTGAGGCCCGGGCCGCCGCGGGCCGCCGTGATCGCCATCGCGAGGATGATCGACGGGAAGCTGAGGACCGCGTCGGAGACGCGCATGACGATGCTGTCGAGGGGGCCGCCGAAGTAGCCGGCGGCCGCGCCGAGCAGGCTGCCGACGGTGCCGGTGATGAGGATGACGATCATGCCCGAAGGCACCGAGACGCGCGCGCCGTAGATGATCCGGCTGAACATGTCGCGGCCGAGGTCGTCGGTGCCGAGCCAGTGCGCGCTGCTCGGGGGCTTCAGGCGCTGGGCGAGGTTCTGCGCCTCCGGGTCGGCGATCGGCAGGATCGGGGCGAGCAGGCCGAGGAGCAGCCAGAAGAGGACGATGGCCAGCCCGAGGATGGCGAGCGGGTTGCGGCGCAGGGTGCGGACGGCATCGGCGAAGACCGAGCGCGACTTGGCCTGCGGCGTGAGGGCGGTGGTCAGCGGCGGGGCGGAGGTGCTGGCGGCCATCAGGCTAGGCGAGCCGGATTCGCGGATCGAGCAGGCCGTAGATCAGGTCGACGCAGAAGTTGACCAGCACGTAGACGGCGGCGACGAAGAGCGTCACCCCGAGCAGGGCCGGGTAGTCGAGCTTGAGCGCGGCCTGGACGGCGTAGCGGCCGATGCCCGGCCACGAGAAGATCGTCTCGGTCAGGACCGCGCCGGCGAGGAGGCTGGCGAAGGTGAGGCCGAGCACGGTGACGGTCGGGATCATGGCGTTGCGGAGGGCGTGGTTGACGACCACCCGCCGCTCGGAGACGCCCTTCGCCCGGGCTGTGCGGACGTAGTCGTCGCCGAGGGCGGCGACGAGGGAGGAGCGGAGCATCCGGGCGACGACGCCGAGGGCGAACGAGCCGAGCGCGACCGCCGGCAGGATCAGGTGCCGGACGGAGGAGCGAAAGACGTCCCACTGCCCGTTGAGCGCGGCGTCGACGGTGATCATCCCCGTGGGGCCGTGGGGGGCCTTCATGCCCGTGTCGAGGCGACCGGGGCCGGGCAGCCACTGCAGGCGGTAGAAGAAGACGTAGAGCATCAGGAGGCCGAGCCAGAAGACGGGGACCGACGTGCCGATCAGGGCGATGAAGCGCGCCAGATGGTCCGGCCAGCGGTCCTTGTTGACCGCGCCGATGATGCCGAGCGGGATGCCGACCACCATCGCGAAGATCAGGGCGGCAATGGCGAGCTCGATGGTGCCCGGCACGTACTGGCGGAGGTCGGTGCCCACCGGTCGCCGGCTCGAGATCGAGTCGCCGAAATCGCCCCGGAACAGGTTGCCCATGTAGACGAGGTATTGCACCGGGGCGGGTTTGTCGAGGCCGTACTTGCGTTCGGCGGCCGCCCGGATTTCCGGGTTGCTGGCGGCACGCTCCCCGAGCAAGGTCGTGACCGGGTCTCCGGGCACGGCCATCACCAGCGAGAAGGTTGCGACGCTGACCAGAAAAAGGACGATGACCGCTTGGATCAGTCGTCGCCCGATGAAGGCCCAGATCCCCACGCGCAGCTCCGTTACGGCGACGGGTCGGGCGGGGCGGGGCCGGTCCGGCGACCAGCCCCGCCCCCGAAGGCTACGAGGCCTCCTTGCTGGCGTCCCGCAGGTTCATGATCATGACGCCGTGCGGCTGTGCGCCGTGGACGGCGGCGACCGCCGGCATCACGTAGTTCGGCTGGAACTCGACGATGAACGCCGTGGCGTCGATCAGCTTCTTCTGGATCTCGATGTAGATCTGCTTCCGCTTCTCCGGGTCGGTCTCGGCGATCCCCTGGTCGAGCAGCTTGGTGACCTCGGGGTCGTCGTAGCCGACGCGCTTGGCGGCGGCGCTGCCGCCCCGGCCGAACGGGTCGGCGTAGGTGTGGACGTCCGGGTAGTCCGGTGACCAGTCCGACATCGTGAACTGGAGCTTGCCCTCGCGGTAGGCCTGGAGGCGTTCGTTGGAGTCCATCGGGTTGAGCTTGACGGTGACGCCGTCGATCTTCTGGATGTCCTCCTGCAGCTTGGCGGCGAGGATGTCGCGGCTGAGGCCGCCGGGCGTCTGCTGGCCGGCCCCGTAGGAGAGCGTCAGTTCCTGCGCCCCCGCGCCGCCCGCCTTCCAGAGTTCGTTCGCCTTGGCGATGTCGGTCGTGTAGGCGAGGTCCTTCACGTCCTCCGCGGCGAGCAGGCCGAGCGGGACGATGGTCGCCGGCCGCACCGCGTGGCCGCCCATCAGCCCGTTGACGATGCCGTCGTAGTCGATGGCGTGGGCAACGGCCTGCCGCGACTCCTTGACCGCGAGCGGCCCGCCGACGTCCTTCATGTTGTTGAGGGCGAGGTACTCGATGGCGAGCGACGGTCCCTCGAGCAGTTGGAGGGCGGCGTTGGACTTGACCGAGTCGATCTTGTCCGGGTCGATCGAGAAGGCGATGTCGGCCTCGCCGGTTTCGAGCAGCTGGAGCTGGGTGCTGGTGTCGGCGACGTTGCGGAAGATGATCTTGTCGAGCTTCGGCGCTTCGCCGGAGTAGTTCTCGTTCCGCTCGATGATGATCTCGCCGCTGACGTCCCACTGGGTCAGCTTGAACGGGCCGGTGCCGAGCGAGTTCCCTTGGTTGATCCAGTCGGTCAGCTTGTCGGCGGTGTCCGCGCCCTCTTCGGCCGAGCCGCCGTGTTCCTTGCCGACCTTGCTGTCCATCACGCCGAAGCCGGTGAAGCTGAGGATCGCCGGCAGCGCCGCGTTCGGCGACTTCAGCTTCAGCTCGATGGTGGCGGGATCCTTGGCGGTGACCGACTCGATGTAGTCGGTGTAGAGGAAGCTGGCGTTCCCCTTGATGTTCTTCAGGCGGTCCCAGCTCCAGACGACGTCGTCCGCGGTCATCGCGTTGCCGCTGACCGGGAAGACGACATCGGTTCGCAGCGGGATCGTGGCAGTCAGGCCGTCCTCGCTGACGGTCGGCATGGCAGTCGCCAGTCGGGGCTTGAGCTCCGACATCTTGGTGCCGTCGGGGATGTCGTAGACCGTCTCGTAGATCAGGTACTGCGCCGCCGACGGGTTGATCTCGTAGAACCGGCCCGGGTCGAGGTAGAGCCAGTTGTTGCCTTGGATGTTGTCGAGGACGACGAGCTCGTTCGGCTGGGTCTGGCGGGCCGGGGCCGCCGCCGCGCTGCGGAACCCAGCGCCGCCGACCGGAATCGCCGCCGCGGCCGTGACCGCCGCGGCCGACTGGACGAGTCGTCGGCGGTTCCACTTGCGCGCCTCGATGGCGCGAATCGTCTCCAGCCAGCGCGGGTCAGACATCGGTGTCCTCGCTCCTCGCTCACGTGCGAACATCGACCAAGCGAGCCGGACCGCGACCGACGTGGCGCGGGATGCCGACCGCCTGCCACCGGGCGTGCCGAACGACGACGAGACGATGCGCGTGTCGTCGGCCCGCGATGAAGCGCGACTATAGCACGCGACCCGGCACCATCCAGCAACGATGAAGGCTGCACGGCACGGCAAGCGTGCCGCTCCCCGTCAGCCACTGCTGCGGGCGATCACGATCCGAACCTGCCGTTGGCCGACCATGACCTGGTCGGCGAAGACACCGTCCGGGGTGATGCCGCCGCCCGGTCCCTCGACGCTCTCGGGCTCGACGGCGTCCGACATGCCGGTCGCGACCCGGACCAGCACCTGGTCAGCGAGCAGTTCGTTCTCGACCACGCCCCGGTGCGCGGCGAGCGCCTCGGCCACCTCCGGGTCGGCGACGACCTGGACGACGATCCGGTCGTCGATCTGGTAGCCGGCCTGCTTGCGGGCGTCCTGCACGCCGCGGATGAAGTCGCGGGCCAGTCCCTCGAGGATCAGGGCCGGGGTCAGCGTGGTGTCGAGGACGACGGTGACCGACGGCCCTTGGGCGGTGGCGAACCCCTCCCGCTTCATCAGGTCGACGAGGATTTCCGCCGGGGCCAACTCGACCGACTCGTCGTCCGCCAGCGCGAGCGTCACCGGCTGGTCGGCGGCGACCGCGGCGGCGACCTCGGCCGGAGGGATGGCCAGCAGCGCCTCGCGCACCGCGCCGAGTCGCTTGCCGTACTTCGGCCCGAGCAGCCGGAGGTTGGGCCGGATGTCGTAGGTGACGACGTCGCCGGGATCGGTCAGCGGCCCGATCTCCTTCACGTTCAGTTCGTCCAGCACGTGCTCCTTGAGGCGGAGGACCGCATCGAGCGTCTCGGGCCGCTGGGCGTGGACGAGGATCGCCGGCAACGGCTGGCGAACCTTGACCGCGGCCTCCTGCCGCGCCGCGTGACCGGCGCTGACCACCTCGAGCACGGCGGCCATGTCGGCCGAGAGTGCCGGGTCGAGTTTCGCGCCGTCGGGAACCGGGTAGTCGGCGAGGTGGACCGACACAGGCGCGGTGGGATCGAGACCGTAGGCGAGGTTCTGATGGATCGCCTCGGCGACGAAGGGGACGAACGGGGCGAGAAGCCGGGCGAGCGTCGTCAGGCACTCGTGGAGCGTCTGGTAGGCGGCGAGCTTGTCGCGGTCGGCCGCGCTCTTCCAGAAGCGGCGGCGGTTGCGACGGATGTACCAGTTGGAGAGTTCCTCGATGGTGAAGCGCTCGATCGCCCGGGCCGCGCGGTCGGCGGCGTAGTCGTCGAGGGCGGCGCGGACGGTGCCGATCAGCTCGTGCAGCTCGGCGAGGATCCAGCGGTCGAGCAGCGTCCGCTCGGCGAGCGGAACCTGCGGCGCGGAGCCGTCGAAGCCGTCGAGCCGGGCGTAGTTGGCGAAGAAGGCGTAGCTGTTCCAGAGCGGGATCAGGAACTGGCGGCGAACCTCGTCGCAGGTGTGGTAGCCGAAGTTGAGGTTGGCGTCGGGGTTGGCGGTGGCGAAGAGCCAGCGCATGGTGTCGACCCCGGCGACCTCGGCCGCGTCGTCGAACCAGATCGCGTTCCCCTTGCTCTTGTGCATCTCGTCGCCCTTCTCGTCGCGCATCAGGGCGTAGGAGAAGACGTTGAGGAAGGGGGGCCGATCAACGAGGGCGGTGCCCTGCGCCAGCACGGAGTAGAACCAGTTGCGGAACTGGCCGGGGAAGCTCTCGGAGATGAGGTCGGCCGGGTACCACTCCTCCCAATACTCCCGGTCGTGCCGGTAGCGGAGGGTGGAGAAGGGGACGATGCCAGCGTCGAGCCACGGGTTGCCGACGTCGGCGATGCGGGAGACGGGCGCGCCGCAGTGCGAGCAGGCGATCTTGACGGCATCGACCCACGGGCGGTGCGGCGTGTGGCCCGCGAACTCGTCCCAGCCGCTGACCGCGCGCGCCTCGAGCTCGGTCTCGCTGCCGATGACGTCGAAGTGGCCGCAGGCGGCGCACTCGTAGATCGGCAGCGCGAGGCCCCAGTAGCGCTTCTTGGAGATCATCCAGTCGTCCATGTGGGCGAGCCAGTCGAGCTCGCGGTCCATGCCGAAGCCGGGGTACCAGCGGATCTGGCGGGTGATCTCCATCATCGGCTGGCGGAGGTCGTCCATCGAGATGAACCACTCGTCGACCAGCCGGAAGACGAGGTCGGTGCCGCAGCGCCAGCAGACCGGGTAGCGGTGGGTGTACTGCTCGGCGCGGTGGAGGAGCCCCTTGCGCTCGAGGTCCTTGGCGATGACCGTCGCCACCTCGTGCACGTACTGGCCGGTGAGGTCGCCGAACCCGTCGACGTAGACGCCGAACTCGTTGATCGGGGCGATCACCGGCAGGTTCTCGTCGTGCGAGAGTGCGAAGTCCTCCTTGCCGCAGCCGGGGGCGATGTGGACGATGCCGGTTCCCTCGGTGGCGCTGACCTCGTCCCACGCGATGACTCGGTGCTCGACGCCTTCGGCGGCGGGGAGTTCGTCGAACGGCCCGGCGTAGCGGCGGCCGACGAGGTCTGCCCCGGTGACTTCCCCGGTGTTCTCCCACTCCCCGCGGAGCGCGGTGCGAGCGGCGTCCTTCGCCACGTAGACGACCTGGCCGTTCTGGAGGGCGCGGACGTAGGTCAGGTCGGGGTGGACGGCAGCGGCGACGTTGGCGGTGAGGGTCCACGGCGTGGTGGTCCACGCCAGCAGACTGGCCCCCGACTCGTCGAGGAGCGGGAAGCGGACGAAGACCGAGAGGTGGGTGCGGTCCTGGTACCCCTCGGTCACGATCTCGTGCTCGGAGATGCCGGTGCCGCAGCGCGGGCACCACGGCATCACGTCGTGCCCCTTGTAGATCCAGCCGCGCTCGTGGCAGCGCTTCAGGAAGTGCCAGATCGTGTAGTTGTTCTCGTCCGACATCGTGAAGTACGAGTCGTCCCAGTCCATCCAGTAGGCGAGCCGGATCGACTGGCTGGTGATCCGGTCGGCGAAGGTGAGGACCCGGGCCTTGCAGCGCTCGACGAAGTCGGCGACGCCGTAGGCCTCGATGTCGCGCTTGCTCTTGAGCCCGAGTTCCTTCTCGACCTCGACCTCGACCCAGAGTCCCTGGCAGTCGAAGCCGTTCTGGAATCGCTGCTTCTCGCCGAGCATGGCGTGGTAGCGCTGGTAGAGGTCCTTGTAGGTGCGGCCCCAGGCGTGGTGGACGCCCATCGGGTTGTTGGCGGTGATCGGGCCGTCGATGAACGAGTAGCGCCGGTCGGAACCGTCGTTCCGGTGCAGGTACTGGCGGACGATCTGGTTCTCTTCCCACCACGCGAGCAGGTCGCGCTCGAGCGCGGGGAAGTCGACCTTGCTGGAAACCTCGGAAACGCCGGCCATGCCGCCCTGCCCTCGTTCTCGTTGCCGCGCCACCGGACCGACGCCGGGCACGAAAAAGCCGTCCTCGGGGAGAGGACGGCGCGAGCCGCGGTACCACCTCACTTGGCCCGGCCACGGGCCCGCTCGGGCCGGGACCGTTGCCGGCCCGGCGGTCGCGGTAACGGGCGACACCCGGTCGGCTCTCCTGCGCCCGTGGCGGGCGATTCGGCCGACGGCTCCGGAGCGATGTCCCACAGCCTGCGTCGCGGCCCGGCTCGCATCGTCCCGGGCTTGCTGGACGCCGCCCGGCGGGGCGCGGTCTCCCTCACGGCCGTTGCGTCGTTGGCTGCGGCGGAGCGTACCACCGGGCGAGCGGCGGGCGCAATGAATCCGGTCCGGAGGAACTCGACGTAACTTCGGGCATGAGCGGCCCCGGCTCACCCGCGGCCGGCGTTGGCATGGGATCCGCACCGCTCGGGATTTCCCGGCGGGCGACGGAGAGGGAGGGACGTATGCTGGGCGAGCGGATCGACACGGCGGCGCGAGCGTTGGGAGCGTCTTCCGACCGCCGGCATTGGCTGCGGACGCTCGGCGGGTTGGCTCTCGGCGCGGCCGTCGGCGGGCGCGGGGTGCAGGCCGCGGCGGCGGACCGCGCCGGCAGGAAGCCGAAGGACAAGCAAGCCAAATCCGGCACGAAGTCGGGTCAGGCGTTTGGCCGGAACTGCCGGCAGTTCATCCTCACCGGCGGTCCGAAGCGGACCTCGGAGTTCAAGCACATCGACGACGACGTGTTCATCTCGCTGATCCCGAAGGACGCGACGCGGCAGACCGAGCCGCTGCTCGACGACCACGACCATTCGGCGAACGTCAACGGCCGTGGCGACCACGTGAAGCCGATCAAGTTCGACGCCAAGGTCGGCGACCAGATTCGGATCGTGGCGACCAACTGGCAGCCGCCGAAGTGCGAACTGGACGAGGTCTGGCTCTTCTGCGCCGACGGCAACGGCAAGGGCAAGAAACTGCTCGACCACACCCGCTGCTCGAAGAAGCAGGGGAAGAAGACTGGTCTCGTCGACGGCCGGTTCCTGAACGTGACGGTCCGGATCAAGCCGTAGGCGCGTCCGGGTTCGGTCGGACGCGCTCGCGGACGAGGGAACGGACCTTGACCCGGCGGTAGAGCGCGGTCAGGCCGAGCACGTAGCTGGTGCCTAGGAGGAACGAGGCGGTGACGTCGGTCAGCCAGTGGTGACCGAGGTAGATGCGGCTCGGGCCGACGAGCGCGATCAGCGTGCCGCAGATCGCCAGCACCGGCCTCCGAATCCACGCGGGTCGGACCACGGCGGCGGTCAGGTAGGCGAGCGTGCCGTAGACGCCGATGTAGTTGATGACGTGCCCGCTCGGGAACGAGCTGCCGCCAATGTTCGCTGCCTCGACCTGAACGAGGTCGGGGGTTGGACGCGGGCGGCGCATCGTGCGTTTGACGAGGAACGAGACGATGCCGGTGCCCCAGCCCGCGAACTGGAACACTGCCTCGAGCGGGTAGCCCAACAGCAACCAGGCCAGAGCCAGCAGCGGCGGGATGAGCCGACTCTGCGGCGGGAAGCCGGGCCACGAGACCGTTTCCATCAGATTTCGGAACCAAGGTTCCTGTCGGCGCTGGAGCGCGACCGTGGCCCGCAGGTCGAGTTCTCGGCTGGCACCACGCCGGACGATCGAGAAGAGCACGGTGAACAGCGCGAGCAGGCAGGCAACCACCCCGACCGAGCGGCGGCCGCGGGCGAGCGCGACGCGCGTCGGGAAGACGCCGCCGACGGTCAGGTCGCGGTCATGGCGGGCCGAGGGGTCGATCGGACGGCCGACCCTGCCTCGATCGGCGCGGCGGCTCACGCGCGCACCTCGCCGGCGGGTCCCGATGGGGTGCCTCGTGCCGGCGTGGTGTTCGGCTTGGTAGGAGGGCCGTCGTGGTACGTTCTCGCGCGGATGTCCATGAAACTGCTCATGGGGCGAGAGCGTACCGGGGCGTCGGGCGAATGGCAACGCGACTCGTCAGCACCGAGGGCCGGGAGACGCCGCGCATCGCGCCGTGGCTCTTCCCGGCTGCCTTCGGCGCGTTGGCGTGCGCCTTCCTGCTGGCCCCCGGCTCGCTGGCGGCGAAGAGCCACGCGACGCTGCACGGTCTCTGCGCCCAGATCCCGAGCCATTCGCTGACGCTCGGCGGCCAGCGACTGCCGCTCGACGCCCGGATGACCGGCATCTACGCCGGCGCGTTCGTCACCTTGCTGATCCTCGTCATCACGGGGCGATGGCGGGCCGGCCGGTTCGCGCCGCCGCGCGTCTGGCCGTTGCTCGTCGTCCCGGTTCTGCTGCTGGCGGTCGACGGCACGAACTCGCTGGCCCGCGACCTGCGGCTGCCGACGATGTACACACCGTCGAACGAGTTGCGGCTCGCCACCGGGTTGCTGACGGGCGTCTCGCTCGGGGTCGCGGTCTGCATGCTGTTGGCCGGGTCGCTCTGGCGGCGAAGCACCCCCGAGTTGCCGGTGCTGGCCGGCGTCGGCGAATGGCTGGGGCTGGCGGCGGCGCAGGTGCCGGTCGCGTTCTTGCTCCTGTCCGGGTTCGGGTTGCTCTACGCGCCGGCTGCCCTGTTCCTCGTGGTCTCGTCGCTGTCGCTGGTCGGAGCGCTGGTGCTGACGAGCGGGTTGATCCTCTCCGGGCGCGACGGTCGCCACGCGGCGGCGACCGACCTTGCCGGGCCGGCGACCGCGGCGCTGCTCGGGGCGGTGGCGGTGATGGCGCTGGCCGCCGGGGGCCGCGTCTGGCTGGAATCGGTGGTGGGGCGCTCGCCATTGACATAACCGGAGGGCGGCGGGGGCTGTGCTAGACTCCGCGCGTTCCTCCGACAGGTGGCAGCGGAGCGTGGCGCGCCGGGTGCGCGGCCACGAGGACAAGCGACGGGAAGCGACGCGATGCGGATCGTCCGAGACGCCGACTACATCAAGAAGCGGAAGCGGCAGGCGACCCTGACCTCCCTCGGCGGTGTCGCGACGCTGGTCGTCGCCTTCATGCTGGCCACCACCGGCCGGGGCGAGACGATGGTCCTGCTCGCCTATGTCCCGCTGTTGGCCGGCACGGTGCTGTTCCACCTCGGGATGCAGCAGGTCGCGAAGTGGAACCGGAAGCCGCGCAACGACGAAATCCTCGACAAGCTGCTCCACAATCTGAGCGAGCGCTACACGCTGGTCCATTACGCGGACCTCGGCGGGCGCGTGGTCGAGCACCTGCTGGTCCATCCCGGCGGCGTGCTGGCGCTGACGGTGCGCGACCTGATGGGCACCATCCGCTACCAGAACGGACGCTGGCTGAAGGCGGGCGGCGGCATCTCGCGCCTCTCCTCGCTCGGTGGGCCGCCGCTCGGCAACCCGGACAAGGACGCCGCCGCCGACGTGCGCGCGATCGAGTCGGACCTGAAGGCGAACCATCTGGAGGCCGACAGCGACGCGGCGATCGTCTTCGTCAACCCGCGGGTCGTCTTGGAGGTCGAGGAGCCGGAGTACCCGGTGACCAACGCCGAAGGATTGTCGGAACTGGTGCGCCACCTTCCGTCCGACCCGAGCATGTCGAACGACGAGCGTCTGGCGCTGGTCGCGCTGCTCGCGAAGGGGCAGGTGGTCGAGCGTCAGGAGACGGTTCGCCGCAAGCGGCCGGTCAAGCGTCGAGCCGCCTGAGGTGGCACCCCGAAGTCGGCCGACGGACGCGGTGGCCGTCGAGCCGCGGCACGAGCCCGGCGCATGGCCCGTTTGGGGCCACGACCGCCAGATCGCGTCGCTGCGGCAGGCGCTGGCCGCGAACCGACTCTCCCACGCCTACGTGATCTCCGGCCCCGAGGGCGTCGGCAAGCGAGCGGTGGCGACGGCGCTGGCGCAGGCGCTGCTCTGCCGCGAACCCGGTCGCGATGACCCAACGGTGCCGTGCGGGCGTTGTTCGAGTTGCCTGCGGGTCCGGCGGGGCACGCACCCCGACGTCGAGGTGCACAGTCTCGCGACGCAGGCGGCACTGTCCGACCGTGGCGGGAAGAACACCGGGATCACGATCGAGACGGTGCGCTCGCTGCGCGCGTCGACCGCGCTGAAGCCGATGGAAGGCACCCGGCGACTGATCGTGCTCGACGACGCCGAGACGATGCCGGAGCCGGCGCAGGAAGCCTTGCTCAAGACGCTCGAGGAACCTCCGGCGGCGGTGACCTTGCTTCTCCTCGCCAGCGACGCCGAGTTGCTGCTGCCGACGATTCGGTCGCGCTGCCAGCTCGTCGAACTCGGACCGGTGCCGATCGCGACGATTGCCGCGGGCCTGGTTACGAGCGGCGTCGATTCGGGCGTCGCCCACGCCGTCGCCGCGATGAGTCGGGGACGGGTCGGCTGGGCGCTGCGGGCCGCCGGTGACCCGACGACGGCCGAGGCGCGGCGGCAGTCGATCGCCAGCGCCGTCGGCTGGGTCGCAGCCAGCGGCTATGATCGTGCCGTGGCCGCGTACCGACTCGGCGAGCGGTTCGGCAAGGACCGGGCCGGGGTGTTCGACGAGGTCGAGACGGTCGTCGGCGTCTGGCGCGACGCGCTGCTGCACCGAGCCGGCCTGGCCGAGCGCGTCGACTTCAGCGACCAGTCGGCGACGATCGGGCAGGTCGCCGACGCGCTCACCGCGGAGGAGATCGTCGCCGCGCTGCACGCGACGCAGCGTTGCCTGGCCGACCTTGAGGCGAACGTCCGTCCCAAGCTCGCGATCGAAACGATGGTGCTGGCATGGCCGAACACGTCCCGATGACCCCGACCCTTGCCAACGGCTTCCCGACCGGGACAACCTCGCTCGACGAAGTCAGGGCGCTCGCCCGGGAACGGTTCAAGGAGCGACTGCAGGCGGGGGAGCAGGTCGGCGGATGCTCCTGCCACGACGAGCAGGAGCGACTGGGGCCGGCCGACGACACCACCCCCGCGGAGCAGGTGGTCGGAGTCCGCTTCCGCGACAGCGGCCAGACCTACTACTTCGCGGCAGCGGGGCACGAGTTGGCCACCGGTGACTGGGTCGTGGTGGAGACCGGGCGCGGCCGGGAGGCCGGGCGCGTGGTGCTCGGCCCGCAGGCGGTGCGGACGGCGCTGCTCGACGGCACGCCGACCCCGGTGCTGCGCAAGCTCGGCCCGGAGGACGTGCGGCGGGCCGACGAGTTCCGGCGAGGCTCCGCGCGGGCGGTTCGGGCGTTCGGGGCGCGGGCGCGGGCGATCGGGCTGTCGATCAAGCCGATCAGCGCGGAGTACTCGTTCGACGGCTCGCTGGTGAAGCTGAACTACGGGACGGGCGACCGCGACCGGCACCCGGACCAAGGAGCGCTGCGACGGGTGGCGCGAGAACTCGGCACGGAACTCGGCGCGCGCGTCGAACTGAAACAGGTCGGACCGCGCGACGAGGCGCGTCTGCTCGGCGGCGTCGGTCGGTGTGGGCGCACCCTCTGCTGCGCGTCGTGGTTGCCGGTCTTCCCCGAGATCTCGATGAACATGGCGAAGACGCAGGACCTGCCGCTCAACCCGGCCAAGGTCTCCGGCGTCTGCGGCCGACTGCTTTGCTGTCTCAGCTACGAGAACGAGCAGTACCGCCAGATGAAGGCGATCATGCCGCGCCTCGGCCAGCCGATCGAGACCCCGGGCGGGCCGGGCGTGGTGGTCGCGATGCAACTGCTGCGCGAACTGGTGACGGTTCGCATGGACGACGGACACCAGGATGTCGTCTTCAGCGTCGCCGATCTGAACCTTGGCGAGCGCCCCCCGGCGGCCGAGCGACCTCGGGCCGCGGCGGCAAAGCCTGCCACGCGGGCCGAAACGACCGCCCCGGCTGTGCCGCCCGTCGATGCGCCGCCGGAGCCCGAGGCCGGCGCGTCAGGCGAGGAGTCGCCTGCGACCGAGGACGGGGGCAGCGGCAGCGGTCGCCGTCGACGCAGGCGGCGTGGCTCGCGGCGCGGCGGCTCCGGGTCTCACGCGTAGCGGTTCGACCGGAAGGGGGCAACGTGGCGCTCTATCTCGTCGTTCACGATCCGATCGCGCAGGACGAGTCGGCGGTACGGCCTCCCACCAGGCTGGAGGAGTTGGCGCGGGCGTCGGCCGACGCGCGCCGTTCCCCCCGCTGGATCCGGACGTGGTCGCCCGACCTGCACGACGACCGGCTCTTCTCCCTCTGGGAGGCCGACAACGCCGCCGAGATCGAGGCGATGCTGGAGTTGTACGGGTTCCTGAACGACCACGCCGCCAAGCCGATCCGGGTTCGCGAATGGGGCCCGGAGGACGTGCTGGCAGCCAGTTCCTGAGCCGGGCCGAGCCCGGGCCGGTGCTAGAATCGTCCGCGTCTTCGCCGCCGCGGCCCGCGGCGCTCGCCGAATCGACAGCATGGGGTGCAATGCAATGGCTGCCTACGCAGCGGTCGGACAGCGGTCGAAGCGGATCGACGCGCCGCAGAAGCTGACCGGCCAGGAGCGGTTCACCGCGGACCTGCGGATTCCCGGGGTGCTGCACACGCGCCCGGTCGGCAGTGCCTACGCACACGCGCGGATCAAGAACGTCGACGTTTCCGCCGCCCTCGGCGTGCCCGGCGTGGTCGCCGTGGTGACCGGGGACCAGTTGCCGGAATCCACCCGGCGGGCGCTCTCGAGCGGGCGATCGCCGATCGCGTTCGGAGAGGCGCTGTACGCCGGTCAGTTCGTGGCGATGGTGCTGGCCGAGTCTGACGCGGCGGCGCAGGACGGAGCGGCGGCGGTCGAGATCGACTACGAGCCGATGCCGGTGGTGGCGACCCTCGACGAGGCGATGAGCCGGAACGCGCCGAAAGTGCGACTGGCGGCGGCGCACGTGAACGAGGCGGAAGCGGCGATGCACAACGCCGACGCCGCCCGGCCGGCCGCTGCCGACGACGAGCCGTTGCCGCCGAACGTCTCCAACTCGGTCCACTTTCAGCGCGGGGACGTCGAGCAGGGGCTCCGGGACGCGGCGGCGGTCGTCGAGTTCAGCTTCGAGTCGCTGACGGTGCACCAAGGGTACATGGAGCCGCAGGTGTGCCTCGTCACGGTCGACCCGCTGGGCGACTACACGGTCTACACCAGCACGCAGGCGGCGTTCTACTGCCGAGCCCGAGTGGCGGAGGCGGTCGGGGTCGAGCCGCAGAAGGTCGACGTGGTGGCGATGCCGGTCGGCGGCGGCTTCGGTGGCAAGTTCGTCCTGATCGAGCCGCTGGTCGCCGGTCTGGCGATGGTCACCGAGCGTCCGGTGCTTCTCCAGTACAGCAGGATGGACGACTTCCTGAACGGCAACCCGGCCCCCGACTGCCAGATGTCGATCAAGCTGGGGGCCGACAAGGACGGCACGATCACCGCGCTGCAGGCCCGCGTCTCGTACGACACGGGGGCCAGTTCGGGTTCGCCGCTGCAGATCGCCTGTGTGCTGCTTGGCGGGTCGTATCGCTTCCCGAACCTCGACATCCGCGGGTTCGAGGCGCTGACCAACAAGCCGGCGGCCGGTGCCTACCGCGCGCCGGGGGCCCAGCAGGCGGCGTTCGGGATCGAGTCGGCGATGGACGAGCTGGCGCGCAAGCTCGAGCTCGACCCGCTCGAGTTGCGGCTGCGCAACTGCGTGGTCGAGGGCGACCCGCGGCCGAACGGCGCGGCGTGGCCGCGGGTCGGCCTGAAGGACGTGCTGGAGGCGCTGCGCGACCACCCGGCGTGGCGGGGGCGCGACGAGGCGCGCAAGCAGGGACGCGGGGTCGGCGTGGCGATCGGCGGCTGGCCGGGCGGCGTCGAGCCGGCGACGGCGATCTGCCGGCTCGACTCCAACGGCAAGCTGAGCCTGATCCTCGGCTCGGTCGACCTGACCGGGACGAACTCGGTCTTCGCCCAAGTCGCCGCCGAGACGTTCGGCATGGCGCACAGCGACTTCAGCGTGACGACGGCCTCGACCGACTCCGCACCCTACGCTGGCGGCACCGGCGGCTCGAAGATCACCTACACGATGAGCCGAGCGGTGCAGAAGGCGGCGGAATCGGCCCGGCAGCAGATCCTGGAGGCGGCCGGCAAGCACCTCGAGGCCGCGATCGACGACCTCGAGATCGTCGACGGCAACGTGCGGGTCAAGGGCGTGCCGGGCAGTGGCGTCACCTTGAAGCAGATCGCCCAGATGAGCATGAGCTTCGGCGGTCGCCACGAGCCGATCTACGGGGTGGGGTCGACCGCGATCACCGAGAGCTCGCCCGGGTTCGCCGCCCATCTCTGCGAGGTGACGGTCGACGAGCTGACGGGCGAGGTGAAGCCGGTCCGCTACGTGGCGGTGCAGGACGTCGGGTTCGCGATCAACCCGACCTTGGTCGAGGGGCAGATTCACGGCGGGGTGGGACAGGGGATCGGCTGGGCGCTGTACGAGGGGATGCAATACGACAACGACGGCCAGCTCCTGTCGGCGACGTTGATGGACTACACGCTGCCGAAGTTCGAGATGATCCCCCCGATCGAGACCGTGCTGGTGGAGGTCCCCTCGGTGCACGGGGCCTACGGTTCGAAGGGGGTCGGCGAGCCGCCGGCGATTCCCGGCCCGGCGGCGGTGGCGAACGCGATCCGCGACCTGACCGGGGTGCGGGCGACGCAGATTCCGATCCGGCCGCAGACGCTGGCCGAGGCGATCTGGGCGCGGGGGAACGGATGAGCGTCTCGACGGCGTACGGCGGCGGGGTCTGGTCGCCGCGCCTCGCGCCGATGCGCGAGGACATGGCGGAGGCGTGGGGCGACTGGGGCGTCTCCTCCGAGTGCGGCCGGCTGCACGCGGTCCTGCTGCGGCGACCGGGGCCGGAACTTGACGCGATCGAGGACTTCGACGCGGTCCAGATGCGGGCAGGGCTGGATCCCGACCTCGCCCGTCGTCAGCATGACGCGCTGGCGACGGCCTACCGCGATTGCGGCGTCGAGGTCTACTACGCCGAGCGCGGCCGGATCGACAAGCCGAACTCGATGTTCGTGCGCGACCTGATGCTGATGACGCCGGAGGGCGCGATCGTCACCCGGCCGGCCTCGACGGTGCGCGCGGGCGAGGAGCGACTGGTGGCCGAGGCGCTGGCGCGGGCCGGCGTGCCGATCCTGATGACGGTCCACGGCGGCGGCACTTTCGAGGGGGCCGACGTCGCGTGGGTCGACCGAGACCTCTGCTTCCTGGCCGAGGGGCTGCGGACGAACGAGGAGGGCGCGAACCAGGTCGAGCGGATGCTGCGCGAGATCGGCGTCCGCGACGTGGTCCGGGTCGGCCTGCCGTACGGGGCGATGCACCTCGACGGCCTCCTCTCCCTCGTCGACCGCGATCTGGCGGTGATCTGGCCGCGGCGAACGCCGTTCAAGGTGGTGCGGACGCTGCGCGAGCGCGGCTTCCGCTTCATCGAGGTGGAGGACGAGGCGGAGACGCAGGCGTGCCTGCCGATGAACGGGGTGGCGGTCGCGCCGGGCGAGATCGTGGTCCCGGCCGGCGGCACGACCATGCTGGCCCGGTACGCGGAGGCCGGCGTGGTCTGCCACGTCGTCGATGTCGGGGAGTTGATCAAGGCCGGCGGCGGCATCCACTGCATGACCGGGTTCCTGAAGCGGGACGAGCCGTAGGCGCAGGCTTGCTTGGCACCGTCCCGTTGAGGAGCGGGGCGCGCGGGCGACCGCGCGCCCCGTCGCCGTCCTCGCGACCGTCCGGCGCCGTGGCTGGCTGGCGATGGCGCCCCACAGCATTGGCAGGTGGTCCGAAAGCCGGTGGAGCGGCGAAACTACCGGGTGAACGGACACTGGCTGCGGCTCGGGGGCAGCATGCTGCTGGAACTGGCGGTGCGCGACTTCGCGATCATCGACGAGGTGCGGATCGCCTTCGTGCCCGGACTCAACGCGCTGACCGGGGAAACCGGAGCGGGCAAGTCGATCCTGATCGACGCGCTCGGGGCGGTGCTCGGTGGACGGGTCGGGGCCGACGTGGTGCGGACCGGCGCGACACGGGCCCAGATCGAGGCGACATTCGACGTCTCCACCGACAACCGACCGGACTTCGCCGCCGTGCTGGTCGACGCCGGGGTCGAGCCGGAGGACGGCCTGCTGATCCTGCAGCGCGAGGTTCAGGCCAGCGGCCGCAGTCTGGCCCGGATCAACGGACGCATGGCGACCGCGAGCACGCTCGCGCGGATCGGGGCATCGCTGGTCGACATCCACGGGCAGAGCGACCATCTGTCGCTGCTTCGGCCGACGGCGCAATTGGAAGTGCTGGACCGCTACGCGGGGACGACGCGAGACCGTCAGCAACTGGCAGGGTTGGTCGGGGACCTGAGGTTGCTGCGGGCGCGCATCGCGGAGATCGTCGAGCACGCGCGCGAACGCGAGCAACGGGCCGACCTGCTCCGATTCCAAGTCGACGAAATCGCCGCCGCCGCCCTGGTGGTCGGGGAGGACGAGGCGCTCGCGGCAGAACGGCTGGTGCTGGCGAACGCCGAGCGACTGGCCACTGACGCAGGCGCGGCGCACGACCTGCTGGCAGGCCACGAGACCGACGACGGCGCGTTGCCCGCGCTGGAGGCGTTGCGCAAGGCGGCGCAGTTCGCGTCCGACATCGCCGCGGTGGACGAGAGTGCCGTCGCCGTTTCCGAGCGGCTGAACGAGGCGCTGTACCTCGTGCAGGACGTCACGGCGGAACTGCGCGACTACCGCGACCGAATCGAGGCCGACCCGGTGCGGCTGGCGACGATCGAGGAGCGGCTCGACGAACTGCGGCGGCTCCAGCGCAAGTATGGCGCGACCATTCCCGAGGTGACCGCGTTCGGCGATCGCGCCGCACGGGAACTCGAGGAATTGACCGGCGGGGACTCCGACGTCGAGCAACTCCGGGAGCGGGCGTCGATGCTGGCGCGGCAGATCGGCGAACGGGCGTCGGCTCTCTCGCAGGCGCGTTCGGTCGCGGGCCGACGGCTCTCGCGGGCGGTCGAGACGACGATTGCCGAGATGAACATGGGGCGCAGCCGGTTCGAGGTGCAGGTGAGTCAGCGGGACGACCCAGAGGGAGTGCCGACCGTTGCCGCGGACGGGACGACACGCACGGTGGCGGTCGACGCGAGCGGTGCCGACGAGGTGCTCTTCCTGATCGCGCCGAACGCCGGGGAGGCGCTGAAGCCGCTGGCCCGGGTGGCGTCCGGCGGCGAGACGGCGCGGCTGATGCTGGCGCTGAAGTCGATCCTGAGCGAGGCGGACGAGACGCCGACGCTCGTCTTCGACGAGGTCGACGTCGGGGTCGGCGGCCGGTCGGGGCAGGTGGTCGGGGAGAAGTTGTGGGGATTGGCGCGCGCTCACCAAGTGCTGGTGATCAGCCACCTGGCGCAGATCGCGGCGTTCGCCGAGCAGCACCTGCGGATCGCCAAGGGAGAGTCGGGGGGGCGGGTGGTCTCGCACGTCGAGCCGATCAGCGGCGACGACCGGCTCTGGGAGCTGGCGGCGATGCTCGACGGCCAGCCGCCGACCCCGGCCTCGCTCCGCAACGCCGAGGCGATGGTGGAGCGGGTCGAGCAGTGGAAGCATGACCATGCCCCGATCTCCGGCGCGACGGGGGGATGACGGGGCGCGGTTGGTATACTCGGCCACCGGCCGCATCGCCCCCGTTGCGGCGCGTCGGGCATCGGCGCACGGACAAGCCGGCGAGGAGCGAACGATGTCGGTCAACATGAAGATGATCCAGCAGATGCAGAACCGCTTGGCGAAGATCCAGGAGGAACTGGCCAGCACCGTGGTCGAGGGCACCGCCGGCGGCGGGGTGGTGAAGGCGCAGGTGACCGGGCAGCGCGAGTTCCACGGGATCAAGATCGACCCGAGCGCGGTCGACCCGGACGACGTGGAGATGCTCGAGGACATGATCACCGCCGCGATCCAGGACGCGATGGCCAAGGCGGCGGCGATGGCCGAGGAGAAGATGTCGGCCCTCACCGGCGGAATGAAGATCCCCGGGCTGATGTAGTCGGCACGGGTCGCGCCGCCATGCCCACGGGTCCGCTCGAGTTGTTCCTCGGCGACGTCGTCCAGTTGCGGAAGCCGCACCCTTGCGGCAGCCACGAGTGGACCGTGGTCCGCCTCGGCGCGGACATCGGCCTCAAGTGCCACGGCTGCGGGCACCGGGTGCTCGTGCCGCGGCGGACGGTGGAACGACGCCTGAAGGCGTTCGTCAGTCGCGGCGGGCCGGTGCCGGCGGACGACCCGGCCCCGGTCGCGCCGTGAGCGGGCACTCCGGGGCGACCGCCGAGCCACCGCCGATCGGGCCGGACGCCGAGCCGCGCGTGCTGCGGCCGGGCAAGCAGAACACGTTCGGGGCGGTGCTGCGGAACGGGCCGTTCCTGCGCCTCTGGCTGGCGCAGGTGCTCTCGATGACCGCCAACAACATGGTCAACTTCGCGCTCCTGCTGCGCGTCACCGACATCGTCACCTTCCACCAGGTGGCGGGGGCGAACACCGCGGTCAGTCTGGTGATCCTCTCGTTCTCGATCCCGTCGGTGGTGTTCGGGCCGGTGGCCGGGGTGGCCGCGGACCGGATGAACCGTCGAACGCTGATGACGCTGGTCAACCTCGGGCGGGCGGTCTCGGTCTTCCTCTTCCTCGTCATCCGCCCGACGTGGCACGCGCAGACGGTGCTGGTCGCGATCTACCTGATCACCTTCCTGTTCGGCACGATCAGCCAGTTCTTCGCCCCGGCGGAAGGGGCGACGATTCCCGCGCTGGTGCCGCGCGACCAGTTGATCGCGGCAAACTCGCTGTTCAACCTGACCTTCACGGCCACCCAGTTGCTGGGGTTCGCGGTGCTCGGGCCGGTGATGGCGAAGGTGGTCGGCATCGACGTGCTGTTCGCCGTCTGCGTCGTCCTGTTCGTCCTCTGCGCCGGCCTGACCGCGACGCTGCCGTCGTCGGTGCCGACCGCGCGGAAGGACGGCGCCGGCGAGCAGACGATGATGCGACGGTTGTGGGAGGACGTGCGGGAAGGGCTCGTCTACATCCTGCAGGACCCGATGCTGCTGCGGGCGATCGTCAACCTGACCATCGCGTCGACCACGTTCATGATGGTCGCTTCGCTCGGCCCCGAGTTCGTGACCAAGGTGATCGGCCTGACGCCGAACGACATCGGCTACATCGTCGCGCCGGCCGGGCTCGGCGTGGTGCTGGGCGTCCTGCTGGTGCCGACGCTGGTTCGTCGGTTCCCGCGGGAGCAGGTGATCGACTGGGCGGTCCTGCTCGGCGGGGTGGTGCTCCTCCTGATCGCGCTGAGCCGCCTCGTGCTCGAGACGGCGATGGGCGGGCCGCCGCCAGTCGCCCTGCTGACGGCGGTGGCCGGCTCCCTCGCCGGCCTGCTCGGCGTCTGCAACGCCTGCGTGCTGGTGCCGGCCCAGACGATCCTCCAGGAGCGGTCGCACGACCAGATCCGGGCGCGGGTCTACGCGACCTTCTTCACGATCTCGAACACCGTGGCGTTCATCCCGATCTTCTTCGCCGCCGCGTCCGCCGACATCTTCGGCGTGGTGCAAGTGCTGGCCGTGGTCGCCCTGCTGCTGACGACGGTCGGCGTGGTCAGTCTCGTCAAGCGGCGCGCCGACGAGCAGAGTCGGCGGGGCCGGGTGCCGCGCCGGCATCGGCAGGGCCCGGAGGCGATCGGGCCGCGCGACTAGGAGTCGGCGGCTTCCCCCCACAGGTCGGTGAACGGTTCGGGCGCGACGTGGCCGAGCGCGGTCGCGTGGTCGAGGGCCAGACTGACGTAGGCGAGAAGCAACGCGCGGTGCTCTTCGGTGAGGTCGGCCAGCCCGAAGACGCCGATCAGCCGAGCCAGCGACGGCGCGGCCAGCAGCACGTCGAAGGCGGCTGGCAGGTAGCCGGCGGCCCGAAGGAGCCTCGCGCGTTCGGTCGGGTCGCTGCCCAGCGCGTCGGCGATCTTGTCGACAAGGTCCTGGCCCGGCCCGCGCTCGCCGTTCTCGACCCGGCTGATGGTGCTGGCGTCGACGCCGGCCGTGGTCGCCAGCGCCCGCTGGGCGATGCCTCGCTCGCTGCGAAGCCGGACCACGAGCTGCCCGAACTCGGGGTGGGCCGGAGGTTGCCGGCGTTCGTCGACTGGCACGCTTGCAACCTTGCTTCGACCGATTCGCGAATCCCGCGGGAGTCTGACACAGGCTGGGGGCCACCGAACGGGTGCGGCGGCGGGGTGCGGCTCGCTCTCGAACGCGGACCGTTCCACCGTGCGCGGCTCGCAGTCTACCCCGGCCGGGATCCGCACCGGGCCGCCATCGCGATCCCTCGTCTCGGGGACGCGTGCGGACTCAGGCACACTCTCCTTCTGTGCAAGCGTACCTGCAGCACTGGGCGTTCGCGGTGCAGTGGCCGCTGGTGAAGCAAACCGAGTTACGGCAGGTGCCGACGCCGTCGTAGAAGCCGCAGCGCCCGGAGCAGCACTGTTCATCCGTGAAGCAGCCGTAGTCGATCGGCCGACAGGCGCAGTTGCCACTCAGGCAGGAATCTGAACCTTCGCAGCGATGGCCGCAGGCGTTGCAGTTCGCGGGGTCAGACTGCAAGTCCTTGCACTTCTTGCCGCACCTGGTAAGCGGGAACGCACACCGCTTGTGGTGACGCCCCCCGGCAGCGGCGTCGCCGTTCGGGTTGATCGCTGTGGGTGCCGCGATGCCGACCAAGGACGCGGCAACGAGACGAGCCGCTGACCGGCGGGTGCGGGCTTCGCCGACGACACGGGCCAGTCGATCAAACCGTTGCTGCTCCATGGTGGTCTCCACCGTCGTCGCGTTGACAAGATGCCCTGCTGGAGGTGACTGCGGCAGACCGTATCACGAACGGCGGCATATGGAAATAGATGATGCGTAAGACGACGATGAATGGTTCTTTGAGTGGTCGTCGGATATCCTGTGGCGTCAAGGATGGGATGCCGGCCGCGCGACTGAGCCTTGGTCCGAGGTTGCCACGCGCCTTGCCGGCGGTGGACGGCGAGGCCGCCGCGTTCGGCCGGGGCGACCGATGTCGTTGTTGTGATCGGCGGGAGTTGGGGAGGGGTCAAACGGGCCGGGGCGATTGCCGCCCCGGCCCGTCCGATGCTGTTGGCCGCCCGTTCAGGCGACTTGCTGCCCGTTCACTTGGTGAGCCGCCAGGGACTCGAACCCCGAACCCACTGATTAAGAGTCAGTTGCTCTGCCAATTGAGCTAGCGGCCCGTGCAGCCCGGCAAGGATAGCAAGGCTCGCCGCTTCGGTCAAACGCGGGCGGGGCCGGCGTTCGCGAGGTCGGGCGGGCGGTGAGTCGACCAGCCTGCCGCCTGCTCGTAGGCATGGGCGACCCGGAGCATCGTCTCCTCGCGGAAGGGTTGGCCGAGCACTTGGAGGCTGACCGGCAGGCCGTCGCTGAAGCCGCACGGCAGTGCGACGCCGGGGATGCCGGCCATGTTCGCCGGGATGGTGAAGACGTCGGCGAGGTACATCTGGTACGGGTCGGCGGTGCGCGCCCCGATCGGGAAGGCGACGGTCGGCGAGGTCGGGGCGACGATCACGTCGACCCTGCCCCACGCCTCGTCGAAGTCGCGCTTGATCAGCGTGCGAACCTTCTGCGCCTTGACGTAGTAGGCGTCGTAGTAGCCCGAGCTGAGCGCGTAGGTGCCGAGCATGATCCGGCGCTTGACTTCGGGGCCGAACCCCTCGTCGCGGGTCCGCTCGTAGGTCTCGCGCAGGGACGGGGCTTCGACCACCTTGCCGTAGCGGACGCCGTCGAACCGGGCGAGGTTCGCGCTCGCCTCGGCCGGGGCGGTGATGTAGTAGGTCGGCAGGGCGTACTCGGTGTGCGGCAGACTGACCGGGACGAGTTCCGCGCCGAGGGCCTCGAGCTGGCCGATGGCGGCATCCACGGCCGCGGCGACGCCGGGTTCCATGCCTTCGACGGTGTACTCGGCGGCGACGCCGACCCGCACGCCGCGCAGGTCGCCGCCGAGCGCGCCGACGTAGTCGGGGACGGGGACGTCGGCCGAGGTCGAATCGGCCGGGTCGCCGCCGGCGATCGCGCCGAGCAGCATGGCGGCGTCCTCCACCGAGCGGGCGAAGGGGCCGATCTGGTCGAGAGAGCTGGCGAACGCGATCAGGCCGTAGCGGGAGACGCGACCGTAAGTCGGCTTGACGCCGACGATGCCGCAGAAGCCGGCGGGCTGACGGATCGAGCCGCCGGTGTCGGAGCCGAGCGACAACGTCGCGCTGCCGGCGGCGACCGACGCGGCCGGGCCGCCGCTGCTGCCGCCCGGCACCCGGCCGGGGTCCCACGGGTTGCGCACCGGCTTGTACGCAGAGTTCTCGTTCGACGATCCCATGGCGAACTCGTCGGTGTTCGCCTTGCCGAGGAAGACCGCGCCCTGCTCGCGCAGCTTGCGGACGACGGTGGCGTCGTACGGCGAGCGGTAGCCCTCGAGGATGCGGGAGGCGGCGGTGGTCGGGGCGTCGACCGTGCAGAGCACGTCCTTGAGCGCGACCGGGATGCCGGTGAGCGGGGCGGCCTTGCCGCTCGCGATGCGAAGGTCGGCGGCCGCGGCCTGCTGGAGCGCAACGTCGGACATGACGTGGAGGTAGCAACCAAGGACGGCGTCGGTGGCGGCGATGCGGTCGAGGTGCGCCTGTGCCACCTCGACGGCCGAGACCTCCTTGGCGTCGAGCAGCCGCCTCAGGTCGGCGGCGGCGCGTTCGGTGAGGCTTGTTCCGGGCGCCATCACGAGGCCTCCTCGTCTTGGCCGAGGACGGCGTGGACCTCGAAGAATCCGTCCGTCTGTCGGGGAGCGTTTGCCAGAGCTTGGTCGCGCGGGAGGGCCGGTCGCTCGATGTCGTCGCGGGTGACGTTGGTCAGGGCGACCACTTGGGCGGTCGGCGGGATCGCGTCGGTGTCGAGCCGTTCGAGCGCCTCGATGTGGACCAGAATCGACGAGAGCTCGCCTTGGAGACGAGTGATCTCGTCCTCGGTCAGCCCGAGACGAGCCAAGGCCGCGACGTGCTCCACGTCGGCGCGCGAGAGGGGCATTCGGCGAGTCCTCCGGCTGGGGGCCGGAAGGAGCGCACCCGCCGGCAACGGCACCAACAGCCCGCGAGTCTAGCATAGGGTTGCCGCGATTCCTGACGCGAGCCCGCCCGGCCCGGCAGCGTCTCGCTCGGCCGAGGGGCTTTCGGCGGTCGCCGCAGAGGGCCGTGGAGCGAAAAGGCGACGGTGTAGACTGGCCGGGGCCGGTCGGGTCGCCACCGGTCGCCGATGCCCTCGTTCATGCCCGGCGCGACCGCCTCGGACGCGCGGCGGTAAGCCCCAACACGACTTGGACGAAGCCGGTTTTGGAACGCCTGCGGCACGCATTGACCACATTCAGGGTGCGGCTGCCGGCGTCCGGCCGGGGGGCCGGTCGGCGCATGGGCGCGGTCGTGGCCGTGGCTGGCGTCTGCCTCGCCTTGGTCGGGTGCGCCGACGAAGAGGCCAACTACCAGTTCGCGACCGACAAACGCACGACGACGGCGGCCTCACCCACGCCGACGGCCCTCTCGGTGCCAGTCACGTCGGTGAGACTGCCCGCCGCGACGCCGCTGAGTCTGGCCGAGATGCTGCGACCGCGGGGCGCGCCCAGCCGGGCGTACTTCCTGCGGGACGGGGCGTTGTGGTCGGTGTCGGTGGACGACGGCAGCTCCCGGCAGGTGTTCGCGCCGGCCGCGGGCCAGCGCATCGCGGCCTTCGACCATTCGCCGAACGGCGAGCGGGTCGCGGTCGGCCTGGTCTCCGGACCGGGAGACAAGCGGGTGGTCGACCTCGTCATCGTCGACGACTCGGGTGCCCCGCAGCGCACGATTGCCGACCTGACCGGGGCACTGAAGGTGGCCGCGTCCGCGCCGTCGTCGGTCAGCTGGTCGCCGCAGGGCTCGCCGATCCTGATCGGCCTCGAGGACGGGGGCATCATCTCGGTGCCGGTGGAGGGTGGGACGCCGTCCCTGTTGCTCGCGCCATCGACCGACCATCAGCCGGAAGGCGCGACGTGGTCGCCGACGGGGGAGGAATTCGCCTTCCTCGACCGGACCCGGAGCGGTGCGCACGCGGAGCTGTTCCAAGCCAGCGTGGCGGCGACCCCGGTCGCGCCGCGGCCGGTCGAGTCGGGGGCCGACGGCGGCTCCATCGGGCAGTTCGCTTGGATGCCGAACGGGCAGCGCCTTCTGTTCACGGAGACCGGCGGGCCGCTCGGCGGGAAGTCGGCCGATTTGTGGGAGATCGCCCCGGACGGGACCGGGCGCCGACTGGTGGCCCCGGCCGGGATCGCCGCGCCGATCGCGCAGATCACCCGGTTCGCGGTGTCGTCCGACGGCAAGAGCGTCGCCTACGCGATCGACGTCCCGTCGGGCGCGACGATGATGTTCGACAGTCTCTGGATCAAGGACATGGAGTCGGGCAAGTCGGTGCCGGTGCCCGTGCCGAGCGGGATCACTGTCCGGCAGATGTCGTGGACGGCGAACGGCTTGGTCCTGGAGGTGACGGACACCGGAGACTCGGCGACGCCGCGGCCTGTTGGAAGCACGGCGACAAGGCTGCTCTTGGTCGGGCCGGACGGCACCGTGCGCGACCTGCTGCGGTTCACCGAAGGTCCGGCAGCCACCCCGGTCGCCGGCGGACCCCGAGCGACGCCAGAGGTCGAGCCGGCGGCAACGCCCTAGGACTCGTCGATCGGCTCCGCGTCGAAGATGTTCATCGCCGCGCGCAGTCGTGCCTCGTCGAGGTCGGCGGCGGCCAGTTCGTACCCTTCCGTCGACTCCTCGACGATGGCCGGCGCCGGGTCGACGTCTGTCTCGCGCGGCGCGCCGCCGCGAACCGGAGCGTGCGAAGCGACTGGAGGGTCACCGGGGGCGAGCCGGTCGACCTCCTCCCGCAAGACGCAGGTGATGCGGACCGACTGCCGGGTCAGCCGGCCGACGACGCTTTCGACCACCGCGCGGACGTCGTCGGTGTTCAGCTTGTCGCGGTGGAACGGGTACGGAGTGGCGATGGTGACCGTCCCGGCCACGACGAACGCGGGGTCGGCCTCGCTCAGCAGCGCCTCGACGCGGCGGTTGACGGCTTTCACGTCCTGCCGAATTCTCGGCCAGAGCTCGGCCAGTTGCTCGACGGTGATGCCCTCCGTTCCGTTGTGCGCGGTCGGGGCCGGACGTGTCGGTGCCTGAAGGACGGGTTCCTCCCGGGACGGTGCCGGTGCGGCGACGGCCCGAGTCTCGACGGCGGAAGGTCCTGCGGCGGGAGTCGGCCGACCGGAGGGGCGAACGGCGGGAGTGCTGTCCGTGTCAGCCCCTGCCGGGTTGCGGATGCGATCGCGGAGGCGAGTCGTCGGCGGGCGCTCGGCTTCGTCCGTCGGTGTCGGTCGAGTCGGCCGAGGTCGGTTCGCCTGTGCAGGCTCGTTCGGGCGATCAGGCGCGATCTCGTTGCGGCGTGGGGCGGCGGTGTCGCTCAAGCACGCTTCGACGACGGCGACTTCGAGCGGCAGGGCCGGGTACGGCGCGTGTCGGATCGAGAAGTCGAGTTCGCCGAACCGGCGGGCGAGGTCCGCGAGCTGCGTCAGCTCGAACCGGTCGGCGAGCGCGGCGGTGGCCTCGTCAAGGTCGGAGGTCGCGCCCGCGCGGCGGTGCAGCAACTGGCGGAGGAGCGCGACGAGTTGCCGGTTGAGCTGACGCGGATCCTCGCCTTGCTCGATCGCGGCGTTGACCACCTCGAGAGCCGCGGCCACGTCATGGTCGGCGACGCCGCGGACGATGCCCGCCACGCGGTCGAGTCGGCTGAGGCCGAGGAGGGCGCGAACGTCGTCGGCGGTGACCGTGGCCGACGCCGTGCCGGCGTCGAGCAGCGCGAGCTGGTCGAGCAGCCCGAGCCCGTCGCGGAGGCTGCCGGTGGCGTGCCGGGCGACCATCTGGAGGGCGGCGTCGTCGATGGCGATCTGCTCTCGCTCGGCGATGTCGCGCAGACGGCCGACCATCGCGTCGGAGCCGATTCGGCGGAAGTCGAAGCGTTGGCAGCGGGAGACGATGGTCGGGAGGAGTTCCTCCGGGTCGGTGGTGGCGAGGACGAAGCGGGTGTGGACCGGAGGCTCCTCGAGGGTCTTGAGGAACGCGTTGGCGGCGGCGCCGGTGATCTGGTGAGCTTCGTCCACGATGTAGAACTTGACCCTGAGCTGCGACGGGGCGTACTTCACCCGTTCGCGCAGGTCGCGAATGTCGTCGATGCCGCGGTTGCTGGCGGCGTCGATCTCGACGATGTCGGTGGTCGCGCCGCGGGCGATGGCCTCGCAGTTGGCGCAGGCATTGCAGGGTCGTCGGTCCGGGTCCGGGTCGAGGCAGTTGACCGCACGGGCGAGGATGCGGGCAGTGGTCGTCTTGCCGGTGCCGCGCGGACCGCAGAAGAGGTAGGCATGGGCGACGCGGTCGAGCCGGATCGCGTTGCGCAGGGTGCGCACGATCGGTTCCTGCCCGACGAGGTCCCGGTCGTCGAAACTCTGCGGGCGGTACTTGCGGTAGAGCGTCGTGGGCTCGGAGCCGGCCGACGCCGGCGGCGCGGCCGGAGCCTCCTCGGGGCCGAACAGGGACGGGGCCGACATGAAGGCGCTGCCTCCGGAACTGGGTGGGGCGCAATCGAGGGGACGTGCGGGCTCGACAGTTCCCGCAGTATAGACGCCCCGACTCGGGCGGCAATCGGCGGGCGTGGGGATGAGGCGACGTGGGAACGCTCTTCGTGGTCGCGACACCGATCGGCAACTTGGAGGACGTCACCCTCCGCGCCCTGCGGGTGCTGCGCGAGGTCGGGACCGTCGCCGCCGAGGACACCCGCCACACGCGCCGGTTGCTGACCCATTTCGGCATCGGGACGCCGCTGGTGGCGTTCCACGCCCACAGCGGCCCGGGGCGGCTTGAGCACGTCCTGCGGTTGCTCGACGCGGGCGACGTGGCGCTGGTGACCGACGCCGGCACCCCGGCCGTGTCGGACCCGGGGCAGGCCTTGGTCGATGCGGCGCTGGTGGCGGGCCATGTCGTCAGCCCGGTTCCCGGTCCGTCGGCGTTGACGGCGGCGGTGAGTGCGAGCGGCGTGGTACCGGGTCCGTTCGTCTTCGCTGGGTTTCTGCCGCGCAAGCCCGGGGAGCGACGACGGCAGGTCGGGACGCTGGCGGCGACCGGCCTGCCACTGGTGGTCTACGAGGCGGGCAACCGGGCGGCATCGACCTTGGCCGACTTGGCGGAGGCGATGGGCGACCGACAGGCCGTGCTCTGCCGCGAGCTGACCAAGCTGCACGAGGAGGTGCGGCGGGCGGCGCTGCCCGACCTGGCCGCGTTCGCGGCGGACTCGGAGCTACGCGGCGAGCTCGTGATCGTGGTGGCGGGCGGCGGCACGACGCCCGAGCCGTGGGACGACGATCAGGTCTCGGCGCTCGTTGCCGAGCTGCGGGAGGAGGGGCTCAGCCGGAGCGCCGCGGCCAAGGAGATCGCGGCCCGAGCCGGCGTGCCCCGCTCCGAGGCGTACCGCCTCGCGGGGGAGGTGACCGACTGATCGGGTTGCCGCGAGCGGGTCAGGCCGGCTGGAAGGCGAGCTTGCGGTGGTGGATGAGGATGCTCTGGAGGAGGCCCTGCGCGATCAGGAAGGTCCAGAGGGACGAGACGCCGGAGCTGATGAACGGCAGGGTGATGCCGGTGACGGGCATCAAGCCGACGTTCATGCCGATGTTGACGACGGCTTGGAAGAAGATCATCGCGGTGACGCCGACGGCAATGCACTGGCCGAGTGCGTCCTTGGAGACCTCCACCACGTGCAGACAGCGCCAGATGAGGAGGGCGAAGCAACTGAGCAGCGCGATCATGCCGATGTAGCCGACCATGCCGCTGGCGTGGGCGAAGATGAAGTCGGACTCCCGCACCTTCAGCAGACCGAGCTGCGACTGGGTGCCGCCCTCGATGCCGAAGCCGGTGATGCCGCCGGAGCCGATGCTGATCCGGGCCTGGATCAGGTTGAAGCCGTCCCCTTTCGGGTCGTGGGCGGGGTCGAGGAAGACGAGCCAGCGCTGCTTCTGGTACGGCTCCAGCATGAAGTTCCAGGCGAAGAGGATGGCGGCCGGGGCCACGGCCAGCAGGCCGACCAGATAGCGGCGGCGCGTTTGCGACATGAGCAGGATCGAGAACCAGACGACGCCGTAGACCATGCTGCTGCCGAGGTCCGGCTGCTCGAAGACGAGGGCGGCGGGCACGGCGGCGATCGCCAGCGAGAGCACGAAGTTGCCGAGCTCGGCCATGGCCGGGCCGCGGTTGGCGACGAAGGTCGAGAGGGCGATCAGCGTCGCCAGCTTGCCGAACTCCGACGGCTGGATCGTGGTGAAGCCGAGGTCGAACCAGCGGCGGGAACCGGCGACCTCGGTGCCGACGCCCGGGATCAGCACCAGCATCAGGGAGAGCAGGCTGACGCCGTAGATCGGCCAGGCGAGGCTGGAGAAGAAGCGGTAGTCGATGTTGGCGACGACGATCATCAGGGCGATGCCGATGGCGCCGTAGAGCGCCTGCCGGACGCCGAGATTGGAGATGGCGATCGGCCCCGCTCCTTGGGCGCTGTAGATGGTGACCGCCCCGAAGCCCATCAGGACAACGGTGATGATGAAGACGTACACGTCGAAATCGCGCCACCGGCCGCCGGGCAGCTTGGACAGTGTCATGGGCACCTCCCCGGCCGCCGTCGCGGACGCGGCGGGAACCTTGCCGGGCCGAGCGCGCGACTGGTCGTCGGTCGGAGTATAGGGGGCGGGAGTGACGGCAGTCACGTTATGATGATCGGCGTGACTCTGGCGGGCCGCTGCGGCCGGGGGGCGCCGAGATCGCGTGCTATCCTTCGCCGCACCGTCGGCGGGTCGCGCGCCGTCGGCTGACGGGCGACGTGGGCGAGGTTCCGGGTGGAGTTCGGATCGGGCGGCGAGATCGGAGCGGACCGGATTCGGGTCGAGGCGCTCGGCCAGCCGGGACAGCGCCGGTTCCGAATGCTCGTCGTGATCCGGGGTCGCACCACCATCATCTGGATGGAGAAGCAGCAGCTGCAGGCGCTCGGGCTGGCGCTCGAGCAGATGCTGGGGCAGTTGCCGGACACCGGCCCAAGGCTGTCTGAGCCGGCCGCGGTCGAGTTCGACCTCGACACCCGTCGGCAGTTCCGGGTCGGTCGCATGGAGCTCGGCTACGACGAGACGACCGACCGGATCGTGATCGTCGCCCACGACATCAACCAGGAAGACGACGAGGACGATGAGGAGGAGGAGGCTCCGACCGAAGAGCCGCCCCCGGCGTTCGTCTGCGCCGTCACCCGCGACCAGGCGCACGAGATCAGCGCCGACGCCGCGGCAGTGGTCGCCGCAGGCCGGCCGCGCTGCTCGATGTGCGGCGCGCCGATGGGCCCGGGGCCGCACGCCTGCCCGCAGCAGAACGGCCATTTTCCGCACCGGCTGGACGAGACCGAGTCCGAAGACCGCTGATCGCCCCGAACTGGTGCGTACGTTCGGGTTGACAGGCTCGACCGGGGCTGGCTACCATCCCCTCAGCGCGACCGTGTTCGCGTGAACGTGCAAGGGGGAACCCCGGGCGCCATGTTCGATCACCTGCGTGCCGCCAGCATCCTCAGCATTACCGGGCTCGTACTTATCGAGCTCCCGGTGGGGAGCTTGCCGTTCGCGGGAGGACCGGGTCAGGCGCAAGCCTAGTTTCGAGAGCGTTCCAAGGTTCGGACCGGACCACCTCCCGACACGCGGGAGGTTTTTTTCGTGCCTCCCGCGATCTGAGAGCCGATGTCGCCGGGCCGCGACGCGCACGCGCCAACGGGCGAGAGGGAAGGAAGCGACGATGACCGCACCAACGACGACCTCGGAGCGGACAGGGGCGACGACCGGCACGGCCGCGACCCGACCCAAGGGGGAGCGGCCGCTGCTCACCGGGTCGGAGATCACTTGCCGGGCTCTCGAGGCGGAGGGGGTGACCACCGTCTTCGGCTACCCGGGCGGGGCGGTGATCCCGCTCTACGACGCGCTGCCGAAGGCCGGTTTCCGACACGTTCTGGTCCGATTCGAGCAGTGGGCGGCGCTCGCGGCGGAGGGGTACGCGCGGGCAACCGGCAAGCCGGGGGTCTGCATGACGACCTCGGGTCCCGGCGCGACGAACCTCGTGACCGGCCTGGCCGACGCGATGCTCGACTCGGTGCCGATGGTGGCGATCACCGGGCAGGTCGTGCGGAACATGATCGGCCGCGACGCCTTCCAGGAAGTGGACATCACCGGGATCACGCTGCCGGTGACCAAGCACAACTACCTCGTCAACCGGGCGGAGGACATCGCGCCGGCGATCAAGGAGGCGTTCTACCTCGCGACCTCCGGCCGGCCGGGCCCGGTCCTCGTCGACATCTCGAAGTCGGCGTTCGTCGAGAAGGCGCGCTACGTCCATCCCGAGCATGTCGGGCGGCGCGGCTACCAGCCGACGACGACGCCGAACGCGCGGCAGGTGCGGCTGGCGGCCGAGGCGATCAACCGGGCGAAGAAGCCATTGATCATGGCCGGGCACGGCATCCTGCTGAGCGGTGCCTCCGAGCTGTTCGCGAACTTCGTCGACAAGACCGGGATGCCGGTGATCTTCACGCTGCTCGGGCTCGGCGGACTGCCGGAGTCGCACCCGCTGGCGCTCGGGCTGATGGGCATGCACGGGCACAAGCACGTCAACGACGCGCTGGTCGAGGCCGACCTGCTGGTCAACATCGGGGCCCGGTTCGACGACCGGGCGACTGGCCGGGTCGAGGGCTTCGCGCCGAACGCCAAGGTGGTCCACGTCGACATCGACCCGGCCGAGCTGGGCAAGAACATCCGGACCGACGTGCCGGTGGTCGGCGACGCGCTGGAGGTGCTGCGGGCGTTGATCCCGGAGGTCGCCGAGCGGCAGCACCCGGAGTGGACGGCCTGGATCGACAGTCGCCGCGACACCGGGCTGCTGAGCGCGCTTGACACGATGCCGGAGTACCCGGAGCCGTACACGGTGATCCGGGAGGTGGCGGATGCGACCCAGCACCAGGCGATCGTCACCACCGACGTCGGCCAGCACCAGATGTGGACCGCCCAGTACTACGGGTTCGAGCATCCCGACCGCTGGGCGACCTCCGGCGGCCTCGGCACGATGGGCTTCGGGCTGCCGTCGGCGATCGGGGCGAAGCTGGGCCGGCCGGACCTCGAGGTCTGGACGGTGATCGGCGACGGCGGCTTCCAGATGTCGATGTCGGAACTGGCGACGGTGGTCCAGGAGCGGCTCGACATCAAGATCTGCGTCATCAACAACGGCTACCTCGGGATGGTCCGGCAGTGGCAGGACCTGTTCCACGACAAGAACTACTCCGAGGTGCGGATCACCGGGCCGAACTTGGCGAAGCTGGCCGAGGCGTACGGGATCGCCGGCATCACCGTCACCCGGGCGGACCAGATCCGGTCGGCGATCGACCGGGCGCGGGAGATCGACGGGCCGGTGCTGCTCGACTTCGTGATCGAGCCGGAGGCGAACGTCTGGCCGATGGTGCCGCCGGGCGGGGCGAACTCCGACATGCTGCTCCACGACCCGCGCTTCGCGGGCATGGAATAGGAGGGGGATCGATGAAGACGCGTCATCTCCTGGCGGTGCTGGTCGAGGACCAGCCGGGGGTGCTGAACCGGGTGGTCTCGCTAATGCGGCGGCGCTCGTTCAACATCGAGTCGATCACCGTCGGCAAGTCGGAGCAGCCGCACGTCTCGCGGATGACGATCGTCGTCGACGGCGAGGAGGAGGAGGTCGAGCAGGTCGGGAAGCAACTCTACAAACTGATGGAAGTGCTCAAGGTCACCGACCTGACCGACATGAACTGCGTGGCCCACGAGCTGGCGATGATCAAGGTCGCGGCCAAGCCGCAGCACCGGTCGGAGATCCTGCAGATCGCCCAGATCTACGGGGCGCGCGTGGTCGACGCCAGCCCGTCGACGCTGATGCTGGAGGCGACCGGGCCGGAGGAGCAGGTCGACGGCCTGCTGGCGATGCTGCGAGGCTTCGGGATCCGGGAGCAGGTGCGGACCGGGCCGATTGCGCTGACGCGCGGATCGGGCACGGTGGCGGTGAAGGCGAGCCAAACCCAGAGCCAGCGGGTCGAGCAGGCGGCGGCAGCCGTAGGCAACGGCACCAAGGTGGCCATGTCGTAGCTTCCGACGCCGCCCGCGGGCGGCGTCGTCGTTGGAGCGTCGAGTCCGGGGCTGCCCGGAGCACGCGGCCGGAGCGCCCGGCCGAACCAGAGGGAGGGGCGGATGCCCGCGACGGTGTACTACGAGGAAGACGCGACGCTCGAGCCGCTGCTCGGGAAGACGGTGGCGATCATCGGCTACGGGAGCCAGGGGCACGCGCACGCGCTGAACCTGCGCGATTCGGGCGTCAACGTCGTCGTCGGCCTGCCGGAGTCGAGCAAGAGCCGGGCGAAGGCGGAGGCGGACGGCCTCAAGGTGACGACTCCGGCCGAGGCGGCCGAGGCGGCCGACGTGGTGATGATCCTCGTGCCGGACCACGTCCAGCGTCGGGTCTTCCTCGACGATCTGAAGCCGCACCTGACGCCGGGCAAGACGCTGATGTTCGCCCACGGCTTCAACATCCACTTCGGGGCGATCGAGCCGCCCGCGGGCGTCGACGTCTCGATGATCGCGCCGAAGAGCCCGGGCCACCGGCTGCGCGAGCTGTTCCAGGAGGGCGTCGGCGTGCCGGCCCTGCTGGCGATCCAGCAGGACGCGTCGGGCCACGCCAAGGCGACCGCGCTCGCCTACGCGCGCGGTCTCGGCTGCCTGCGGGCGGGCGTGCTGGAGACGACGTTCAAGGAGGAGACCGAGACCGACCTGTTCGGGGAGCAGGCGGTCCTCTGCGGCGGGGTGAGCCACCTGATCGAGGCGGGCTTCAACACGTTGGTGGAGGCCGGCTACCAGCCGGAGATCGCCTACTTCGAGTGCCTGCACGAGCTGAAGCTGATCGTCGACCTGATCTACGAGGGCGG
>JBDHWC010000015.1:0-38073 GCA_039809985.1 Thermomicrobiales bacterium | reverse complement strand
GAGGCTGCGGCATCGCCCGGTCCGAACCGGTCCGACCATCGCCGCACAGTGCCGGCGTTGCCGTCCGGCGTGCCGCGAAAAGCATCCGCATGCGGATCAGACCGGGAGACTCCTCGTCGTGCATCCAGATATGGGAAATCGTGCAGCACTTCGGGCGTCGAGAGCCCTTGACGGGTCACCCCTTGAATCCATACTAGTCAAGAGGTGGGTGCCTGCGCGCGTCCGACGAGAGCGACCGCGCCTGCTTCGGCACGGCCGACCTCGGCGACCACGCGTGGCCCCATCGCCCGGAGGCGCATCGAGGCTCGGCTGGATCCACATCTCCGGGTGGCACCTGCGGGAGGACGACGATGCGGTCGATCCCGCCGACCGGCATCTTGCCGGACGACACGACACGACTCTCCATCACCCTGCTCGGCGGCTTCCGGGTCCTCGCGGGATCTCGAGAGGTGACCGAGCAGGACTGGCGGCTGCGCAAGGCGCGCGCGGTGGTCAAGCTGCTCGCCCTCGCCCCCGGTCGGCAGCTGCTTCGCGAGCAGTTGCAGGAGACGCTGTGGCCCGAGCTGGACCCGGACGCGGCCGCCAACAACCTGCACAAGGCGGTTTTCGTCGCCCGCCGGGCCATCGAGCCCGAGCTTGCCGCCGCCCGCTCGACCCCGTTCCTGCAGCTTCGCGGCGACGCCATCGTGCTGGGGCCGCCGGAAGCGCTGCGGATCGACGTCGACGAGTTCGAGCGGGCGGCGGCCGCGGCGCGGCGCGCAGGCGCTCTCGATGCCCTCGATGCCGCGGTGGCGCTCTACGCCGGCGACCTGCTGCCCGAGGACCGGTACGAAGACTGGACGACCGAGCGGCGCGAGGAACTGCGCGCCAGCTACGTCGGGTTGCTGCTGACCCTCGCCGAACGGCGACAGGAACGCGGGGAGCCCGCGGCCGCCGTCTTTGCGCTGCGGCGAGTGGTCGCCAACGAGCCGGCCCACGAGGAGGCGCACGTCGCGCTGATGCGTCTGCACGCGGCGGCCGGCCGTCGCCACCTCGCGCTGCGCCAGTACCAGCACCTGCGGGACGGACTGCGCCGCGAGCTTGACGCCGACCCGTCACCGGAGAGCGTCCGACTCCATCAGGAGATTCTGGCCGGGCGCATGGCACCCGCAACCGTCATCAAGACCGGCCCCGAGCGATCGCCCGCGGCTGAAGCACGGCGACCCGGCCGCGGAACAACGCTGGTCGGCCGCGACGCCGAGGTGAACACGCTTGAGCAGCACCTCGACGCCGCGTTCGGGGGCCGGGGGCGCGTGGTGCTGGTGGCCGGGGAGGCCGGCATCGGCAAGAGTCGACTGCTCGCCGAGGTGAGCGAGCGCATGCGCCAGCGGGGCGGGGTCGTCCTCAGCGGCGCCGCCTACGAGCAGGAAGGCCGCCTGCCGTACGGCCCGTTCACCGAGGCGCTCGTCCCGCTCGGCGGCATGACGGAGACCGGCGGCCTCCGCGCCTTGCTGGGCGACGACGCGAGCGACTTCGCGCGCTTTCCGCCGTCCGCCCAGTCCGCGCTGCGCGCCGACCGGCAACGGCTGTTCGGTGCGGTCGCCGACCTGCTGCAACGCCAAGCCGCGGCAGCGCCGGTGCTCCTGACCCTCGAGGATCTGCACGCCGCCGACCATGCCAGCCTGCAACTGCTGCACTTCGTGGCCCGGACCTGCCGTGCGTGCCGGCTGCTGATCGTCGCCACCTTCCGGCCCGAGGACGTCGGTCCGGCCGATCCGCTGTCGGAATGCGTCGCCGCGCTTCGTCGCGAGCAACTCGCGGCGCGCATCGACTTGCAGCGGTTCGACTCGCGCGAGAGCGACTTGTACGTGGCCGCCCTATTGGACGACGTTCCCGTCGACCGCGAGGTCGCCGAGACCGTGTACCGCCTCGCCGACGGCAATCCGCTGCACGCCAGCGAAGTCGTGCAGGCCATGCGCGACGGCGACCGGCTGCGGCGCGTGGCCGGATGCTGGCGTCTCACCGGCGACGTGGTCCCCGCCGGCCCGTTGCTGGCGCTGCTGGCCGCACGACTAGAACGGCTCGGGGCCACGGCAATGCGCGTGCTGAGTGTCGCCGCGGTCGCCGGCTCCGACGTCTCGTTCGCGCTGGTGCGCGCCGTCTGCGACGAACCCGAGAGCGAACTGCTCGATGCCCTGGACCGCTGTCTGGCCCGCGGCGCGCTGCTGGAGACGCCGACCGGCTACCAGTTCGACCACCCGCTGCGCCGGACCGCCGTCTACGACCGCCTTGGCCGGGCCCGACAGGCGAGTTTGCACGGGAGGATCGCGACGGCGCTCGAGGAGGTCCACGCCGGACAGCTTGAAGCGCACGCCGAGATGCTCGGCCGCCATTGGGCGCTGAGCGAGCGGCCCGGCCGCGCCGTCGTCCACCTGGCCGCGGCCGGCGACCGCGCCGCGGCGCTGCACGCCAACGACGAGGCCGCCGCCAACTACCAGCAGGCGCTCGGGTTGCTGGACTCGCCGGGCGCTCCGCCCGAACGGCACCGGCTCGCGGCGACCTTGTGGGAGAAGCTCGGCGACATCCGGGCACTCGCCGGCGATGCGCCGGCGGATGCCGACGCTTACCAGTCGGCCCTCGACGCCCTCGCGACCGAACAAGGCACCGGTTCGGAATCGCTGGCCCGGCTCCATCGGAAAGCCGCCTACGCGGCGCTGTCGCGCCAGGACCTGGGGTCGGTTGACGCGCACCTCACGGCATCGGAACGAGAGTTGGGCAAGCTGGCGACGACGGAGGAGTGGGGACGCGTTCGCTTGCTCCGGGCCATGCAGGCGTGGACACTCGGCAGGTTCGACGAAGGGCGTCGTGCCGCCGAGGAGAGCCTGGCGCACGCCCGGGATCGCGGCGACGATCTCGACCTGCTTAACGCCTACGCGATGCTGGCGTTGATCTTCCACTCCAGCGGCGCATGGAGAGAGGGCCTGCAACTCGAGATCGAGCGGTTCGGGGCGTCCTCCGACGCGGACCCGCGCCTGGCGCTGCTGTTCGACGCCCACCTCTGCCTCGGTGAGTACCACCTGTTCGGTGACTTGCCGTTCGAAGCCGTCGAGTCGTATGCCGATCGGGCGATCGAGCTGGCCACCCGCACCGGGGCGCGGCGGGCCGAGGCCTTGGCGTGGCTGCTGCGCGGCGAGACCCTGCTCGTGCGCGGACGCTGGGACGAGGCCCGCCCTTGCCTCGAACGAAGTCTCGCGCTGCAGCGTGCCGTCGGCTCGGCGGCCGGACAGGTCTCCACCCTGCAGCGCATCGCGGAACTGAGTGCCTACCAGGGCGACCTTGCGGCGGCCGAGGCTCGTCTGGCCGAGGCCCTGACGCTCTCCGTCGGGCCGTCGATGGCCCACCATGTCTGGGCCCGTGTCTACGCCACGTGCGCGTGGGTCGCCCTCGACCGCGACCAGCCACTCGAGGCGGCGCGCGCGATCGACGCCGCCGCGGACGTCGCCGAGCGGGTCGGCGCGTGCGCCGTCTGCGGCGCGCTGCTCGACCCGGTCGCGGTCGACGCGTTCCTCGCACTGGGCGACGAAGCTCGCGCCGAGCGCCACGCCGAGGCCGCAGAGCGGACCGCGGCCTACTGGGAGAGCGGCGTCTGGCGCGCCATGGCCGACATGGCCCGGGCGGGGATCGAGGGCAGCCACGGCGAACTCGCCGCCGCCGCACAGCGCTACCTGTCTGCCTCCGCCGAGTTCGAGCGCCTCGGCCAGCGCTTCGACGCGGCCCGTGCCCTGCACGCGGCCGGTCGCACGGCGGCCACCGCCGGCGACGGCCCGACCGCGCTCGACCTCGTCGGCAGAGCGCTCACCACCTTCGAGGCGCTCGGGGCAACGACCGCGGCGGCTCGGTCGCGAACCCTTCTGAGCCAGCTTGGGGTCGGCGGTCGCGGCGCGGCCTGATGACGCCACCCCTCGTGCGAATGAAGGCGAAATGAATCGGCGGTGAAGCCGCCGGCAAGCGCTGCCCGCTACCTTCCTCGGCAAGTCGGGAACCATTGCCGACCCACGACGCGCCGTGATGCCACCGCACGCGCCGCCGAGAGGAGTGAGGACATGCCGTTGTACATGGACATTCATCAACACGTGGACGGTGCCACCGCCGAAGACGTCGCCCAGGCGCACGCCCGGGACATCGCGATCCAGGAACGGTACGGCGTGAAGTACCTCAAGTACTGGCTGGGCGAGGCGACTGGGCACATCTTCTGCCTCGTCGAGGCACCGAGCAAGGAAGCCGCGATCGCCGTGCACCGCGACGCGCACGGGCTGCTCGCGGACGACGTCGTCGAGGTGACCGAAGGGGCGTAGCGGCCGGGTGCCGGACGAGCCCCGCTGCCGCCGCGCATCGTGCGCCGCAAGGAGGAACGCGACCATGACCCCGACTTCCCTTTCGCGCCGTTCCCTGCTGAAGGACGGCGGCGCGGCCCTCGCCAGCCTCAGCGTGCTGCGGCTGGCCGGGCCGGCGAGCGCCTTCCCCGCGGTCCAGCAGGACGCGGTCGTCATCCCATGGCTGGACCAGCCCGCAGCCAACCCCGTGCCGGACGTGATCGTTCAGCAACTCGACTGGTCCACCCTCGACGACAACACGTGGCAGACGCCGACCGACAAGTTCTTCGTCATCAAGCACTTCAACCTGCCGGAGCTGAAGGAGGCCGACTGGAAGCTCGAGGTCAGCGGCCTGGTCGACCACCCGATGTCGTTGACGCTCGCGGACCTCAAGGCGCGCGCCCGGCACGAGGTGATGTTCACCATCGAGTGCTCGGGCAACACCGGCCTGCCGTTCTTCGACGGCGGCATCGGCAACGCGAAGTGGGCGGGGACGCCGCTGGCGTCCGTGCTGGCCGACGCCGGGGTCCAGCCCGCGGGCACCGAGGTCGTCTTCTGGGGCGCCGACGCCGGCGACGAGACCTACGGCGACCTGAAGATCAGCGAGCACTTCGCGCGCAGCATGTCGCTGGCGGACGCCCAGAACCCGGCCAACCTGCTCACCTACGAGATGAACGGGGAGCCGCTGCCGCCGCTGCACGGCTTCCCGCTGCGCCTGATCGCCCCCGGCTGGTACGGCATCGCCAACGTCAAGTGGCTGACCCGGATCGAGGTGCGCGACCAGCGCTACGCCGGCAACTTCATGTCCCGCCTCTACGTGACGATGCGCGAGGAGGAACGGGACGGCGAGACCGTCTGGACCTTCTCCACGGTCGGGCGCGACCGCCTGAAGTCCGCGCCGGCGAAGGTGATCCAGCAGGGCGACACCTACTCGATCATGGGCGCCGCGTGGGGCGGCCAGATCGCCAACGTCGAAGTCAGCATCGACGGCGGCGCGTGGCAGCCGGCGAAACTGGCCGCCGACGACGGCAGCCCGCTCACCTGGACGTTCTGGACCTACGACTGGGGGACACCGACGGCCGGCGAGCACACCGTCGCGTCGCGGGCGACCGCCGCCGACGGGTCGGTGCAGCCCGCGCCGGACGACCCGTACCTCGCCGGCAAGAAGACCTACTGGGAGAGCAACGGCCAGATCACCCGCCACGTGAAGATCCCGGCGTCGACCAGTCGGCCCCCGGGCCACGCCGCGGGCCGAACCCGAGTCGCGTCGGACCAAGGGACCGTGAGGTGGCGCTTACGGTCCCTCGGTCCGGTGCGCGTTCGAGAAGCCGCATCCGTGACGCCGCATGCAACGGGAGGACCCGACGCGCCGACTGCCCCTGCGGCGGCCAAACGATCTCGTCACCCCGGTCCGACCCCGCCACGGTCGCGACCGGGCGAGGTGTGTCGCGCCTCCGCCGATGGCGAGTTCGCCCATCGCGTTGCCGGCGTCCCTCGCGCCGATCTCCGGCTCGGGCCAGAATGGGGCCGACGCGGGCGCGGGGTTCCTCCCGTGACGCCGTCCCGACCGCCAACGAGGGCCCACGACGATGCCATTGCCGGACGACGTGCGACGGCTGCTCGAGCAGGCGAGCCTCTGCTACCTGGCCACCACCATGCCCGACGGTTCGCCGCAGGTGACGATGGTCTGGGCCGACACCGACGGCGAGCACGTGCTGGTCAACGTCGTCGAGGGCTCGGTCAAGCTGCGGAACATCGCCCGCGAGCCGAGGGTCGCGCTGGCCGTCTCCGACCCGGCCGACCCGAAGCGCTACGCCCAGATCCGCGGCCGGGTCGTCGCCATCACCACGGAAGGCGCGGTCGAGCAGATCGACCGCTTCGCGCAGAAGTACCTCGGAACCCCGTACCCGTGGTTCGGCGGCCACGACCAAGTGCGCGTCTCGGTGGTGATCGCGGCCGAGTCGATCAGCCGGCGCGACGGCTAGCGGGAACGCGGGGAGGCCCGGCCAGTGGCCGGGCCTTCGCAGGGAGGTGGGGGAGGTAGGAAAGCCTCGGGCCGGGTGGCCTGCGCTGGCCGCGTCCCGATTGGCTGCATTCTCCCCCGGCCTGATTAGGGGCCGATTTGTGGCTCGCGACGCGTCTGCGCGTGGTCGGCGCGACAGCCGCCGACCACCGGGGAGCCGGGGGCGCCGTGCTACACTCGCGGCCGTTGGGAGGCCCGGCAGAGGGGCGATTCGTCCACGCCCGGGGCACGGCAGGGGGAGCACCATGGAACTGTCTGGCGAGCATACCTTCTCGGCCCCGCGACAGCGGGTCTGGGACTTCCTCCTTGACCCGGAGACGCTGCGCGGCTGCCTGCCCGGATGCGAGGCGCTGACCGAGATCGGCCCGGACGAGTACGAGGCGACGATGAAGATCGGCGTCGCCGCGATTCGGGGCACCTACCAAGGCAAGGTCAAGATCACCGACAAGCAGGCCCCCGAAAGCTACGCGATGCACGTCGAGGGGAAGGGCCCCGCCGGCCAGATCTCCGGCGTGGGGCGGCTGGTCCTGATCGACGAGGGCGAGAACACCCGCGTCGAGTGGACCGGCGACGCCAACGTCCGCGGCACGCTGGCCCGGGTCGGCGGCCGCGTCATGCAGCCCGCCGCCAAGATGATCGTCGGCCAGTTCTTCAACTGCCTCGAGGCCAAGGCCGCCAAGTAGCCCGTCCCGGCCCGCGCGCCGCTGAAAGGGGAGAACGTGTCCCTTCCGGTCTCCGTCACCGTCAACGGCACGGTTCGTCAGGCCGATGTCGAGCCGCGCACGCTGCTGGTCCAGTTCATCCGCGACGGCCTCGGCCTGACCGGCACCCATGTCGGATGCGAGACGAGCCAGTGCGGCGCATGCACCGTGCTGCTCGACGGTCAGGCGGTCAAGAGCTGCACCGTCCTCGCCGTCCAGGCCGACGGCTGCGAGGTGACCACCATCGAGGGGCTTGCCCCCCGCGGCACGCTCCACCCGGTGCAACAGGCTTTCTGGGAGGAGTACGGCGTCCAGTGCGGCTACTGCACGCCGGGCATGGTCCTCTCCACCGTCGCCCTGCTGGCCGACAACCCCGACCCGTCCGAGGCGGAGATCCGGCACGGGCTGGAGGGGAACATCTGCCGCTGCACCGGCTACCAGAACATCGTCGCCTCGGTCCGGACAGCCGCCCGGCTGGTCGCCGAGGGGGCAGAGCCGGTCGCCGTCGGCTAGCCGCCTCGGCCGCACCCGCCCGCCTGCCGCGCCGTCCGCCACGGGGGACCCCACCGCCATGAACCCGGTTGCCTTCGACTACCACCGCGCCGCCTCGGTCGAGGAAGCGATCGCCCTGCTGGCCGAGCACGGCGACACGGCGAAGCTGATCGCCGGCGGCCACAGCCTGCTGCCGATCATGAAGCTGCGCCTCGCCGAGCCGGCCCACCTGATCGACATCAGCCGCATCGCCGGCCTGCGCGGCGTCCGCGCCGAGGGCGACGCCCTGCGGATCGGTGCGCTGACGACCCACCGCGACCTGACCCGCGACCCCGTCGTCCTCGCCAAGGCCCCCTTGCTGGCCGAGACCGCCGGCCGCGTCGGCGACCCGCAGGTGCGGAACCGCGGCACCCTCGGCGGCGCGCTGGCCCATGCCGACTCCGCCGCCGACGAGCCGGCGGCGATCGTCGCCCTGCGCGGCACGCTGGTCGCGACCGGCCCGAACGGCAGTCGCCAGATCGCCGCGGACGACTTCTTCGTCGACTTCCTGACCACCACGCTCGACCCGGGCGAGGTCCTGACCGAGATCGTCGTCCCGGCCCGGGCCGCGCGGAGCGGCGCGAGCTACCAGAAGCTCGCCAACCAGGCTTCCGGCTACGCGGTGGTCGGCGTGGCCGCCGTCGTCACCCTCGACGACGCGGGCCGCTGCGCCGACGCCTCGGTCGCGATCACCGGCGCGGCGGCGACGGTCCATCGCGCCGCCGCCACCGAGGCCGCCCTCCGCGGTTCCGTTCCCGATGCCGACACGATCGCCAAGGCCGCCGCCCAGGCCACCGAGGGCCTGCTGGCGCTGGACGACCTGAGCGGATCGGCCGCCTACCGCCTACGGGTCACCCAAGGCCTGGCCCGGCGGGCGATCGAGGCCGCGGTCGCCCGCGCCAACGACGCCTAGCCCCGGCATGGCACCGTTCGGGCCGTTCGCGACGCTGCTGGTCGAGTCGGCGGCGGCCGACCATGTCGTCCGCCTGACGCTCAACCGGCCGGAGGCGCGCAACGCGATCTCCCGCCAGCTCGCGTCCGACCTGATCGCCGCCTGCGGCGAACTGGCGACCGCGGACGACGTGCGCGCCGTGGTCGTCACCGGCGCCGGGGACCGCGCCTTCTGCGCCGGGGCCGACCTGCGCGAGCGCGACCAACTCACCGCCGCCGAGCGAACCGGGCACACCGCCCTGATCGAGGAGGCGGCGGAACGGCTCGCCGCCCTGCCGATGCCGACGATCGCCGCCGTTCGCGGCTACGCCCTCGCCGGCGGCACCGAGCTCGCGCTCGCCTGCGACATCCGGGTCGCAGCCGAGGACGCCGTCTTCGGCCTGCCCGAGGTCCGGATCGGCATCTTCCCGGGGGCCGGCGGCGTGCTCCGCCTGCCGGCGCTGGTCGGGCAGGGGACTGCGCGCGACCTTCTCTTCACCGGCCGCCGGGTGCCCGCCGAGGAAGCCGCCCGGATCGGGCTGGTCGACCGGCTGGTCGACCCGAACGAGGTGCTCGCCGTCGCCGAGGCCCTCGCCGCCGAGATCGCCGCGAACGCGCCGCTGGCGGTTCGCGCCGTCAAGCAGGCGGTGAGGGCCGCCGCCGGCCGGTCGCCGGCCGAGGCCCGGCCCGAGGTCAACCGGCTGCGCAACACGCTCGACGCCACCGCGGACTACGGCGAGGGGCTGCGCGCGTTCGTCGAGAAACGGCAGCCCCGGTTCACCGGTCGCTAGCGCCGGGGACGGAAACAGGCGGTTCGGCACTCCGCACGAACCGCCCGTTCCGCGCCTCGGGACTCGACCCGCCCCCGCACCCTGCCAGTCGGAAGCGAGCCGGCTCCCGTCAGTCGCCGCAGAGTTGGAACGCCAGCGCCGCCCCGAGCGCCAGCAGCATGACCACGCCAAGGACGCCGCTCGCCTGTCGAAGCACCCGGCTCCGCCGCCCGTCGTCGGCCAGACTGCCGAAGCCATGGCAGAGGTTGGCCGCGCCCATCGCCAGGAAGGCGGTGACGAACGCCGCCCGGTGCCACCCCTCGTGGAGGAACAAGCCGCCGACGGCCAACAGCCCGGTGAGCAGCGAGAGGAAGATCAAGCCCTTCTCCCACCGTTCCGGCAAACGGCCGGAGATTCCCGAGGATCGTTCCAGGTGCTCGGTCCGCGCTGCGAGCATGGCGTCGCCTCTGAGGCTGGCGAGGGCATCCCGCCCCCGAGGGGGAAGCGGCCCGGCCGCCGGTCGCAACCGTCGGCGACCGATTGGCGGCCTCGCTTCCGGACCCCATGATCGGAGCGAAGGTCTGGCGCAGGTGTCACGCTCGACACGCCCAACCTGTCGGCTGGGGAACAGGTCGAATCGGGGTGTGCCGGCGCGGGCCGAACCGCCCAACCCTCAGCGTCGGGCGGCCTCGGCCAGACGGCGCACGCGGTCGGGGTCGACCGGGTTCGTCACCACGCCGTCGACCTTCGCCCACGTGCCGACGATCACGCCGTCGGCCACCGAGAGGAGGTCCGGCACGCGCTCGGCGGTCGTGCCGCTGCCAACGTAGATCGGCGTCTGCGGCAGGCGGTCTCGCACGGCCCGCAGGTCGTCGAGACTGGTCGGCTGGCCGGTTGCCGCGCCGGAGACCACCAGCGCGGCAGCGAGGCCGCGCTCGACCGCGTCCTCGGCCTCCTCGCCGATCGGGCGGCGGGCGACCGGCGCGGCGTGCTTGACGTCGACGTCGGCCCAGACCGCGACCGGCGCGCCGAGGCGGCGCACCAGCCCCTGCACCTCGTGCGCCCGGCCCTCGATCAGCCCTTGGTCGGTCAGCGTCGCGCCGACGTAGACGTTGGCGCGGACGAACCGAGCCCCGGTCACGGCTGCGATGCCGACGGCGCTCAGGACGTCGTTCCGGAGGACGTTGACCCCGACCGGCAGGCCGGAGACGCGGCGGATCGCGTCGACCGCGAGGGTCATCGCCGCCACCGTGTGCGGCTCGACACTGTCACGCCGGAACGGCACGTCGTGGAAGTTCTCGACCATCAGCGCGTCCGCGCCGCCCGCGGCGTAGGCCTCCGCGTCGCGTCGGGCGTGAGCGAGGAGGGCATCGAAGTCGCTGGCCGGGCCGCCGAGCGCGCTCCCCGGCAGGGCCGGCAGGTGGATGACGCCGACGACCCGGTGAGCGTCGGCTCGTGCCCCGGTGCCGCTCATCGGCCAGTCCTGACCGCGCCGTAGCCGGCGACCGCCGCCCCGGCGGCGAAGGCGAAGAGGCAGCAGGCGAAGAGGAGCGCGCCGCTGTTGCCGACCATCCGCGGGTCGCGCGCGACGAACCGCTGCCAGAGCAGCAGCACGCCGAGCACCCCCGCCATCACCGAGACCCCGAACCAGAGCGATGCCTGCGGCCCCACCGACGCTCCCGTCTGCGACCCCCGCCGCCCTGCGGCGGGGCCTAGCGCGGTCGCCGCTCGAGCCCGGCGACCCGAAGTTCCTCGCGCACCTCGACGACGCCCGGCACCCGCCCGGCCACCGACTCGGCGTTCTCCGCGTCGTCCAAGTTTGGCACCTCGCCGCGCAGGGTGACGACCCCGCGCTCGACGCTGACCCGGATCGCGAGGTCGATCGTCGTCGCGTCCTCGCGCAGTTCGCGGACCACGTCGGCGAGCAGGGCGTCGTCCCGCCGCAGGGCGTTGACGTCCATCCCGCCGAGCGGGTCGTCCATCGAGGTCGAGGCGAAGCCGCCGACGATCTCCAGTTCCTGCGGCGAGTCGACCGGACGCACCACGGGGTCGGTCGGGGCCATGTAGGGGATCGCCTCGGCCGCCGCCTCCATCGGGTCATTGGTGCCGTCGTCGCCTTGGAAGTCGGGCCGCAGCTCCTCCAGCGACACCTCGTCCGGCAGGACGTCGCCGGCCTCGCCCGCGGGCGGGTCGTTGCCGAAGGGGATCTCCGGCTCGATGTCGAGTCCCAAGGTGGCGTCCTCGACCGACAGCCCGATCCGATCGCCGACGGCGTGTGCGAGATCGAGCGCCGCTTGCCGCTGCTCCTCGCTCTCGACCTCGCCGGAGAGCACGATCGTGCTGCCGCGCAGCTCCGCCGCGACGTAGATCCCGGCGTCCTCCATCGCCTCGGTCAGCAGTCGGATCGCCTCCGCCGCCGCGCCCGCGTTCACTGCCATCTGCCGCCTCCTCGCCGCCGTCGGTCCTGTCGCGACGTTCGCACATCCGGTGCCGGGGACCACGGCAGGTTTTTGACACCGGTGCCGCCACCTCGTAGCCTTCGCCCACGCGACCCGGAGCGAACGAGGGCGGCCTGATGCCGAGCCGATGGCCAGAGAACGACGAGCCTGAGTCGTCAGGGCCGCCTGCGCCCTCCCCGGTCGGTCGGCTCCCGCGTCGGTCGGTGCCGACCGCGCCCAGTCGAAGGCCGCCGGCCAACGACACCCGCCGTGACGTTGCGAGCCGGGCGGTGACCCGCGGCGAGCCGCTTCCGCGCGGCAGCGCGGCCCGCCCGGCGTCGCTCCCCGAACCGCACCGCTACACCATGGGCGACCTCGAGGAGAGCACCGGCCTCCCCGGGCGCACCATCCGCTACTACATCAGCAAGAAGCTGCTCGCGCCGGCCCACGGCCGCGGCCCGACCGCGACCTACGACCGTGACCACCTGCTGCGCCTGCAGGCGATCGTCAACCTGCGGCAGGCCGGCCTGTCGCTCGACGCCATCCGGGACCGCCTCGACGACTTCACCGCCGACGACATCGCCGCCATGCTGCAAGTCGAGGCCGTGCCCCGACAGGCGCACTGGCGGCGGATCGAACTCCACCCGGACGTCGAGTTGCACGTCCGGGAGCCGGAGGGTCGCCGCCGCGACTCCGGTCTCGACCGTGCCGTCGCCCGGATCGAGGCGGTCGCGCGCGACGAGTTCGCCCAGCTCGACCGCTGAGCGCCACCGACGGAGCAGGAACGCGATGCCCGACGACCCGGACCCGACCGCCGAGGAACGCCGCGCCGTCTCCGACCGACTCTGGATTCCCGACAACCCCGACGGCAGCGGCTGGGCCGACGTCGACTGGGTGAGCGCGGCCCGCGGCAGCCGCTACCACTACCGCCATGCCGAGCCGTTCGCCGAGGCCGACGCCCGCCGCCCCGCCTGCTACCGGGTGGTGACCCGGCTCGAGTCGTCCGAGCTGCACGCCCACGAGAACAGCTACTACGTGCCGGCCCGCAACCTCGCCGACTTCGTGGGCGAACTGGCGCTCGCCGGCGGGGCGGAGGTCATCTGGCACGTTGAGCCGTGCGCCGCCCCGCCCCCGGAGGCGAAGCTGGACGTGCGCGAACCCGGCGGGGGAGGGTAGGCACGGAACCGGGGGGTCGGCTGCGCGCCAACCCCCCGGTCCAAAATTCTCCGAAGTCGGTCCGGCGTGTCGTCGCCGGGGACTACGCCTTCGACCGCGCGAGGTCCATCACTTCCTTCGCGCCGACGCCGAGCTTGGAGCCGATGTTCCCCTGCGCGTCGACGAGGATCGCCGACGGGGTGCCGTCCGCGCCGAACGCGGAGCCGACCGAGAAACTCTGGTCGAGCAGGACCGGCGAGCGCAGCCCCTGCGCCCGGTTCGCCTCGGCCGTGCCGGTGGAGACCACCATCAGCTTCGGCGCGCCCTTCGGCGGCTTCGCCTCCCACGCCTTCAGCTCGTCCAGCATTCGCTGGCAGAAGCCGCAGCCGGGGTTCCAGAAGAGGACGAGCGTGCGCGTCCCGAGGTGGTCGGCGAGATCGACCATCTGACCGTCGAGGTTCGGCAGCTTCAGCACCGGCGCCTTGGTCCCGACCTTCGGCACCGAAGGCTCCGCCGGCTCCGGCACCACGGACGGCCGGACCTCGGGCAGCTCGCCGCGCAGCAGTCCGAGCACCGACGGACCGCCGACCCCGATTGCCGAGACGACGTTCCCGTCGGCGTCGACGCGCACCGCCGACGGGGTGCCGCTCGCCCCGAAGGCGCGCCCGGTGCTGAAGCCGGCGTCGAGGAGGACCGGCGAGGCGATCCCCTGCGCCCGGTTCGTCTCGGCGTCACCGGTCGAGACCACCAGCAGTCGCGGGTCGTCCGCGCCGCGCGCCTCCTCCCACGCCTTGAGGTCGGGCAGCATCCGCTGGCAGAAGCCGCAGCCGGGATTCCAGAAGAGGACAACGGTGTCGGAGCCCTTGAACTGCTCGAGGCTCACGGTCTCGCCGTCGAGGTTGGCGAGCGCGAACTCGGGCGCGGGCTTGCCGATCTTGTCCGCGCCGGGGGTCGGCCGGGCGGCCGGGGCGGGCGCGGGCTTCGGCGCGGGGGCCGGGACCGGCACCCGGTCCTCCAGCACCTGCTTGACCAGCGTCCGGATCTGCTCGCCGCCGAGCGCGGCCGCGCTGCCGATCGTGCCGTCGGCGCGGACGAGGATGCCGGTCGGCGTCCCGTACGACTGGTAGAGGTCCGAGACCTCGCTGTCGTCCTGCAGCAGCACGTTCTGCAGCGCGTGCTCCTCAGCCTTCGCCTTGTTCGCCTCCGCGCCGCCGCGGCTGACCACCGCGACCGTCAGTTTGTCGGCGTGGTCGCGCTGCCACTTGCCGATGTCGGGCATCAGGGCGTTGCAGGGGCCGCAGCCGGGGTCGGAGAAGACCAGCAGGACCGGCTTGCTCTTGGCCCGCAGCGCGTCGAGCGTCGTCGCCTCGTTCTGCAGGTTGGTCAGCGAGAAGGCCGGGGCAACGGTGCCGAACGGGAGACCTTCTTCCTCCTCGTCCTCCTCGTCCTCGTCGTCCTCGTCGTCGTCCTCCTCGACGTAGATGTCGTGCTCGGCCAGCGCCTCCTCGATCTTGTCGAGGCGGACCAGCAGCCGGCCGTTCTGGCCGAGCAGGTGGACGAGGAGCCAGACGACGCCGGCGAGCGTGGCCAGCGCGACCACCGCGATGATGGTCGCCAGCCAGCCGAGCGGCGACATGTCGCCCATCCAGGCGACGAGGCTCGGGCCGGGCCGGCCGGCGAGGCCGCCGAAGAGCACCAGCAGGGCGAGGACCGAGAGGCCCGCGTTGCGGGCCAGTGTCTTCCATCCGATCGGCTCGGAGTGGATCTGGCCGAAGCAGTGGCAGTCGAAGGAATTGCCGCGGGACATGTTGTAGCTGATGCCGCCGATGAAGGCGACCAGCAGCAGGAGCGCGAGGAACCCGCCGACCGTGGCCGTCGCCGCCCCGAGCAGGAGCAACGCCACGAACAGCTCGAACAACGGCAGCGCCAGACCGGCCGGCTTCGAGAACGCCTCCGGCACCCCGAAGTCCTTGGTCGCCTTGATCGACCCCTCGAGGTCGAGCAGCTTGCCGATGCCGGACACGACGAAGACGCCGGCCAGCACCAGTCGCGCCAACAGCACCAACACGTCCATGGGCATGTCCTCGGGTAGGGCACCGCGCCGGAAAGTGCCGGCGCGGCCCGCGGCGACGTCGCGAACTCCGACCGTTCGACGAACAACGGGCGCAGCATACCACAACACTTCCGAAAAGTTACCGCTGGGCCGGAACGGTCGTCCGGGGCCGGGAACGGTAGAATGCCCGCGACATCCGGCGGCCGGTCTTGGCATCGGCGGAGTGCTTTGTGCGGAAAGGGCGCGTCACTGTGGTTCACGTGGAGGAACGGACCGAGCGGCAGCACGGCGCGGCCGTCAAGCAGAGCGGGCCGATGACCGGCGGCGAGGCCCTCGTCGCCTCGCTCGTCGCCAACGGCATCGACACCATCTTCGCCCTGCCGGGCGTCCAGCTGGACGGCGCGTTCGACGCCCTCTACGACGCCACCGACGAGATCAGCGTGATCCACACCCGGCACGAGCAGGCGGCGGCGTACATGGCCGACGGCTACGCGCGCGTCACCGGCCGGGTCGGCACCTGCCTCGTCGTGCCGGGCCCCGGCCTGCTGAACGCGTCGGCGGCCCTCTCGACCGCCTACGCCTGCAACTCGCCGGTGCTCTGCGTCACCGGCCAGATCCAGTCCGACCTGATCGAGTTCGGGCGCGGCCTCCTGCACGAGATCCCCAACCAGCTCGGGATGGTCCGCTCCGTCACCAAGCAGGCCGAGCGGGCCACCACCCCGGACGCGGTTCCCGGCCTCGTCGACCGCGCGATGCGCGAGGTTCGCGCCGGCCGGCCCCGCCCGGTCGAGATCGAGGTGCCGCCGGACACGCTCCTGGCCTCGCAGGAGGTCCGCCTCCTCGGCCCCGCGCCCGCGCCGGCCCGCCCGGCGGGCGACCCCGACCAGCTGGCGGAACTGGCGCGGCTGCTGGCGAACGCGAAGTCGCCCCTGATCTGGGCCGGCGGCGGGGTCGTCCGCAGCGGCGCGAGCGAGGCGCTCGCCGCCGTCGCCGACCGGCTGCAGGCCCCGGTGGTGATGACCTCCAACGGCAAGGGCGCGATCTCCGACCGCGACGAACTGGCCCAGCACCTCTTCGTCGGCATCGAGCTGCTGCCGAAGGCCGACGTCGTCCTCGCCGTCGGCACCCGCTTCGTCGACCCGACCACGTCCTACTGGGGGCTGGAGCCGGGCCGCACCGTCGCCCAGATCGACATCGACCCGGAGGAGCTCGGGCGCAACTACCCGAACACGCTCTCGATCCAGGCCGACGCCAAGGCCGCGCTCGAGGCGCTCGCCGACCTCCTCGACGCGCAAGGCGGCAAGCGTGCCTCCCGCCGGGCGGAACTGCAGGCGACGAAGGAGGCGTTCGCCGCCCGCGCCCTCGCGGTCGGACCACAGGCCGAGTACGCGATGGCGATCCGCCGGGTCCTGCCGGACGACGGCGTCTTCGTCTCCGAGATGACGCAGGTCGGCTACTGGTCGAACATGGCCTTCCCGGTCTACCAGCCGAACACTTACATCACCCCCGGCTACCAAGGCACGCTCGGCTGGGGCTTCCCGACCTCGCTCGGCGCGAAGGTCGGGGCCGGCTCGCGGCCGGTCGTCTCGATCAACGGCGACGGCGGCTTCGGCTTCTGCCTGAACGAGCTGGCGACGATGGCGATGCACGACATCCCGACCGTCGTCGTCGTCTTCAACGACAGCGCCTACGGCAACGTCCGCCGCATCCAGCGCGAGCAGTACCGCGGCCGGACGATCGCCTCGCACCTCGAGAACCCCGACTACGCCAAGCTGGCCGGCGCCTTCGGCGTCGCCGCCCGGCGGGCGGAAACGCCGGACGCCCTCGCCACCCAGCTGCGCGAGGCGTTCAAGGCGGACGAGCCGACGCTGGTCGAGGTCCCGATCGGCCCGGTGCCGAACCCGTGGACCGCCCTCGGCATCCGCCGCTAGCCGCGAGGGGAGGGGGCGCCCGCGGGCGCCCCCGCTGATGGCCGACAACCGCCTGACGAGCGACGCCGTCTTCTGCCAGCGCTGCGGCGGCGCGACGGAGCCGCGCGACGTCGAGGGCCGGGACCGCCCCGTTTGCCTCGCCTGCGGCTTCGTCACCTACCTCGACCCGAAGCTCGCCGTCGCCGTCCTGATCGAGCGGGACGGCCGGCTGCTGCTCGGGCGACGCGGCCCGGGCACCGCCCGCCCCGGCGGCTGGAGCTTCCCGGCCGGCTTCGTCGAGCGGGGGGAGCGGGTCGAGGACGCCGCCGTCCGCGAGGTGCGGGAGGAGGCCGGTCTCGCGGTCACGCTCGGCCCGCTGCTGACGCTGCGGTCCGCCGCCGGCGAGCCGGTGGTGCTGGCGGTCTTCGTCGCCGCCGCGGCCAATGGCGACCCCGCCCCCGACGACGACCTGACCGAGCTCGGCTGGTTCGCGCCCGACGCCCTGCCCGACCTCGCCTTCCCGCACGACCGCGAGATCGTCGCGGCGTGGCTCGCCCACCGGGGCGCGACGCAACCGTAACCGTAGGCCGGCGCGACGCGGGGGACGCTATCGAACGCGCACGACACGGCAGGGGCGAGCCCGGAGGCCCGCCCCTGCCAAGAATCCCGTTGTCCGGCTGCGGCCGGGCCGTGCCTAGATGTGGATCGCGTGGCCGAGCAGGTCGTGCGCCGCCTCGCCCAGCACCTCGGAGACCGTCGGGTGCGGGTGGACGGAGATGGCGATCTCCTCTGCCGTCGTCTGCATCAGCCGCCCGAGCGCCGCCTCGGCGATCAGCTCGGTGGCGTGCGGGCCGATGATGTGGACGCCGAGCAGCTCGTCGGTCTCGGCGTCGGCCACCATCTTGGTGAAGCCCTCGGTGTGCCCTTCGATCACGGCCTTCGCGTTCGGCCGCATCGGGAAGCGGCCGATCTTGACCCGGTGGCCGCGGTCGACCGCCTGCTTCTCCGTCAGGCCGACGCTGCCGATCTCCGGCTCGCAGTAGGTGCACGACGGCGAGTTGAGCACGTCGAGCGGGTAGGGGTTGAGGCCGGCGATGTGCTCGACCGCGATGATCCCCTGGTGCATGGCGGTGTGCGCCAGCAACTGCTGGCCGTTGACGTCGCCGATCGCGTAGAGGCCCGGCACGTTGGTCCGCATCATGTCGTCGACCGGGATCGACTCCCCCTCGGTCTTGACGCCGACCTGCTCGAGCCCGATGTCCTCGATGTTCCCCTGCCGACCGACCGCGACCAGCAGCACCTCGCCCTCGACCACCCGCTCCTTGCCCTTGGCGTCGGTCAGGCGCATGGTGACGCCCTTGTCACTGACGTCGATGTCGTTAGCGGTCGGCCGGGCGTCGGGCACCACGTCGAGCTTCTGCCGCTGGAACGCCTTCAGCAGCGCCTCGGAGACCTCGTGGTCCTCCTGCGGCACGACGCGGCCGACGAGGGTCACCTTCGTGCCGTAGCGGTGGTAGGCCGAGGCCCACTCGACTCCGGTCGCGCCGCCGCCGCGGACGATGAAGCTCTTCGGCAGCTGCTCGAGCACCACCGCGTGGTCGGAGTTGATCACCCGCTTGCCGTCGTACGGCACCCCCTTGATCGGGCGGGGCCGCGACCCGGTGTTGATGATCACCTGCTTGCCGGTGAGGACGAACGGCGCGCCGCCGCCGACCGGCGTCGCCTGCACCTGCGTCGGCGAGAGGAGCCGGCCGTGGGCGTGGAAGACCGGGATCTTGTGCTTCTTGTCGAAGAGGTAGAGGAGGCCCTTGTACTGGCCGTCGACCACCTTCAGCGAACGGGCCAGCGCCTGGTCGTAGTCGAAGACGATCTCGCCGTCGACGTTGACGCCGAACTCCCTCGCGCCCTTGACCTCGTCGAAGACGGAGGCCGACTTCAGGAACGCCTTGGTCGGGATGCAGCCGCGGTGCAGGCAGGTGCCGCCGAGCTTCAGTTCCTCGACGACCGCGACGTTGAGCCCGAGCTGCTTGGCGCGGATCGCCGCCACGTACCCGCCGGTGCCCCCCCCGAGCAGGACAAGGTCGAAAGTCTGGTCCTGCGGTGCCGGATCAGCCATGGAGGTTGCCGTTCTCCCTTCTCGCGCCATGCCGTCGCGCGAGCCCAGATGCCGGGCGACGGCCCGACTCGTCAATCGGGCGAGTATACGACGCCTCCGCCGTTGCCCCCGCTCCCGCCCCGGAACCAGAGGTCCCCCGGCGTCAGCGGGTCAGGCTCGTCGTCGTCCCCGAGCAACTCGTCGATCGACTCCTCCTCCGGGGTGAAGGAGAGCGCGCCGCAGCGCCGTTGCCCCCCAACCCTGATCGCTGCTTGCCGCATCGGGTATCCTCCGAGGTTGTCCGCGCCGACGAGGGCCGCCGCGGGCAGCCGAACCGCACGTCGCACGGGACAGGATCGATGCACACGTTGACCGATTTCACGTCGTCGCTCAAGCTCACCCGACTCGATCGCAGCGCCGCGAAGCCGAGTCCCTCGCCAATCTTCGTCGGCCACGTCGAGACCCAGAACCTCGTCTCCGAAGGGGACACCGACCTGCTCCGGGTCACCGCCGTCACCTTCGCCGACGGGGCCCGCAACCTCTGGCACGCCCACTCGACCGACCAGGTGCTGGTCGTCACCGAGGGCCGAGGCATCGTCGCCACCGAGGACGAGGAGATCGTGCTCGGCGAGGGGGACGTGGTGATGATCCCGGCCGGCCGCCGCCACTGGCACGGCGCGGCCGCCGGCGAGACCTTCACCCACCTCTCCATCCTCACCCCGGGCGAGATGACGATCGACGAGACCGTCTAGGCGGCTCGCCGCCGATCGTCCCGACCGGGCGGCCCGCGGCCGAAAGCGGGACCTCCGAGGCTCCCGCGTCATTGTGGCCCGCCGCGCCCGCTGCCAGAATCCAGCCACCTCCGCACCGCCTCCCGCTGCCGCAGATCGACGAGGACCGGCCCGGCGGCGCGGCACGCGCCGGCGACCGGCGGGGACGGGGTGGAGCGTGGCGTTGGACCGGAGCGCGGCAGCCGGGCATGAGTCGGGCGGCGTCGTCCTTGGCGTCGATGCCGCCGACCTCCCGCCGAACCAGGCGACGCTGCCGACCATGCGGCGCGTCGTCAGCCCCGGCGACGACCCCTTCGCCCACCCGGCCGAGCGCGAACTGGCCCGCCTCCTCGACTTCTACCGGGTCCGCTGGGTCTACGAGCCGACCGCCTTCGCGATCGACCACGACGCCCACGGCCGGCCGCGCGCCTTCTTCACGCCCGACTTCTACCTGCCGGAGCACCGCTGCTACCTCGAGCTGACGACGATGCGGCAGGAGCTGGTGACCCGCAAGAATCGCAAGCTGCGACTGCTGCGCGAGCACTTCCCGAACGTCAGCATCCGGCTCCTCTACCGCCGCGACTGCGCCCGCATCGCCGAGCTCTTCCCGGACGACGACGAGCCGGCCCGGCCCGCCCGCCTCGGCCGGGTGCTCTTCCCTGACGTCGAGATTCGGGCCCGGGTCGACGAGATGGCCGCAGCGGTCGCCGCCTCGCTGGCCGACCGACGCCCCGACGAGCCGACCCCGCTCCTGCTCCGGCTCGGCAATGCCTCCAGCCTGCTGCCCGAACTGCTCGCCGCCGGCCTCAAGCGGCGCGGGGTCGTCGTCGCGGCCGACCACCTCCACCTGACCCGCTACCGACCGCACGCCGCCGGGCAGGGCGTCGCCGTCCGCCGTGCCCCGGTCTTCCCACTCGTCGGGCGACGGGTGGTGCTGGTGGCCGACGTCGTCAACACCGGCCTCAGCTTCGCCTACCTGCGACGCTGGCTCCGGCAGCACGGCGCGGCCGGCGTCGAGATCTGCGCCCTGCTCGACCGCGCGCCGGCACGGCTGGTCGACGTCCCGATCGCGCACGCCGCCTTCGCCGCCCCCGACCAGCCGCTGGCCGGCTGGGGCCTGCACGCGGACGGCCCGTTCCGCGACTTGCCCTACATCGCGGTCGTCGAGCCGGACGGCCCCGGCAACGGCAAGGCGTCGTAGGCCACCCACCTGCCCGGCACGCCGGCGGCCGGTCGGCAGCCTTGGCCGTCGGGATCAATACCGCCCGAGCCGTCTCGTCAGGCGAGAACGGCCGCCGGCCGCTCCCGCAGCGCCGCCTCGGCCTCGCGCACGATGTCCTCGATCACGGCGGCGGCCGGCTTGGTGGTCCGGATCAGGCCCGCGCCGATGCCGGCGCTGACCCCGACCACGCGCCCGTCGGCCCGTTCCCCGGCGGCGGCCACCGCGTCGCGCAGTTCGTCGCGGTGGGCGGGGATCTCGTCCTCCCGCCCGGCCCACGCCGCGACGAACTCGTTGCGCAGCACCCGGTCGGGCACGTCGGCCGGGAAGACGCGCTCGGAGATGAGGTCGTACAGCCGGGTCTGGACCGTGTCGTCCGAGGTGGCGGCCAGCACCGCCGCCTGCTCCCACGCCGGTCCGCCCCACTCGGACGAGGCGATGAACCGAGTGCCCATCCAGGCGCCCTGCGCCCCGAGCAGCAGGGCCGCGGCGAGGCCGCGCCCATCGGCGACGCCGCCCGCGGCGACCACCGGGATCGGCGCGACGGCGTCGACCACCGCCGGCAGCAGGGCGAAGGTGCCGATCTGGCCGGCGTGGCCGCCGGCGTCGCCCCCTTGGGCGATGATCACGTCGACGCCCGCCTCGGCCGCCCGCACCGCCTGCGCCAGACTCTGCACCTGCGTGAACAGGAGCGCCCCGGCGGCCCGGGTGGCGGCCACGTGCGGCGTCGGGTCGGCGAACGAGTGGTTGATCGCCGCCACGCCCTCCGCCAGCGCGATCGCCGCCAGTTCGGCCGTGTCCGCGAACGACGAGATGAAGCCGACCCCGAACGGCCGGTCGGTCAGCGACTTGGCCTCGCGGATCTGCTCGCGCAGCCACTCCGGCTCGGCCGAGCCGCCGATCATGCCGAAGCCGCCCGCGTTGGAGACCGCCGCTGCGAGCCGCCCAGTCGCGGTCCGCGCCATCGAGGCGTTGAGGATCGGGTGAGTGATGCCGAGCCGGTCACAGAGCGTGGTGCGGATCATCGCCAGCCTTCCTTGCTGTCCGAGTCGTCGACGACGTGCTGGCCGCCATTGTCCACCGGCGGGGGAGAGGCACGGGCGACGGGCAAGCGAAAGGGCGGCTCTGGGCCGCCCTCCCGGCTCGATCTGGCTGCCCGGGGTCAAGGGGGGAGGTTCTGGGGGAAACGGTGGCTCCTGATGGTGGGTTGCCGTCCCGGTCGGAGCCGTGGGGACCGGCAACGTGCGGCGGCGCGCGTGGCGCGCCGGCCGAGAGGTGACCCGGGCAGCTTGTCAAGGTGCGTTGGCTGGTGCCATCCGGCACGAGCCGCCTACCGTCCGCCGTGGCAAGCGTCGTGCCACGACGGCGGCGCTCCGGTCCGCGCCGTTGGCACGGACCGCCCCGCGCCCGGGGCGTTCAAGCGGACTCGCAACCGGTTCGCTCGACGTGTCACGAACCACGCAAGGCGCGTGCCGCGACCCGCGCCGCCGGTCGTTGCCCCCGGCTGCCGCAGGTGCCGGGGCGAGCGGTGACCATTCGCTCCCGACTGTCTGCTAGGTTGCGCGGCACCCGACCGCGCCGCCCGGGGAGAGGCGGCCGCCGACGAGAGGAATTCCATTCATGCGCCCGACCGCCGTGCTGACCCGCTGAGCCGCCCCGAGATGTCTGCCGAGGACCGTCGGACCCGGCCGTTCCACTGGTGGGGTCCGCGCTGGGAACGCCCCGAGCCTCGCGGCGTCGCCGACCTCGTCGCCGACGGCACGCTCGACCTCGGGTCGGCGGCACGGCTCGCGCTCCTCGCCGAGGGCGGGGCGAGCCTCGTCGTCTGCGCCGGGCCGAGCCGCGCCGGCAAGACGACGCTGCTGACCGCCTGCGCCGCCCTCCTGCCGCCGGAGGTCGACCGCCGCTACCCGCGCGGCGCCTTCGAGTCGTTCGCCTTCCTCGCCGAGCCCGGCTTCGACCCGAGCAGGGCGGCCCTGCTCGTGAACGAGATCAGCCCGCACCTGCCGGTCTACCTCTGGGGACCGGGCGTGGCCGTGGCGCTGCGCGCGGCGGCGGCCGGATGCCAGCTCCTCGCCACCGCCCACGCAACCTCCGGGGAAGAATTCGTCCGGTCGCTGGCCGGGCCGCCGTTGCGGCTGCCGCTCGGGCTGATCGGCGCGATCGGCGCGGTCGCCGTCCTCCGGTCGGGGCCCGACGGGCACCACCGCCTCGCCGAGTGCCGGGCGCTGCTCCCAGCCGCCGCCGGCGGCCTGTCGCTCGCGCCCCTCGACCGCGACGACGACCTCCTCGCCGTCATCGACGCCCGACCGGGCCTGCTGCCGCGCCGGCCCGGAATTGGCCGGCCCGAGATCGACGCCGTCCGGGCCGCGATCGCCGCCGGGGAGCCTCGCTACCTCGCGCCGGTGCCGCCTCGCTGGCCGGACCTCTGAGCCCGACGCGACCGGCTCGCCTTGACATCGCCCCCGCCGGGTGTAGCCTTCTCGCGTGGCCACCGCCCGCCGCCGCGCGGCGCCACCCTCCGAGCGGTCCCGCCGCGACGCCCGTCGTCGGCCGCCGCCCCCTCCCGGCCACGCGCCGCACCCCGAAGGACCCGACTCGATGACGAACGCCCCCGAGACGAACCCGACGCACGCCCGCACCCTCGGCCAGCTGCGCGAGGCCGGCTACCAGCCGAGGACGGTCCGCGAGGAGATGCGGTCCAACCTGATCGCCAAGATCCGCCGCGGCGACGACCTCTTCCCCGGCGTCGTCGGCTACGACCAGACCGTCGTGCCGCAGGTCGAGAACGCGATCCTCTCCGGCCAGGACATCATCTTCCTCGGCGAGCGCGGACAGGCGAAGACCCGGCTCGCCCGCAGCCTCGTCAACCTGCTCGACGAGCGGGTGCCCGTCGTCGCCGGCTCCGAGATCAACGACGACCCGTTCAACCCGGTCTCCCGCCACGCCCGCGACCTCGTCGCCGAGAAGGGGGACGAGACCCCGGTCGAGTGGATCGGCCGCGACCGCCGCTACGGGGAGAAGCTCGCCACCCCGGACACCACCATCGCCGACCTGATCGGCGAGGTCGACCCGATCAAGGTCGCCGAGGGGCGCTACCTCTCCGACGAGCTGACGATCTCCTACGGCCTGATCCCGCGCACGAACCGCGGCGTCTTCACCCTGAACGAACTGCCCGACCTCGCCGAGCGGATCCAGGTCGGCCTGCTCAACATCATGGAGGAGCGCGACGTCCAGATCCGCGGCTACAAGATCCGGCTGCCGCTCGACGTCTTCGTCGTCGCCTCCGCCAACCCGGAGGACTACACCAACCGCGGCCGGATCATCACCCCGCTCAAGGACCGCTACGGCTCGCAGATCCGGACCCACTACCCGGAGACGATCGACCTCGAGATGGCGATCATGGAGCAGGAGCGGACCCGCTTCGACGACGCCGGGTTGGAAGTCGACGTCCCCGCGTTCATGAAGGAGATCGTCGCCGAGCTGACCCACGCCGCCCGCCGCTCGCACGACGTCTCGCAGCGCTCCGGCGTCTCGGTCCGGATGAGCGTCGCCAACTACGAGAACCTGATCTCCAACGCCGTCCGCCGCGCCGTCCGGCTCGGCGAGCGGCGGACCGCGCCGCGCGTCTCCGACCTCGCCGGCGTCGTCGCCTCGACCACCGGCAAGATCGAGCTGGAGGGGATGGGCGAGGTGCGCGAGGACCAAGTGGTCGACAAGCTGCTGCAGACCGCGATCGTCACCACCTTCAACCGCCACTTCTCGGCCCGCCAGTTCGACCGCCTCGTCCTCGCCTTCGACAACGGCCTGACGATCGAGGCCTCCGAGCTGATGCCGGCGATGGACTACGTCCACCAGCTCAGCCACCTCGACGGGATGGACGACGCGATCGACAAGCTCGGCGTCGCCGGCAACCCGGCGACGGTCGCCTCCGCCGTCGAGTTCGTGCTGGAGGGGCTGCACCTCAACCGGAAACTGAACAAGGACCACGGGCGCGGCCCGGCCCGCTACCACCGCTGACCCCCGCCCCTCAGGAGCCACCGACGATGCCCATCTACCGTCTCGGCACCCGCTACTCGCGGTGGGACGGCAGCCAGCAGGTCAACCCGCTCGACGCGGACGACCTGATGGCCGCGATGTCCGACGACCTGTTGCAGGACGGCGACCTCAACCGCGCCCTGCAGCGCCTCTTCCGCTGGGGCTTCGACCGGCAGGACGGCGACCACGTGCCCGGCCTGCGCGAACTGACGGAGCGCCTGCGCGAGCGCCGCCAGCAGCAGCTCTCCCGCTACGACCTCGGCGCGATGCTGAGCGAGATCCAGCAGCGCCTCGACGACATCGTCGCCACCGAGCGGCAGGGGATCGAGCACAAGCTCGACGAGGCCCGCCGCCGCGCCGGCGAGCCGGAGGGCGACGCCGCCTCGGAAGGCGAGGCGCCCTCTGCCCAGCGCGGCGACTCGCCGAGCGGCGACCTCGGGGCCGAGCAAGCCTCCGGTGCCCGGCAGCCGCGCGGCGCGCAGCCCGGACCGGCGTCCGGGGAGCCCGGCGGCGCGGAGGGCGCGGCCGGGGAGGGGAAGGCCGAGCCGCTCGACCCCGACCTCGTCCGCATGATGGAGCAGATGGCCGGCCGCAAGCTCGACCAGCTCGGCAACCTGCCGGCCGACCCCGGCGACCGGATCCGCGCCCTCAACGACTACGAGTTCATGACCCCGGAGGCCCACCAGCAGTTCCTGGAACTGCTGGCGATGCTCCAGCAGCAGATCCTGCAGCAGACCTTCCAGGGGATGCAGCAGGCGCTCGGCCAGATGACCCCCGAGAACCTGGCCGAGACCCGGCAGATGATGTCCGACCTGAACGACATGCTGGAGGCCGCCCAGCGCGGCGAGGACCCCGGCTTCCAGCAGTTCATGCACAAGTGGGGGCACTTCTTCGGCAACGACGTCTCCAGCCTCGACGAGCTGATGGAGCGCATGCAGCGGCAGATGACCGCCATGCGCGAACTGATGGAGAGCATGACCGCCGAGCAGCGCGGCGCGCTCCAGAACATGGTCGACGCCTTGACCCAGGACCAAGGCATCCAGCAGCAGATGCAGCGGCTCGGCGAGAACCTCGGCCGGATGATGCCGCCCGACCAGTGGCGCAACCGCTTCCAGTTCTCCGGCGACGAGTCGATGACCCTTGCCGAGGCGCTGCGGATGATGGACCGCCTGCGCGACTACGACGACATGGAGGAACAACTCAAGTCGGTCCGCGACTGGTCGGACCTCGCGGCGATCGACGACGACGCCTTCCGCGACCTCCTCGGCGAGGAGGAGCACGAGCAGATGGAGCAGCTGCGCGGGCTGACCAAGATGCTCGAGGAGGCGGGCTACGTCCGCAAGACCCGCCGCGGCTGGGAACTGACCCCGCAGGGGGTCCGCAAGATCGGCGAGAAGGCGCTCACCGACATCTTCGCCGACCTCAAGCGCGACCGGATGGGGCAGCACGACCTGCGGCGCGACGGCGGCGCGGGCGACCGCACCGACGTCACCAAGCCGTACGAGTGGGGCGACCCGTTCCTGCTCGACATTCCGCAGACGATCATGAACGCGGTGCAGCGGGACGGGGCGGCATCCGGCGAGGGCGTCCGGCTCCAGCCGCGCGACTTCGAGGTCTACCGGACCGAGTTCGCGACCCGCTCCTCGACCGTGCTGATGGTCGACATGAGCCGGTCGATGCTCTACAACGGCTGCTTCAACGCCGCCAAGCGGGTCGCCCTCGCCCTCGACTCCCTGATCCGCGGCAAGTACCCGCGCGACACGCTGCACATCATCGGCTTCTCGTACATGGCCGAGGAGATCAAGCCCTCCGAACTGCCGAGCCTCGACTGGAACGAGTACAACTACGGCACGAACATGCAGCACGGCTTCCAGCTCGCCCGCCAGCTCCTCGGCCGCGAGAAGGGGAGCAACCGCCAGATCATCGTCATCACCGACGGCGAGCCGACCGCCCACTTCGAGCAGGGGCACGTCCGCTTCAGCTACCCGCCGACGCCGCGCACCTTCCAGGAGACGCTGCGGGAGGTGGTCCGCTGCACCCGCGACCAGATCACCATCAACACCTTCATGCTGGAGCGCTCGCCCTACATGGTGCAGTTCATCAACGACCTGTCGCGGATCAACGGCGGCCGCGTCTTCGTCGCCACCCCCGACCGGCTCGGGGAGTACATCCTCGTCGACTACGTGGCGAACAAGCGCAAGTGGGTGGGGTAGGGGAGCACGCCGCCCGTCCCCGACCGGCGAGGCCCGCGGGAACCGCACCGTCCCGGCGACAATGCCGCGCGCTCCCGACCTCGGGAGCCGCGCCCGATCTCGCCGCGCCCGCCGGGCCCGGCCCTGGAGGCACCGCGCGCCATGCGACCGGAGTTGATGCTCGCCGTGGCGATCGCCGCCGAGATCGTCGCCACGACCTCGCTGAAACTGACCGACGGCTTCACGAAACCGCTCTGGTCGCTGCTGGTGCTGGTCGGCTACGGCTCGGCGTTCTGGCTCATGTCGCAGGCGCTGAAGACACTGCCGCTGGCCTTCAGCTACGCGATCTGGTCGGGCGTCGGCATCGCCGGCACCGCCCTGCTCGGCCTCTGGCTCTTCGGCGAGAGACTGACCTTGGTCGAGATCGGCGGCATCCTCCTCATCGTCGCCGGCATCGTCGTCCTCAACCTCGGCGGCGCACGCTGATCCGACCCGGCGGTCGGCCGCCTCACCCGGCGTCGAGGTCGACTCGCATCGCCGCCGCGATCCGCCGGAAGTCGGCCTCGCCGACCCGGAACAGGCCACGCCGGAACGGCATGCCCCACTTGGCCGGGTCGGGGATGAAGTCGAGGTCGTGGAGCAGCGGCCGGGTCGGCGTCTCCTCGCACGGCCGGAAGGCCATCCGCCGCCGCCACGGGTGGAAGTCGGGCGTCATCTCGATTTGGTGCGGCGCGTCGTCGGTCACCCGGCCGAACGCGGTGAACGCCTGCAACGTCTCGCCGTCCGGGTAGTCGGTGCGCGGGGAGTAGAAGACGACGAGGTCGCCCCGCCGCAACTGCCGCACACCCGTCGCCTTGTCGTGGTTCGACTGGACGACGCCCTCGCGCACGCCGCGCTCGACGTGCGAGCGCGACACGGTGTTGACCCAGAAGCCGGTGTCCGCCTCGCCTCGCGTCATGCGTCTCCCCGTCGTCCCCACCTGCCGGATTGCAAGGGGTCGATCCTCGCAACCGGCCTGCCACCACCGTTGCCACCGCACTTGCCTCCGCCGCGTCCGGCTGCTAGCGTTGGCACACAATCGAACAGGCGCAGAGGGCCGCGCCCGAAGGGGTTCGGCTTGAACGGGGGAAGTCCGGTGCGACGCCGGCGCTGTCCCGCAACTGTGACCGAGCCGCGCGCGGCCCGGGAGCCAGAATGCCCGCCTCTGCATCGACGCCCGGCCACCTTCGAGGGCAAAGGTGCAGGCGTGGCGGACGCCCCGACCTGCGGCGACCACCGCACCTCCCACCCCGCCACCGAAGCGCGACCGGCCCACCGCACGGAGCGCTTCGATGAGAGTCCTCCCGACGGCCCGCGTGCTGCTGCTGATCGTCGCCACGCTGGCGGCAAGCGTCCTCGGCGCGCTGGCGCAGGCGACGCCCGCCGTCCAGACCCCGGCGGCCTGCGCCGACGGGGCGGCAACCCCCGTCGCCAGCGCCTACCCGATGACGATCACCGACGACGCCGGCCGCTCGGTGACGATCGCGGCCGAGCCGCAGCGGATCGTCACGATCGCGCCCAGCAACACCGAGATCGCCTTCGCGCTCGGCCTCGGCGACCGGGTGGTCGCGGTCGACCCAGTCTCCGACTACCCGCCGGAGGCGGTCGCCAAGCCGCGGATCGGCGGCTACATCGACCCGAACCCGGAGGAGCTGGTGGCAGCCAAGCCCGACCTGGTCCTCGCCACCGCCGCCGCCGAGGGGCCGCTGCTCGACAAGCTCGACGGTCTCGGGCTGACCACCGTCGTCGTCGAGCCGACCAACCTCGACGGCGTGCTGGCGAGCATCGACCTCGTCGGCGCGATCGCCGGCGTGCCGGAGGCGGCCCGCGCCCTCACCTGCGAGATGGCGGCACGCATCGCCGCGGTCGAGGCGGCGGTCGCCGGCGCGCCGCGGCCGCGCGTCTTCCTCGAATACAGCCCCGACCTCTACACCGCCGGCCCGGACTCGTTCGGCGACGACCTGATCCTCCACGCCGGCGGCACCAACATCGCCGCCGACGCGACCACCGCCTGGCCGCAACTGAGCACCGAGGCGGTCGTCGCCGCCGACCCCGAGGTCGTCCTCCTCGGCGACGGCGACGCCGGCACCACCCCGGAGCAGGTCGCCGCCCGCCCCGGCTGGTCGGGGGTCGCCGCCGTCCGCGACGGGCGTGTGGTCCTGCTCGACGCCGACCTCGTCGCCCGGCCCGGCCCGCGCATCGTCGACGGGCTGGAGGCGATGGCCCGCGCCATCCACCCCGACAAGTACCCGGCGGCCGAGACCCCGGCCCCGGCTGGCGCACCGGCGACGCCGGCCGCGACCCCGTCCGCGGCATGAGGCTCGCGCCGCTCCCGGCCGTGGCGGGGGAGGTCGGGGCTCTTGCCCCGTCGACGTCGCGTCGGCGGTCGCGCACCGGCCTCGCGGTCGCCGTCTCCGCGCTGATCCTACTGATGGTCGCCCTGCTGGCGGCGGCCATCGGCAAGGCCGCCCTGCCGCTCTCGCTGCCGTTCGACCTGCTCGGCCGCGCGCTCGGCCGGGAGGGGATCGAGATTCCGGCCACCAGCGCGTCGATCTTCCTCGAGATCCGGCTGCCCCGGATCGTCCTCGCCGGGGTGGTCGGAGCGGCGCTCTCCGTCTCCGGCGCGACCTACCAAGGACTCTTCCGGAACGACCTCGCCGACCCCTACGTGCTCGGCGTCGCCGCCGGTGCCGCCCTCGGCGCGGTGATCGCCTTCGTGCTGCCGCTGCCGAGCGTGGCGACTCGCGGCGGCGCGGTCCAGTTGTTCGCCTTCGTCGGGGCGGCGATCGTGGTCGCGATCGTCCTCGGCATCGCCGGGCAGGGGCACACCGGCGGCGCGACCCTCCTGTTGGCCGGGGTCGCCGTCGGCTCCGTGGCGAATGCCGCCTGCGCCTACCTGATGTACACCCACGGCGACCAGCTGATGGTCATCTACGGCTGGCTGCTCGGGGGGTTCAACGTCGCCAGCTGGTCGCAAGTCGGGCAGATCGTGCTCCCGGTCGCCGTCGGCGCGGGCGCGATCCTCCTCGGCGGGCGCACCCTCGACCTGCTCCAGTTCGGCGACGACGAGGCCGCCACGCTGGGGATCGACGTCGCCCGCTCGCGGCTCTGGCTGACCGCCGCGGCCACGCTCGCCGCCGCCGCCGCCGTCTCCGTCGCCGGCCTGATCGGCTTCGTCGGCCTCGTGGTGCCGCACGCCGCCCGCCTCGTCGTCGGGCCGGAGCACCACCGCCTGCTGCTCGTCTCCGGCATCCTCGGGGCGGCGTTCCTGATCGCCGCCGACGCCGTGGCCCGCGGCCTGCCGGGGCCGGCCGAATTGCCGGTCGGGATCGTCACCGCGGTGATCGGCGGCCCGTTCTTCCTCTTCCTGCTGCATCGGCAGGGGCGGCTCCGGCCGTGGTGACCTCGTCGCCGCTGCTCGAGCTCGACGGCGTCAGCTTCCGCTACGACAACGGGCGGCAGCCAGCCCTGACCGACGTCTCGCTCGCCGTCCGGCCCGGACGGTTCCTCGGCCTGCTCGGCCCGAACGGTTCCGGCAAGTCGACCGCGCTCCGCCTCGCGGCGGGCCTCTTGAAGCCGGGGGAGGGGAGCGTCCGGTTGCGCGGCACCGACCTCGGCCAGGTTCCGCGGGAGGAGATCGCCCGCACGATCGCCGTCGTGCCCCAAGGCGACCGGCTGCCGGACGCCTACACGGGCTGGGAGGTGGCGATGGCCGGGCGCAGCCCGCACCGTCCGTGGTGGCGCTCGCCCTCCGCGACCGACCGCGGCATCGTCCGGCGGGCCCTGTCACTGGTCTCGGCGCTGCCGCTGGCCGACCGGCGAATCGGCGCGCTCTCGGGCGGCGAGCGGCAACGGCTGGTGCTGGCCCGCGCCCTCGCCCAGGAACCGGACGTGCTGCTGCTCGACGAGCCGACCGCGCACCTCGACTTGGCGCACCAGGTTGCCTTCGTCCAGCTCGTTCACCAGCTCACCCGCTCGGACGAACTGGCGGTGCTCGGCGTCTTCCACGACATCAACCTCGCCGCCGAGTACTGCGACGACGTCGTGCTGCTGCGCGAGGGCCGGGAACTGGCGCACGGCGAGCCGGCGACGCTCCTCAGCCCGGCCGCCGTCGAGGCCGTCTACGGCGCGATCTTCCCCTCCGTCGCCCACCCGGAGAGCGGCCGGCCGGCGTTCCTGCCGCCGAGCCCGACCGGCACCGTCCGGGTCGGGACGCCGCTTCCCCGCGACACGACCGTCCGAGCCGACGCCACGACCGCCGGAGGCGAGCGATGACCGACAACGGACCGGGCCCGCACCCGCTTGACGACCCCCTGAGCGAGGAGACCCGGGCCTCGCAGCGCGAAGGGCTGGCCGAGGCGCGCCGCCATGCCGACCGCAGCGGGCGCGGCCTGCTCATCGTCTACACCGGCGACGGGAAGGGGAAGACGACCGCCGCGCTCGGCCTGCTCCTCCGCGCCTCCGCCCAGAAGATGCGGGTCGCGATGTTCCAGTTCGTGAAGGCCAGCAGCGGCAACTGGGGCGAGGTGCGCGCCGCCCGCGCCCTCGGGGTCGAGATCGTGCCGCTCGGCGCGGGCTTCACCTGGACCAGCCAGGATCTCGCGCACGACCGGGCCTTGGCGGAGGAGGGGTGGGCCCGTTGCCAGGCGGCGATCGCGGACACGGAGAACGACGTCGTGATCCTCGACGAACTGACCTACTGCCTCACCTTCGGCTGGCTCGACACGGAGCAGGTGCTGGCGGTGCTGCGCGACCGCCCGTTCGGGCAGCACGTGGTCGTCACCGGCCGCGACGCCCCGTCCGCGCTGCTCGACGCCGCCGACTTGGTGACCGAGATGCGCGAAGTGAAGCACCCCTTCCACCAAGGGGTGATGGCCCTGAAGGGGCTCGACTTTTGAACGACCCCGGGGCGCGCCTGCAAGACCTGATCGCCGCCGTCCCGCCGTTCGACCCGAGCGCGGCCGAGCGCGCCTGCGAGCGCCAGGCCGTTCTGATCAAGCCGCCGGGATCGCTCGGGCGACTGGAGGAACTGGCGGTGCAGGTGGCCGGCGTCACCGGCGACGCCGTGCCGCGCGGCGACCGGCGCTGGCTGGCCGTCTTCGCTGCCGACCACGGCGTGGCGCAGGAGGGCGTCAGCGCCTACCCGGCCACCGTCACCGCCCAGATCGTCGCCGCGCTCGCCCGCGGCGACGCCGCGGCGGCCGTTCTCGCCCGCTCGGTCGGGGCAAGACTGCTCGTCGTCGACGTCGGCATCGCGTCACCCGTCGCCCCCGGCCCGGGTGTCCGGTCGTGCCGTGTCCGGCCCGGCACCGCCTCGATCCTGCACGGGCCGGCGATGACGCGTGAGGAGGCATTCGCCGCCGTCGCGGTCGGCGCGGACGCGATCGCCGAGGTCGTTGGCGAAGGCATCGACCTGCTTGCCCTCGGCGAGGTCGGGATCGGCAACACCACCGCCGCGTCCGCGGTCGCCGCCGCCATGCTCGGCCTGCCGCCCGCGGCGGTGGTCGGCCGCGGCACCGGCATCGACGACGCGGCGCTGGTCCGCAAGGTCGACGTTGTCCGCAATGCGTTGCGAGTCAACGCCGTGGACCGTGCCGACCCGGTCGGCGTGCTGGCCGGGGTAGGCGGCCTCGAGATCGCGGCGATGGCCGGCGCGATGCTGCGGGCGGGCGGGCAGCGCGTGCCGGTCGTCCTCGACGGCTTCGTCGTCGGCGCGGCGGCCTTGGTCGCCGTCGCCCTCTGCCCGAATCTGCGGCCGTTCCTGATCGCCGGCCACCAGTCGTCGGAGCCGGGCCACGCCAAGGTGCTCGCCGCGCTCGGCCTCAGCCCGCTGCTCGACTACGGGATGCGGCTGGGGGAGGGGAGCGGGGCGGCGGTCGCGCTCGGGGTCGTCGGCGCGGCGCTCGACCTGCACCGGGGCATGGCCACCTTCGCCGAGGCCGGGGTCGACGACGCGACCCCCCGATGACCAACCCGCTCGCTGCCGCGGCCGACGCGGTCCGCTTCCTGAGCGTGCTGCCGCTGCCCGGCCGCGGATCGGAGCCTCGACCGCTCGCCGCCAGCCTGCCGTGGTTCCCGCTGGTCGGGGCAGCCATCGGCGTCGTCCTCGGCGGGATCGGCCTCGGCCTCGACCGCGTGCTGCCGCCCGGCCCGGTGGCGGCGATCCTGCTCGCGATCGCGGTGGCCGTCACCGGCGGCCTGCACCTCGACGGGCTGATGGACACCGCCGACGGCGTCTTCGGCGGCCGCACGCCGACGAGACGACTCGAGATCATGCGGGACAGCCGAGTGGGCGCGTTCGGGGTGATGGCCGGGTCGCTGGCGATCCTGCTCCAGTGGGCGTGCCTCGCCGAGTTGCGCGGAGAAGATCGGCTGCGACTCCTCGTCGTCGCCTGCGCCAGTGCGCGATGGGCGATGGTCGCGGCGGTCGTGCTCTTCCCGGCCGCGCGCGCCGCGGGCCTCGGGGCGACGATGCGGCAGCACGCGGGACGCGGCCCGCTGCTGGTGGCGACCATCCTGGCCGTCGTCGTGGCCGTCGTCGCCGGAGAGGCAGGAGCCGTCGGGTTCGCCGTTGCCGTCATCGTCGCCTCGGTCGCCGGGCGGTTCCTCTCGGGCCGGCTGGGCGGCTTGACCGGCGACACCTACGGCGCGATCGCCGTCGTCACCGAGACCACTGCGTTGGTCGCCATGCTGGCCACCCGCCACGGTCTCGGCTGAGTCAGCCGCATGGCGACATTGCTGCTCGTCCGCCACGCGCTCGCCGCCGCGCCCGACGATCTGCGACTGCCCGGTCCCGACCGACCGCTCCTGCCGGAAGGGCGGCGACAGGCCGAGCATCTCGCCCGGCGCATTGCGCCGCTGCGGCCAATCGCGGTCTGGTCCAGCAACGCGTGCCGCGCTGTCGAGACCGCGCAGACCGTGGCGAGCCTCGCCGGGTGTGCAGTCACCCTCGACGCTGCCTTGCGCGAGTTTGACTTCGGCGCGTGGTCGGGCCGGACGTATGCCGAGGTGGTCGCCGCCGATACGAAAGCGGCCGCTTGGTTCGACCAGCCGGAGTCGGGGCGACCGCCGGGCGGGGAATCGCTGTTCGAAGCCGCCGATCGGGTTCGTGCCGCACTCGACCGCGCGGTCGCCGACACCGACGGCCCGGTGGTCGTCGTCGGGCATGCGGGCTCGCTGCGGCTGGCGGTCGCCGACGCTCTCGGGATGCGACTGGCCGACTCTTGGCGACTGCGCCTCGACTGCGCCAGCGTCTCACGGCTCGACTGGCTGCCGAGCGGCCCCGTCGTTCACGCTTGGAACGACACCGCGCACCTCGCCACCGTCGGAATGCCACCGGAGGAACGGGACGATGCCCACCGCACCACCGACTGACGCATCGTCCGTCACCCTCGTGCTCGGCGGCGTCCGCAGCGGCAAGAGCGCGCTCGCCGAGCGACTGGCGCACGCCGCGGACCGCCCGGTCCTGGTGGTGGCCACCGCCAGCGTCACCGACGGCGAGATGGCCGAGCGGATCGCCCGCCACCGAGCGTCGCGCCCAGCGACCTGGCGCACGGCCGAGGCCCCGCTCAACCTCGTGACCGCCGTGGAGCGCGAGGCGAGCCGCGACGAGGTGGTGGTGGTCGACTGCCTGACCGTCTGGCTCGGCAACCGGCTCGTCGAAGGCGTCGGCCCCGAGACCGACCCCGAGACGGTCGACGCCCCGCGCTGGGCCGCGCTTGAGGAAGCCGCCGTCGAGCACGTCATCGCGCTCTGCGGTCTGGCCCGACAGCGCGGCCTGCGCCTGGTGCTGGTCAGCAACGAGGTCGGCATGGGCGTCGTGCCGGCGACGCCGCTCGGTCGCCGCTACCGCGACGCGCTCGGCCGCGTCAACCAAGCCGCCGCCGCTGCGTCCGAGACCGTGCTGCTGACCGTCGCCGGCATCGGCGTCGACCTGAAGGCGCTGGAGCGCGCGTCGCTGGCCGAGTTCGCCTCGTGACGGCTGGAATGGCCGGGATCGGAGGAATCCTGCCGTCGCCAGCAGTCGCGGAGCGGGGGGCAAGGCACCGCGAACACTATGCGGATAACGTTGATTGCCCGCAAACCCATGCCACCCGACCATGCGCGGCCGTGCGACGCCAATGCCGCTCCGCCCAAGACTGCGGCACAAAGTCGGCGCCCGTGAAACGTGCTTTCATGATGGCCGGGACGGCGATGCTCGCGATCACCGCCGTCCCGGCTCCGGGCGACCCGCCCTCCCAGACAGCAGGAGCCGCACGCACGAAGGCCCCGACGACGAGCCCGATCGAAGCCGCCGCGACCGCGAAGGCGGTTCCTGCGGAGTGCGTCGCGCAGGCGTTCGGCGAGAACGTGTTCTTCGACCACCTCGGCATGCGCACGGGCGACTTCAACCACGGCGAGAGCCGGACGGTCGTCATCGGCGCCCCGCCGGGCATGCACGTCTTCCACGGCCAAGTGCCCGGACCGCGCGAGGCCGGGCGCGCCGGCATCGTCCGGGCGAACGGATCCAGCTCGCCGACTCCCACAACGGCGGTGGCGGCGACCCCGGCCCCTTGACGGCTGCGCCGCCCCGGACGGGGTCGCTCGCCCGCGCGAATGCCAAAGCACCGCCGCGGAGCCGACCGTGGCGCGGGAAAGCGGTCAGTCCGGCATCAACTCCGGACGGGAACGTCGCTGACAAGGCAATGCTGCGTTCCCCAGAAATTGACACACCACTTCCGGGGCGGTAGAGTGCAGAATATGCCAAAGTGTGCCATGACCCCGGACATGGTGGCGATTGGTCGAGGCGCGGCACCGGTCACCCAGGGATTCCGCTCGCGGTCCCTGTTGGATCGTCCGCCTTCACCCATGTGAGGCGGTGCGTCGTTTCGGAGCGTTGTCCATGGACGCTCACCGGTTCGACGGTCTCGCCCGAAGCCTCTCCAACGTGTCGACCCGGCGTCGCGTCGCCGCGCTCGCCGCCGGAACCGGCCTTGCGGTCGCGCTACCAGCTGAGGCGACCAAGAAGAAAGGGACGAAACCCCTCAAGAAGAAGTGCAAGAACGGCCTCGTCAAGTGCAGAAAGGCGTGCGTCGACACGCAGACGAACGCGAAGCACTGCGGCGGCTGCAACCAGCTCTGCCCGACCGACGCCCCGTGCGTCGGCGGGCGTTGCCAAACAACAGGCGGCTGCCCCGCCAACCAGCAGCCCTGCGCGGGCGAGTGCGTCGACACGCAGGTCTCGAACGTCCATTGCGGCGGGTGCGACAACGCCTGCCACGGTGACCTGACCTGCCTCGCCGGCCTGTGCGGCTGCGCCAACGGCGACGCGTGCGGGGACTCCTGCGTCGACAGGCAATCCGACACGAGGCATTGCGGGGATTGCGACACACGGTGCGCGGCGGGCGAAACGTGCGACGCCGGCCATTGCGTCCCCTCGTGCGATTCCCTCTGCCCCGGCGACCGCGGTTGTTACCAAGGACGGTGCCTCTGCGAAATCGGCACCCTCCAATGTCTAGAGATGGCCGATCCGCACGGGCAGTACTGCATTGCCGTGCCCGAACGCCCGGGCCTCGGCTGGTGCGATTGCCCAGCCGGCTGGCGGGTTTGCGCCGCCGGGGAGGGCTGCTCGAACAAATGCTCCTCGGAGGAGTGCAGGACCGACGTTGAACCGGGCCTTGTGATAGGCCCTCCCCCGGAGGGACGGGTCGCTGCCCGCGAGTGCTGCTGGCCGACCGGCTCGGTCAGCATCTCGTACCGGTCCGGCTACCGCTGTTGCGGTCGTGAGGTGCCCTCGCCGATTTCCCCGATTGACTACTTCGACTGCGAGGCAATTTCAAGCGGGGAACCTTGTTTCACGGGCATTGGCTGTGCCCGCGGGCGATGTGTCGCCTCCTCCCCCGGTGACCTGTATCCAAACCGGTGCGCGTGAGCATTGCCCGCCGATTCGAGCCTTGGGCATGACGCGCGGCGCACATCCCACACCATGCATCGAGACCCCGCGGGTTCGGCTCCCGTCGTTCGGCCGTCCGCGTGGGTGCCTGCTCACCGTCGGCTCCGCGGTGCGACCGAGCCGGTGCCGCCGCGAGCCTCAACGCGCCGCCACGGCGCGGCGCAGACCGCCATGACGTCTGCCCACGCCGGGACGCGCCCCCGGTTCTCGCGGCGAGCCGGCCCGAGGTCGACGTCCTGACATGGGAAGCGACCCAGTCTCGCCCAGACGGGACACCGGCACGTCAGTTGGCTCCATGCTGCCGTCCCGCGCGGCACGCGAACGGTGCCCCGGCGGCGCTCTCAGCGGATGGTGCCGTTCTGGCAGGCCTTGGCCACTGCGGCGGTGCGGGAGGCGATGTCCAACTTCGAAATGTTGCGCGCCATGTGGCTGTTGACCGTGGCGTCGCTCATGAACAGCGCCCGCCCGATTTCCTTGTTGATTGCGCCGAAGGGAACAATCGTCGCAATGGCGAGTCATGGCGCTTCGGCACGAACCCGGCCACACGATCCGGAGGACACCCTAAATCCCCTCCTGACCTCCGCCGGCATCCAGAACCCGGCCATCCGCGACACGCTGGTCGGCCTGCTGGGCAAGCCGGTCGCCGATTGCGGCGCTCTCTGCATCCCGACCGCGTCGTACGGCTACCCGATGGCGGGGCCTGCCGCGGCTTGGCGGTTCGTCTCCGGGGTCGCCTCCGACCCGCCCATGGTCGGGCTCGGCTGTCAGTCGCTGGGCGTGCTGGAGCTCATGGCGCTGCCCAGCATCGAAGAAGACCTCTGGGTCCCCTTGGTCCGGGAGACCGACGCCCTGCTGGTGAACGGCGGCGACCCCTTGTACCTGTGCCACTGGATGCGGCAGTCCGGGCTGGCGGACCTCCTGCCGTC
>JBDHWC010000014.1:0-40650 GCA_039809985.1 Thermomicrobiales bacterium | reverse complement strand
GAACCGCATGGTGCGTTGTCCCCTCGCGCGTGTTGGTCGCTTCCGTGCCGAACAGGTCGGAAGACTAGCATCGTGAGTCGAGGAGTCGAGGAGTCGAGGAGTCGGGGGGTCGGGGGGTCGGGATCGAATCCGCGGCTTGACGGCTTGGACTTCGGATGGGACGGTGGCGGTCGAGGGCTTTCGGTACGCGGGACGGCAGAGGAGCGGCGGGATGGACCTCTCGGGGAAGGTGGCGGTCGTCACGGGCGGGTCGCGCGGGATCGGGCGGGCAATCAGCGCTCGCTTGGCGCGGGCTGGGGCGGCGGTGGCAGTCAACTACCACGGGACCGACCCTGCCGATCTGGTCCAGGAGATTCGGGCGGCGGGCGGGACGGCGATGGCAGTGCGGGCCGATGTTGCCAGCAAGCCCGAGGTCGAGGCGATGTTCGCGGCGGTCGCCGACGCCTTCGGCGGGGTCGACATCCTCGTCAACAACGCTGGCATCTGCCCGTTCCACGACTTCCTGACGATGCCGGAGGACCTGTGGGACCGCGTCCACGACGTCAACCTGAAAGGTGTCTTCCTCTGCTCGCAGGCGGCGGCCAACCGGATGGTCGCGCAGGGGCGCGGCGGGCGGATCATCACCGTCAGCTCGATCAGTGCGCTCGTCGGCGGCGCGATGCAGACGCACTACACGCCCACCAAGGCGGGCGACCACTCGCTGATGCAGTCGCTGGCGATCGTGCTCGGGCCGCACGGGATCACCTGCAACTCGGTGCTGCCGGGGACGATCGCGACTGACATCAACCGCGAGGACCTCGCGGAGCCGGGGAAGCGGACTTACATGGAGACGCGCATCCCCGTCGGCCGGATCGGCGTGCCCGAGGACCTCGCCGGCCCGGTCTGCTTCCTCGCCACCGACGAGGCTCGCTACGTCAACGGCGCGGCGCTGCTGGTCGACGGCGGGTTGTTCGTCAACCTGCAGTAGGGTCGGTCAGCCGAAGCTCGGCTTCCGCTTCTCGACGAACGCGCCCATCCCCTCGCGCTGTTCTGGGGAGCCGAAGACGGAGCCGAAGACGGCGCACTCGGTCTCGAGCCCGACTGCGGGGTTGCCGTCGAAGGCGAGCGCCATCAGTCGCTTCGCGGCGCGGACGGCGACGGGGCCGTTGGCGGCGATCGTCGCCGCGAGTTCGGCCGCCGCCGGCATCAGGTCGGGCAACGGCACGACACGGTTGACGAGGCCGATCCGGAGCGCCTCGGCGGCGGCGACGCGGCGGCCGGTGAGGATCATCTCGGCGGCGATGCCGAGTCCGACCAAGCGCGGCAGTCGCTGGCTGCCGCCCCAGCCGGGCGGGATGCCGAGCGAGACTTCGGGCTGGGCGAAGACCGCGTTCTCGCTGGCCAGCCGGATGTCGCAGGCAATGGCGAGTTCGCAGCCGCCCCCGAGAGCGTAGCCGTTGACTGCGGCGATGACCGGCTGCGGCAGCGTCTCGACCGCGCGGGTGACGGCGTGCCCGAGCCGACCGAAGGCGAGACCGCCGTCGGGATTGAGGCCGGCCATCTCGCGGATGTCCGCGCCGGCGGCGAAGGCTCGCTCGCCCGCGCCAGTGAGGACGAGGACGCGGATGTCGGGATCGGCGGCCACCTCGGCGAGGGCATCTCGCAGCAGGTGCAACTGCTCCGTGTTGAAGGCGTTGAGCGCTTCCGGTCGGTTGAGGGTCAGGGTCGCCACACCGCCGCTGCGGTCGAGGTCAATCGGCATCGGGGTCGGCCTCCAGTTCGCTGACGGAGCGGGCCCACGGCTGGGCGAGGAACCGGGCGCGGTTGCGCACGTAGCGTTCGGCGTTGTCGAGTGAGCGTTGGAGGCCCGCCTCGTCGAGGATGCGGCGTTCCTTGGCCGGCACGCCCATCACCAAGGCCGCCGGCGCGACCACGGCGTCCTCGGCGACCACCGCGCCGGCGGCGACGATCGCGCCGTCGCCGATCGTGGAACGGGAGAGGACAATCGCCCCCATGCCGATGGTGACGCCGTTGCCGACGGTGGTGGCGTGGACGATCGCGCCGTGGCCGATCGTCACGTCGTCGCCGACGACGCAGGGGGAGCCGCGGTCGACGTGCAGGACCGCGTTGTCCTGCACGTTGCTGCGCGCGCCGATCCGGATCGGGGCGACGTCACCGCGGATCACGGCGTGGAACCAGACGCTGGAGCCGGGGCCGATCGTCACGTCCCCGACGACGACGCAGCCGGGCGCGAGGTAGACGTCCGGCGCGATCCGGGGAGCGACGCCGTCGAGCGGCAGGACGATCGGGCCGCTCACGCGCGCGGCACCTCGATGATGATCGCGTCGCCGCCGCCGCCGCCGGAGCAGATCGCGGCGAGGCCGAGGCCGCCGCCCCTTCGCCGCAGCTCGAGCGCGAGCGTGAGAACGATCCGCGTTCCGCTCGCGCCGATCGGGTGGCCGAAGGCGACCGCGCCGCCGTTGACGTTGACCCGCTCCGGGTCGACCCCGAGCCGCTTGGAGGAGATCAGGGTGACGCTGGCGAACGCCTCGTTGATCTCGACGAGGTCCATCTCGCCGATGTTGAGGCCGGCCCGCTCGAGCGCGACCTCGGCCGCCATCGCCGGGGTGTAGGCGAGGTAGGGCACGTCCCACGCCGCCGCACCGTGAGCGACGATGCGGGCGAGGGGAGTGTGCCCGTGCCGCTCGGCCCACGCCGCGTCGGCGACGACGACGGCTGCCGCGCCGTCGTTGACGCCGGGGGCGTTGCCGGCGGTGACAGTGTGGGCCGGGTCGAAGGCAGGCTTGAGGCGGGCGAGCAGTTCGGCGCTGGTGTCGCGGCGCGGGGCCTCGTCGTGCTCGACGACGCTGCGGCCGCCCTTGGTCGCGATCTCGACCGGGACGATCTCCTCGGCGAGCGTGCCGGCGTCCTGGGCGGCGACGGCCCGCCGGTGTGAGCGGAGCGACCACGCGTCCTGCTCCTCGCGGCTGAGCCCCTCCTCGGCCGCGACCGCGCCGCCGTGGACGCCCATCGAGCAGTGGCCGACGGCGCAGGTGAGGCCGTCCGACTGGGCCATGTCCTCGAGCGTGCCGTTGCCGAACCGATAGCCGCCGCGCGCCTGCCGCAGCAGATAGGGGGCGTTGGTCATGCTCTCCATGCCGCCGGCGAGGACCACCTCGAAGTCGCCGGCGCGGATCAGCGAGTCGGCGAGGGTGATCGCCCGCATCCCGGAGCCGCAGACGCGGTTGATCGTCTCGGCCGGCACGGTCTTCGGCAGGCCGGCGGCGAGGGCGACTTGGCGAGCGGGGTTCTGGCCGGCGCCGCCCTGCAGCACTTGGCCGAAGACGACGGTGCCGATCTCGTCCGGGGCGACTCCCGCCCGCTCGACCGCAGCCTTGGCGGCGATCGTGCCGAGCTGGACGGCGCTGAGGCTGGCCAGCGCGCCGTTGAGGCGGCCGAACGGGGTGCGCGCCCCGGCAAGCAGGACGCTGGAAGAGGACTGGGACACGGCCGGGGCCTTTCTGATCGCGCCGCGACCACCGGGGCGGTGGCGGCAGGGTGCCGGATGCGCGACCGGCCCGCGGCTGGGGCCGGGGCCGGTCGCTCGGGTGGGTGCGGGTCGCGGGCTAGTCGGCGACGAGCGCCGGCTCGCGATCGCCCGACTCGAAGCCCTGCGCCGGCGGCTGCGGGCAGCGCAGCGGCTTGTCCTTCCGGTAGCCGAGGGCGTACTCGGCCTGCAGCAGGGTGTGGATCTCGCGGGTGCCCTCGTAGATCACCGCGCCGCGCGAGTTCCGCCAGAAGCGCTCGACCGGGTACTCGTTGCTGAAGCCGTAGGAGCCGTGGACCTGAATCGCGTCGTCGGCCGACTGCAATGCGACGTCGCAGGCGTACCACTTCATCAGCGAGGTCTCGCGGGTGTTGCGGATGCCGCGGTTCTTCAGCTCGGCCGCCTTCATGGTCAACAGGTAGGAGGCCTCGTAGCCGGCGGCCATCTTGGCGATCATCTGCTGGACGAGCTGCAGCTTGCCGATCGGGTTGCCGAACGCCTGCCGCTCGTTGGCGTACTTGACGCTGGCGTCGAGGCAGGCCTTGGTCAGGCCGACCGCGCCCGCGCCGACGGTGAAGCGCCCTTGGTCGATGCAGCTCATCGCGACCTTGAAGCCCTCGCCCTCCTCGCCGATCCGGTTGAAGGCGGGGACGCGGACGTTGTTGAAGGCCAGTTCGCCGGTGTTGCCGGCGCGGACGCCGAGCTTGCCCTTGATCGAGCCGGTGGTGAAGCCCTCCATGCCGCGCTCAAGGACGAAAGCGGTCAGGCCGGCGTGCTTCTTCGAGCGGTCGCCGGAGGCGAAGACGAGGAAGTGGTCGGCGACGTCGGCGAGGGAGATCCACATCTTCGCGCCGTTGAGGACGTAGTCGTCGCCGTCCTTGGTGTAGGTCGACTCGATGGAGCCGGCGTCGGAGCCGGCGTTCGGCTCGGTCAGGGCGAAGGTGGCGATCTTCTCGCCCTTGGCCTGCGGCACCAGCCAGCGCTGCTTCTGCTCCTCGGTCGCCCACTGCAGGAGGGCGAGGCTGTTGAGGCCGACGTGGACGCTCATGATCACGCGCATGAACGTGTCGACGTACTCGAGCTCGGCGCAGGCGAGCGCGAAGCTGACATAGTCGGCCCCGACGCCGCCGTACCGCTCGGGGATCGGCAGGCCGAGCAGGCCGAGCTCGCCCATCTGGTCGAGGATCTCGCGATGGAACTCGCCCTTCGCGTCCCACGCCTGGATGTGGGGGGCGACCTCCTTGGCCGCGAACTCGCGGGCGAGGTCCCGAATCTGGACTTGCTCCTCGTTGAGCTCGAAGTTCATCCCGTCCCTGCCTCTCGCCACGCCCGGCGCGCCCGCCTCGCGGACGCGCCGACACTCGTCGCTCGCCGCGGAGCCCAAACCTTCAAAGTATAGGTTGTGCCCGAAACGGGCCACAACCGGCGGCGGCGCGCGGTCGCTGGCCGATTGACCCTCCGCCGAAGCGCCGTGCATGATTCGGCGGTTGAGCCTCCGCGGGGCGAACGGGAGCGGGTCTGGGCATGGACGAGCAGTTCGACGCGATCGTGGTCGGGGCGGGCCCGGCCGGGATCACCGCCGCCAAGGACTTGGCGAACGCCGGGCTGTCGGTGGTGGTGCTGGAGCGCGGTCAGTTCCCGGGGGCGAAGAACGTCTGGGGCGGCATCCTCTACCGGCAGCCAACCGAGCTGTTCGCGCCGGGCTTCGAGGCCGAGGCCCCGCTGGAGCGGCCGATCATCGAGCAGAAGTACCTGCTGCTGACCGACGAGGACCTGATCGGCCTCACCTACCGCAGCGAGCAGTTCGCCCGCCCGCCGTACAACGCCTACTCGGTCCTCCGCTCGCCGTTCGACCGCTGGTACGCGGCGACGGCCGAGGCGGTCGGGGCCGAGGTCTACCCGGAGTTCACCGTCACCGACCTGATCTGGGAGGACGGGCGGGTGGCCGGGATCACCACCGGCGACCCGGACGGCGAGTTGCGGGCGCGCGTGGTGGTTCTGGCGGACGGAGCGAACTCGCTCCTCGCCCAGCGCGCCGGGCTGCACCGGGAGTGGAAGCCGATCGAGCAGGCGCTGGTGGCCAAGGAGCTGATCGGCCTGCCGGCCGCGACGATCGAGGAGCGGTTCGGCCTCAACCCCGGGATGGGCACCGCCTATGAGGTGTTTGGGGAGTCGACCGCGGGTCTGCTCGGCTACGGGTTCGTCTACACCAACAAGGAGAGCATCTCGATCGGCACCGGCGCGCTGCTGGCCGACCTGATCACCACCGGCCGCAACGTCAACGACATGCTCGACCGGTTCAAGCAGCACCCGGCGATCGCGCCGTTGCTGCAGGGCGGCGAGACGCTCGAGTACAGCGCGCACCTGATCCCGGAGGGCGGGTTCAACCGGCTCGGCCGACTCTACGGCGACGGCGTGGTGGTGGTCGGCGACGCGGCGGGGTTCGTCAACCCGGTCAACCGCGAGGGTGTGAACCTCGCGATGCTGTCCGGCCGGCTCGCGGCGCAGGCGATCGCCGAGGCGATTGCCGCCGAAGACACCTCGGCGGCAGGGCTGTCGCGCTACCGTGAGCTGCTCGACGACAGCATCGTCCTGAAGGACTTGCGGACGATCCGGAACGTGGCCGACTTCGCCCACGAGCGGCCGCACCTGCTGCGGGACTACCCGACCCTGATGTCCGACGTGCTGCGGACCTACCTGACTGTCGACGGCACGCCGAAGGCGGCCAAGTACCGCAAGCTGGCCGGCATGGTCTACGGCGGGGTGCCGAAGCGGCGCACGGTGGGCGACGCGCTCGGGGCGCTGAAGAGTTTCGTCCGGTAGCGAACTTCAACGAGGCGGCGACGTGAAATGCCCTTGCGACGGGCTGCGCCAGGGGTTGCGGTGCGAACCGGGCGCTACGGCGTCGGCGTGGCCGTCGGGGCCGCCATGGTCACCAGCGGCGGCCCGGCGAGGATCGTGCCGTCGTCGCCGACGGTGAAACTGCCGAGCGTCGGCGAGTCGAGCGTTTCGCCCGGCGTGCCCGCGATCTTGCCGGTGACGAGGTCGAAGGCGGCCACGTAGGCGAGGAACCCGGTCGCCTCCGGATTCGGGGAGACCACCGCGTCGACGCCGGCCGGGGGCACGTCGTTCGGCAGGCCGGGCGTGCTGGTGACCGAGACGACGAAGATGTCGGCGGCTCGTCCGGCGTCATGGACGGCGCGGACGACTTGCTCGGTGGTTTCCGGGGTGAAGGCGACGACCCCGACGAGCGTCGGGTAGGCGACCATGATCTGCATCGCCCGCGTGTACGCGAGTTGCGGGTCGCCGCCGTCGAAGACGGTGTAGACCGAGCGCATGCCCGCGTAGCCGGGCAGGGCCAGTTCGTCGGTGAAAGCCGCCAGCCAGGTCTTCTGAGGCTCGTCGCCCTCGCTGGACGAGAAATCTGCCAAGTCCCCGGCGCATTGCAGGCGGTCGCCGACGATTTGCATCGCCATCCTGCCGAGCTGGTCGGGGTTGGTCGCGGCGATGTGGAGGGTGCGGGCGTCCGGCGCGACGTCGCCGCCGACCGTCACCACCTTGATGCCGGCGGCGACGGCGTTGCGCAGTGCGGGCTCCGCGTCGGCGATGCCGGTCGGGTCGACGATCAGGGCGTCCGGGTGCTGGGCGACGGCGGCGGCGATCGGGTCCGCGGCGTCCGACGAGGCGGTGGCGGTCTCGACGGTCTGGTCGAGTTCGGACGCGGCCTTGGCCGCGCCGGCGGTGGTCGCCGCGAAGACCGGGTCGGAGGCGCTCGGGGCCACCATCACGACCCGGTAGCGAACCGGAACGGGCGTCGCCTGCGGGGATGCGGCCGGGCTTGCGTCCGCGCCGGCCGGGATCTCGGTTGGCTCAGTCTCCGGCGTCGGCTCCGCCGCGACCGGGATCGGCGCGCCGATCGGCACGTCCCCGTTGCAGGTGGTCGGCCCGTCGTCCTGTGCCAAGGATGGCAACGGCCCGAGGCCGAGCGAGCACGCGACCGCCAGCCCGACGACGCCTCGCCCAAACGCGGAACGAATCCCCACCACGCTCCCATCCCCCGTCTCGAGCCAACCAGACGGCGCATTGTGACCTGCCAGCGTGCGCCGCCGCCATCGCCGGCGGGGCCGGTCACGCCCGGACGCGGCGGTCATGCCGGTCGCGGCGTGTCGGCAACCAGATCGAGGAAGCGCTCGTAGGCGTCGTCCCACCGGTGGCGGTCGGCGGTCGGCTCGTAGCGCTCGACGGCGAACGACCGGCGAACGACGTCCCGGATGGTGTCGAGGCCGTCGATCAGTCCGGCCGCGTCGGCCTGCACCAGCAGGTTGCCGAGCGCGGTGGCCTCGACCGGCCCGGCGACGACCGTTCGGTTGCAGGCGTCGGCGGTCGCCTGACAGAGCACCGCGTTGCGTGCGCCACCGCCGACCACGTGAACGGTGTCCACCGGTTCGCCGGTGACTGAGGAGATGAGGTCGACGACGTAGCGGTACTTGAGGGCGAGCGAATCGACGGCGGCGCGAACGACCGCGCCACGGCTGTCCGGTACTGGGAACCCGGCCTCCCGCGAGAGTTGGCGGATGCGCGCCGGCATGTCCCCCGGCGGGAAGAGGAGCGGGTGGTCGGGATCGAACCACGCCGCGAGAGCCGGGGCGGCGGCTGCCTCCTGCGAGAGGCGGTCGTAGTCGACGGGGTCGCCTTGGGCTTCCCACCACCGGCGACACTCTTGGATCAGCCAGAGGCCCATCACGTTACGCAGCAGCCGGATCCTGCCGCCGACGCCGACCTCGTTCGCGAGGCGGGCCGCGCGCGCCTCGGGTGTCTTGAGCGGGGTGTCCCGCTCGACGCCGACCAGCGACCACGTGCCGCTCGAGATGTAGCCCCAGCGCGTGCCCGCCGCGGGAACGGCCGCGACGGCGGAGGCAGTGTCGTGCGAGCCGACGGCGACCACCCCGAACGCGTTGTCACGAATTACCCCGCTCGTGAGTTCGGGTCGCGCGTGGCCGATCAACCTGCCCGGTGAAACCAGCGGCGTGCGGAACAGACGCTGCGGCAGGCCGAGCCGATCGATCACCGGCCACGCCCAGTCGTCCGACTCCGGGTCGAAGAGCTGGGTGGTGCTCGCGTTGGTCCGCTCGACGGTTGCGCTCCCGGTCAGCCAGTAGGCGAGGAGGTCGGGGAGCATCAGCAGGCGGTCGGCGGCGGGGAACCACGGGGCGCGGCGCAGTCCGTGGAGCACGACGCTCGTGTTGAACGGGAGGTCCTGCGTGCCGGTCGCCGCGAACAGCTCGGTTGAGGAGACCGTCGCGGCGAAGTCGGCGGAGCGGTCGGCGATCCCCGGGTCGCGGTAGTGGATCGGGAGGCCGAGCAGCGCACCTTCGGCGTCGAGGAGGGCGAACGAGACGCCCCACGTGTCGATGCCGAGACTGGCCGGCAGGAAGCCGGCGTCGGCCGCGCGACGGATTCCCTCGAGGATGCCTCGGTGCGCGCCAACCATGTCGGCCCGCAGGCCTTCCGGCAGCGAGACCGGACCGGTCGGGAAGCGGTGCAGCACATGGAGGGCGATCCGGTCGCCGGCGAGCCGACCGGCGACCACCCGGCCGCTCTCGGCCCCGATGTCCGCCGCGAGGAAATCGGTCACAGTCCCCCTCCCGATTGTCCGTGCCATGTCAGGACGCTGCCGCGGGCCGTCGTCGTCGCGCCGACACTTGAGAGCGCCGCGTCACGGGCCGCCGAAAGCGTTGCCGCGGGCCGAGATCCGGGGCTGACGAAAGCCTGCGTCTCCGACGACAATAGCGTGAAATCGTCCGACGGCCGGCGTGCTACGATGGCCGTACGAACACCCCGGCGAGCCCGTCGCGCGCAGACAGGAGACCTTCGTGCCGCAATCCGAGAATCTGGGCCACCTGCTCGCGGAGCACCGAGCGCACCGACTCAGTCGGCGTCAGCTGATGCTGGGGGCGGCGGCGCTCGGTGTTTCGGCGGGAACGCTCGGCCACCTGCTGGCGTCGTCGGCGACCGTCGAGGCGGCGGCGATGCCGGCCCTGCAAGACCAGCCGAAGAACGGCGGCACCCTGCGCGAGGGGTATGACCTCGACTTCTCGAAGCTCGACCCGATCGCGACCAACTGGTACGACCCGGCCTTCTACGCGCTGTTCGAGAGCGTGATCATCGACAACCCGAAGGGCGAGCTGGAGCCGCAGCTGGCGACCGCGTGGGAAGTGGCCGCGGACGGCAAGAGCCTGACCCTGACGATCCGCGACGGCGCGAAGTTCCACGGCGGCGCGCCGGTCGACGCGGCGGCGGTGGCGGCGGTCTACACCGCGATCAAGGACCCGAAGAGCGGGTCGCCGCTCGGCGTCCTGATGACCCCGGTCGAGACGATCGAGGCGAAGGACGAGAAGACGGTCGTCCTCACGTTCTCCCACCCGTACTACAACATCCTGAACGTGGTGAAGACGGGGTACTGGGCGATCGTCGACATGAAGAGCCGGGCGGCGGCGGGCGACGCGTGGGGCACCTCGACCGTGGACGGCACCGGGCCGTTCTCCTTCAAGGAGTGGGTGCCGGGCAGCCACGTCGACGTCGTCAAGTGGGCCGACTACCCCGGCTCGCTGGTGCCCTACTTCACCAACAAGGGGCCCGCCTACCTCGACGGGATCCACTGGTCGGCGATCCTCGAGGCGGCCCAGCGGGCGGTCCAGATCGAGAACGGGGAGATCGACACGCTGCGCAACCCGGCGCTGCAGGACGTCTCGCGCCTGCAGGGGAACCCGGACCTGACGGTGGTCTCCTTCAGCGAGCCGTCGGGCTACATCTTCGGCCAGAACTTCGAGCGGACCGATCTCGACTTCGACAAGCAGGAGATGCGGCAGGCGATCTCGCACGCGATCGACCGGACCGCCATCGTCAAGGCGTTGCTGTTCGACCTCGGCAGCCCGCTGTACGGGCCGATCACGCCGGCCGACAAGTACTTCACCAAGGACGTCGAGCAGTTCAACCAGTTCGACCTCGACAAGGCGAAGAGCATGGTCGACGCGCTCGGCTGGAAGGCGGGCAGCGACGGAATCCTCGAGAAGAACGGCACCCGGATGGCGTTCAAGCTGACGGTGCAGGACGAGTCGTTCAACCGCGACCTCGCCTCGGTCCTTCAGGGGAGCCTGAAGGAACTCGGCATGGAGGTGACCATCGAGTCGCTCGACCGCGGCAGCTACTTCGGGGCGCTGTCGAAGGGCCCGGACAGCTACCTCTTCTACTACCTCTGGGCCGTGCCGATCGACGTGGTGACGCTGTTCGTCGGCACGGCGACGAAGGGTGCGCCGAACTGGGGCAACGCCAGCGTGCCGGCGGTCGACGACGCGATCAAGGCGTGGCAGAGCGCGGCGAACGCCGACGAGCTGGCCGCGGCCGGCAAGCAGTTCCAGATGTCGATCGCGGAGACGCTGCCGACCATCCCGCTGGTGGTCCGCAACACGGTCTGGGTGAATCGTCCCAACGTCAACGGCTGGGTGCCGCACCAGTACGACATTTACCCCCATTACAACGACGTCTGGCTGTCGTAAGGTGGAACCGAGACCGGCGAGTCGGTTGTCACGCGTTCAGACCGGATGCTGCCGAAGGGCCCGGGCCGCGATCCAACGAGGCGTCGGATGAGGCTGCGCACGCTGGGGGCGATCGGATCGGTGACGCTGGCGGTGGCGGTCGCGCTGCCGGGCGCGGCGTTACCGTTCGACCTCGCGCCGGCCCCGCCCGCGTTCGCCCAGCAGGCGAGCGGCGACGAAACGGCCGACCAGGAGCCGCTCGACCAAGGGACGACCCCCACCGACTCGCAACCCGCCGGCGACTACGAGGCACTCGACGGGCCGGTGACCACTGCCGCCGACGGGGACGCCGAGCCGCTCGACGCGGGACCAGTGCCGGCTGCGGCCGACACGGGTACGACCGGAACCGCGCCGAGCGCCGCTGCCGACACCTCCGGTACGCAGGCGCCCGCTGCCCAGTCCGGCACCGGGCAGGCTCAGGCGACCACCCCGGAAGCCGCGACGGCGACGCCGGGCAGCGGCGCGTGGTGGTGGTGGACGCGCCCGCACCGCTGCGTCGTCGCGCAGAGCGGGCGGGCCTACGCCGCGGTCAACTGCGCCGACGGGATGCCGGTTCAGGTCGGGTTCGCGCCGCCCGGCTCCGGGCCGGTGCAGACGGGTGTCACCCTCGGCAGTGCGACCGCCACCCCGACGCCGACGAGCGGGGGGGGCAGCGTGGCAATGCCGGCGACCGCCACGCCGACGCCGGTCGCCACTGCCGAGCCGACCGCGACGTCGACCCCGACCACCTCGAAGCGGAAGGGGAGCGGCGGGTCGAGCAGTGCCAATCAGGACGGGAGCGCGGGGTCCAGCGAGTCCGATGCCCAGACCGCGCCGCTGGTGACCTTCGGCAACGGCAGTGGAACCGTGCAGCGGGTGCGCGGCGCGACGATCGTCACCGGCGAGGCGCGCAGCCGGGCGCAGCGGATCATCCGCAAGCGGAACGGAATCGTCAGCACCGACGACCAGTCGGGGAGCAACGGCGGCAACGGCGGGCGGTCCTCGGCCTCGGCCAACGGCGGCACGGTCGGGGTGAACGGCGCGAGCCACAACAAGAACTCCAAGAAGAAAGACAAGCACAAGAACAAGAAGGACCACAAGAAGTCGAAGCAGAAGGACAAGCAGAGGGCGGATCGGGCGTCTGCCAAGGCCAAGCGGAAGACCGATCGGAAGCAGCAGCGGTCGGAGCAACGGACGGAGCGGACGGGAGGCGCCCGGTAGACCCGCGCCCAGACCGGGTGCCGAGCGGGAACCTTCGGTCCCGGTTTCGTCGTCTTCTCGAACGGGTTCCTCGGGCCGGGAGCGATGTTCGCGCCTTGGGAGGCGTACAATCGGCTCGAGGACGCGCCGCTCGGCAACGTGGCCGACATCCCCACGCACGGCGGCGGCGTCGCGAAAGGACCGGACCATGAACGGTGAGCGGTTCGACGCCTTGACCAAGACCCTCAAGTCGGCGACGACCCGTCGGCGGGCGGTGACGACGATCGGGCTGCTCGCCGCCTCGGCCGCGATCCGGCGGGCGGACGCCGCCCAGCTCGCGCCGGCGACGTGCGCCGGCGAAGGGGCCGTCTGCATCATGCTGACCGGCTGCTGCGACGGCTACACCTGCATCACCAGCGCGATCAACCCGAACCTCGGGGTGTGCCAGTCGGGCGGCACGGGCGGGGTCGAGGTGCAGCCGCCGGCGGCCAGCGGCAGCACGACGGCGCAGGCGGCGACCGGAACGCCGACCACCACCACCTCGAGCGGACGCACCCACACACCGGGTGACAACAAGAAGACGCGCGATTCGTACGCCATCGCGGTGCGGCTGAACTGCGGGGTCAACACCGAGACGGTGACGGTCAAGAACAAGGGTCTGTACCAGGTCACGCTGACGCAGTTCGCGAGCGACGCGATCCCGAACGCGACCCACACCGACAACTTCATGAACAACCGGGTGCTCGCGCCGGGGAAGCAAGTCACCTACTACAACGGCGCGTACTCGGAGGACCTGCCGAAGAGCGCCGAGCGCTGGTACTCCAACGGGATTTTCAGCAACCCGGGCGACCGGCTCACGGTCACCACCAGCGGCTCGGTGTCGAAGACGGCGACATGCGGCGACACCGTCAACTCCACCACGGTCGGCTCGAACCACCGCAAGAAGCGGAAGCGGAAGAAGAAGCGGTAGGTCCGCGCAGAACGTGACGGGGGCAGATGGGGGCCTTTCTCGCGCGACGCTCGGTGCGGATGCTCGTCATCCTGCTGATTGCCTCGGTCGCGGTCTTCTACGGTCTGCGGGTCGCCCCCGGTGACCCGACCGGGGCGGTGCTCAGCCCGATGGCGCTGGAGTCTGCGCGGGAGGCGTACCGCGAGCGGCTCGGGCTCAACCAGCCGATCCTGACCCAGTACGCGACCTACGTCCGAAACCTGTTCCAAGGCAACCTCGGCACGTCGCTCGTCACCGGCAAGCCGATCGGCGAGTTGCTGGCGATCTACGGCCGGAACAGCCTGATCCTCGGCGCGGCGGCCCTGCTGCTGACCTACGCGGTCGGCGTTCCGCTCGGGGTGCTGGCGGCGGCGAAGCGCGGCTCGTGGGTCGACACGCTCGCCTCCGGGCTCGCGGTGATCGGGCTCGGGATGCCCAACTTCTGGCTGGCGCTGCTCCTGATCGTGCTGTTCAGTTCCCGGCTGCGGTGGCTGCCGTCGGCGGGCTGCTGCTCGCCGAAGCACCTGATCCTGCCGGCCATCGTGCTGGCGGCCGAGGGGATGGCGGTCACCACCCGTCTGATGCGCTCGTCGATGCTGGAGCAACTGGGGCAGGACTACGTTCGCACGCACCGCGCGAAGGGACTGGCCGAGCGGGTCGTCGTCGGCAGCCGGGCCTTCCACAACGCGCTGTTGCCGATCATCTCGCTGGCCGGGCTGCGGGTCGGCTGGCTGATCGGCTACGCCCTGATCGTCGAGACGATCTTCCAGTGGCCGGGGGTCGGGTTCCTGCTGGTCGACTCGGTGATCCGCCGCGACTACCCGGTGGCCCAGTTCTTCTCGATGCTGTTGGTGCTGCTGGTCGTCTTCGGCAACTTCCTCGCCGACATCGCCTACGGGTTGGCTGACCCGCGAGTGCGCCATGCCTAAGCAGTCCTTCCCGTGCCGCCGGATGACTTCACCGTCGTCGCCGTCGCCTGCTGACCGGGCGGGACGCGGCCGGTGACGTTGTCGCAAGCGGCCGATGTCGGGGCGAAGGGTGCGGTGTTGGCTCCCCGGAGGGGGGCCGGCTCGGGGCGCTTGGCGCGGATCGGCCAGCGGGCGGTGGGGAGTCCCGCCCTGATCGTCGGCGGCGCGGTGGTGCTGCTCGCCGTTCTGGTGGCCGTCTTCGGGCCGAGTCTCGCCCCGTACCCCTACGACAAACAGGACCTGCTGCACGCAAACCTGCCGCCGCTGAGCCCCGGGCACTTGCTCGGCACCGACCAGACCGGGCGCGACATGCTGGCCCGGCTGGCGCTCGGCGTCCGCATCTCGCTGCTGGTCGGCTTCGGGGTGACCGCGATCGCGGTGGCGGTCGGCTGCGTGCTCGGTGCGATCGCCGGCTACTACCGCGGCTGGGCGGACACGGTGATCAGCGGCGTGGTCGAACTGGTGTGGGGTTTTCCGCTGATCCTGCTGGCGGTGATCATCGCCGGGTCGCTGGGGCCGGGGCTGCGCTCGGCGATCCTCGCGCTCGGGATCATCAACTGGGCCGGGTTCGCCCGCCTGATGCGGGGCGAGGTGGTCTCGCTGCGGGAGGCGGAGTTCGTGCAGGCGGCGAAGGCGGTCGGGGTCAGCGACGCCCGGGTGCTGTGGCGGCACGTCCTGCCGAACGTGGTCGCCTCGACACTGGTGATGGCCTCGTACTACGTGGCGCTGGCGATCGTGACCGAGGCCGGTCTCTCGTTCATCGGCCTCGGGGCGCAGCCGCCGCTGCCGAGCCTCGGGGTGATGATCGCCGAGGGGCGGAACTACATGCTCCAGAACCAGTGGGTGACCACCATCCCGGGCGTCGCCATCCTCCTGATCGTGCTCGGCCTGAACTTCCTCGGCGACGGCCTGCGCGACGTGCTCGACCCCCGGCTGCGTCGCGGCTAGGGCTGGTCGGCAACTCGGCAAGCCCCCGGGCAACTCACCAGGACAGGTGGGACGGCTCTCTGGCGCACTCCCACTTCCGGGTCGGGCGCGCTTCCGAGGTCCCGAGCCTTGACCGGCGCGGTGCCGTCGAGGCGTCGATAATCGCCGGGGATCGGCAACGACGACGGAGGGACGAGGTGGCGGCGGAGCGACGAACACTCTGGATCTACCCGTGGGACATCCTGGAGAGCGGGATCGACGAGGTCGTGCGGCAGGCCCGCGACGACTGGCGGCTTCAGGCGCTCAGCCTGACCGCGTCGTACCACAGCGCGAAGTTCCTGCTGCCGCGGCGGACGACGGAGAAAGTCTTCCTCAGCGGCGGGTCGGCGGCCTACTTCGCGCCCAACCCGGACCTCTACGCCGGCACGCCGCTGAAGCCGGTGGTGACCCATCGGACCGAACTGCTCAGCGTGCTGGACGCGACCGTCGAGGCGTGCCACCGCGCCGGGCTCGAACTGCGGGCGTGGACGGTTGCCCTCCACAACTCGCGGCTGGGGGAGGCCCACCCGAACGCGACCGAGGCGAATGCCTTCGGCGACCGCTACCCGTGGGCGCTCTGCCCGTCGAACCCGGCGGTGCGGGCCTACGCGGTGGCCCTCGTGCGCGACGTGGCGAGCCACGGCGTCAACTGGGTGGACCTCGAGTCGATCGGCTTCCACGGGCTCTACCACGGCCACCACCACGAACTGATCGGCATTCAGTACGGGCCGATCGAGGAGTTCCTGCTCGGCCTCTGCTTCTGCGAGCACTGCCTCGACCGGGCGCACGCGGCCAACATCGACGGCGGCAGGCTGCGGCAGCAGGTTGCCGACCTCCTGACGAGCCGATTCCGCCAGGAGGCGACGGTGCCGTCGGCTCAGGCAGGCGACACGTCCGAGGTGTTGTCGCTGCTGGCGACGTGGCCCGAGCTGGCGGCCTTCGTTCGGGTGCGGCTGGAGACCGTGACGACTCTCTGCGCCGAGATCCAGGCGCAGGCGTTGGCGGGCGGCCCAACCCGGCTGTCACCCACGATCGAAACCTTCCAGCGGGGGGCCGCGAACGCGTGGCTGGAGGGAGTGGACTTGCGGGCGCTGGCCGGCGTCGTCGACGAGCAAATCGTGCTCGCGTACTTCCGGGAGCCGGGCGCGGTCGCGGCGGACCTCCGCTTCGCCGGTGAACTGGCCGGAGGGCCGGAGCAGCTCGTGGCCGGCATGAGTCTGTTGCAGCAGGGGACTACCGACGCCGCGAATCTCGTGGCCAAGGTCGAGGCGGCGCGGGCGCTCGGGGTGAGCAAGTTCTCGTTCTACAACTACGGCTTCGTCAGCGAGGAGCGGCTGCGGTGGCTCGCGCTGCTCTGAGGCGGCGGTGACGCGCGGCCTCGGCGGGTCGCTCGCGCCGCTCGCCGCCGTCCGCGACGGCCTGCGCCGGGTCGGACTCGGGGAGCGGACGCTGAAGACGGCGTTCGCGGCCGGGCTGGCCTATTGGCTCGGCTCGTTGATCCCCGGCGCGGAGTCGTCGTACCTCTCGCCGGTGACCGCGATCCTCGTCATGCAGCTGACGATCGCCGACTCCCTCACGATCGGCGTGCAACGGTTGCTGGGGGTGTCGGTCGGCATCCCGGTGGCGCTGGCGATCGCCGGTTTCCTCGGCGTCAACGCGCTGAGCGTGGCGTTGGTGGTGGTGGTCGGCTTCGCGATCGGCGTCACGTTTCGCCTCTCGAGCTCGGGCGTGCAGCAGGTGGCGATCACTGCCCTGCTGGTGATGCTGGTCGCGACCCCCCACATCGGGTACGCCTACACCCGGATCATCGAAACGATCGTCGGCGGCGCGGTTGGCATCCTCGTCAACGCCTTGTTGCTGCCGCCGTCGTATCTGGAGAAGGCGACTCAGGTCATCGCCGCGCACGGAGCGGAGGTGGCGGACCTGCTCTCGGACACCGCGGACGCGCTCGACGCCGGGTTCCCCGCCGAGCGGGCGGACGCGCTGCTGCAACGCGCCCGCGGCACGGAGGTGACGGCCGCCACCGCTGCGGCGGCGCTGAAGCAGGCGATGAGCTCGCAACGGTTCAACCGTCGCGCCAAGTCGCAGGCGGCGAGCATGGTCCGGTGGACCGCGGCGCTCGAACTGATCCGGCGGACCCGGATTCAGTCGATGGGCATCGTGCGGACGCTCCACGACCTCGCGGCGGCGTTGCCGACACGCGGCGGCTCGGTGGACCCGCTCGATGTCAGCGCGCCGCTGGCTGCCTCGCTGCGGGCCAACGCTGACGAACTGCGGGCGAGTCTGGAAGTGGCGGCGCAGCCGACCGCCGCGAACCGGGCGGCAGCGGGAGCGTCTGCTGCCGCCGCTGACGAGGCCCTGGTGCGTCTCGTCACGATCGGACCGGGCGCGGACGAAGTCGGGCAAGACGCCTGGGTCGGATTCGCCGCGATGGCGACCGACCTGCGTCGCATGGCGCAGGAGAACCGCGACTTCGTGGCGTCGGTGCGCGACGGTGTCTGAGTCGGCGGGCCGTCCGGAGATGCCGGTGGCGGATCGTCGGACGGTCACGGCACCGACTCGCGCCGACGTCGTGATCGTCGGCGGCGGCGTGGCCGGGTCGAGCCTGGCGGGCGCGCTCGCGCGAGCGGGGCTCGGGGTGGTGGTGGTCGAGCGCGAGGCGCGGTTCCGCGACCGCATTCGCGGCGAGGCGCTGCACCCGTGGGGCGCGTCCGAAGTCGCACGCCTCGGCTTGGTCGACGCGCTGGTCGCGGCGGGGGCGCTGCCGTTGCCGATCTGGCAGACGTACCACGACCGGGTGCCGGACCCGCCGTACCGGTGGCGCGACGACGCCCCGGACGACCGGGTCGAGTGGGGCGTGCCGCACCCCGCGCTCCAGGCCGCACTGCTCGACCGGGCTGCCGCCGCGGGGGCGACCGTGCTCCGGCCGGCCACCGCGACGGGCGCGCGACCGGTGCCGGGCGGCGCCGAAGTCGATGTCGAGTCGGCGCAGGGGGCGTTGACCCTGCGGGCGCGCTTGGTGGTCGGGGCGGACGGGCGACGCTCGGTGGTGCGGCGATGGCTCGGCGCGGAACTGACGACGGACCCGCCGCACCACGAAATCGGGGGCGTGCTGCTGGCCGGGGCCACGCTCGACCGGACGAGCGCGCACGTCGCCCGTTGGCCGGGCGGCATGACGACCTCCTTCCCACAGGCTGGCGAGCGGGCTCGCGTCTACTGGATTCGGGGCACGCGTTCCGGGCCGGCCGCGGGCGCGGCGGCCCAGATCGTCCGGGCGGTCTCGGAACGATTCCCGCCGGGAGCGTTCTCACGGGCGACGGTGGCCGGACCGGCCGCGTTCTTCTCCTGCTCCGACGTTTGGCCGACCTCGCGCCACGGTCGCGGCATGGTGCTGGTCGGGGACGCGGCCGGGGCGAACGACCCGGCGCAAGGGCACGGCCTGTCGCTCGCGTTCCACGACGCCCGTATGCTCGGCGACCTGCTGACGAGCGATCGCGACTGGGACGCCGCGGTGGCCGCCTTCGGCCGCGAACGGGCCGCGATCGGCGAGACGCTGCTGGAGCATGGTCGATGGGTCGGACGCCTGACGATCGACGAGGGTCCGGGGGCGGATCGTCTGCGCGAACGCGTCGCGCGGGCCCGCGACGCCGACCCGGCGGCTGGCGGCTTTGCGGGCATCTACCTCTTTGGTCCGTTTGGACTGGTCGCCGACGGAGCAGCCCGACGGCACTTCTTCGGCGAAGACTTCTGACCGTGGACGCCGCGCTTGAGGTCGACGGGCGGCTCGGGTTCGGTCTTGGTGCCGACGAGGCTGCTTTGTCGGTCAGTACCGCGGAGGCATCGTCGGGCGCGGCGGGGCCGGCCGGAGGTTGATCAGTTGGCCCGCGCGATGCTGGGCGGCGCGGAAGAGCCACGGTGCGCCGAGCGAGACGTAGATGCGGCCGCCGAGCATGTCGATCAGGCGCTGGGGGATGCCAGCCGACCCGAAGCGGGCACCGGCGACCGCCCCCGTCAACGCGCCGACGGTGTCGGTGGCTCCGCCCGCGTTAACGGCGGCTACCACGGCCTCCTCGAAGGTCGGAGACGCGGCCGCGAGCGCGACGGCGCAGACGACCGACTCCTCAGCGGCGGGACCGGTGCCGATGAACTCGGCCAGCGCGGCGAGGGACGACGCGTCGGGGCCTGTATGTCCGGCACTTCGCAGGCGCTCGGCGACGGCACCGCCGCCGAGCAGATCCGCAACCTCGTCGGGCCAGGCCGCCGGATCGGTCTCGGACCGGGCGGCGAGGCGCACGGCGGCGGCGACTGAGAGACCTGCGCTGGCCGCGGCCGGGCTGCCGTGGGTGATGCTCACGATCTGCCGGACGTCGTCGGCCATCGCGTCGGGCTGGAACCGCCCGACCGCGTGCAGCAGACCGATCGGGACGGCGCGGGCCGCGACGTCGCCGGTGGCGGGGCCGTCCTCGTCGAGCGGCACCCGGAACTCGAGGTGCTCGCCGGCCCGGTCAAGCGCCGCCGCGCTGGCGGCGGTGAGCCAGTGGCGGGAGTCGCCGGCCGCCACGTGGACCATGCGCGGCGCGATCAGGTCGACGTCCACGACGCCGTTGTTGGCGCTGACCGCCTCGACGACGCAGAGCGCGAGTTCCGCTTCGTCGGTGAACTCGCCGGCCGGAACTTCGGTGCCGTCGTCGAGGGTCAGCGGCAGGAACTCGGTTACCCGCCCGTGTCGTTCGCGGATCGCGGCGGCCGAGAGGCCGGCGAGCGGCATGCCGAGCGCATCGCCGATGGCGAGGCCGAGCAGGGCGCCGAGGAACGCGTCTTCGTTGGGGCGTGGCATGGTGCGATCCTGAGGGGCGTGGCGCGGGGGTCGGAACGCCCGAGCCGACGGGGTCGACGGGCGGCGGCAGCTTCGTGCCGATGACATTGTGTCCCGCGAGCGGCTGCGGTGACGAACTCTCGGCCGACCTGACGCGCGGCCGGTGGCGCACCGAGCCGCGGGAACAGCGACAATGGGCGACATCGTGGACGGTGACTTGACCGCGCGACGGCGCGGGGCGGTCCCGGTCGAGTTGATGTGGGAGGACGAACGCGTGGCGGTCGAGGTCAAGACGGAGAGCAAGGTCGAGCGGCTGCGAGCGCAATTGCCGGCGCTCGCGGCCACCGGGTACTTCAACACCGGCACGAACGGCCCGCTTTCCCTTGTCGGGCAGAAGGCGCTGGTCGAGGCGGCGACGCAGGAACTCGAGGTCGGCCGGATCGTGCCGGGGCTGTACGAGGCCAACGGCAAACGCAACCGGCGGGTGGCCGGCGTGATCGCCAGCATCCTCGGGGCCGACGCCGACGAGGTCGCGCTCTCCCACAGCACCAGCGAGGGGATGGCCGCGGTGCTGATGGGGGCGACTTGGAACCGCGGCGACGAGGTGGTGACCACCAACCTCGAGCACCCGGGGCTGATCATCCCGCTGAACATGCTGGCGCACCGCCACGGCGTGGTGACCCGCTACGCCGACATCCACTACGGGGAAGGGGACGTGGTCGCCCAGCTGGAGGCGAAGGTCACGCCGCGGACCCGGATGATCGCGATCTCGCACGTCCACTGGTCGAGCGGGGCGGTGATGCCGCTCAAGCAGATCGCCGCGTTCGCCAAGAGCCGGAACATCCTGACCCTGGTCGACGGCGCGCAGTCGGGCGGCCAGATCGCGATCAACCTGCACGACCTCGGCGTCGACGCCTACGCGGTGCCGGGCCAGAAGTGGTTCTGCGGGCCGGAGGGGACCGGCGCGTTCTACGTGCGGCGGGACCGCTTCGCCGATTTCGTGCCGAGCTACCTGCGCTACGCGAGCTTCGACGAGACCGGCTTCGTGATCCCGAACGGCACCGCCCAGCGCTACGAGGTGGGCGAGTTCTACGGGCCGGCGGTGTTGGCGCAGGAGGCGACGCTGCGCTGGATGCGGGACGAAGTCGGCCTCGACTGGATGTACGAGCGGACCGCGACGCTCGGCCGCCGGTTCCGCGACGCGATCGCCCCGATCGACGGTGTGTCGATCTTGACGCCGCGCGACCGGATGGCCGGGCTCGTCAACTTCAACGTTGCCGGGCTGGCCCCGAAGGCCGTCTCCGACGCGCTGTACGAGCAGGGGCTGACCATCCGCTACGTGACGGCGCACCCGTGCCCGCACTCGGCCCGGGCCGCGGTCGGCTGGTGGAACACCGAGGAGGAGGTCGACGGGCTGGCGGCCGCGGTCGCCGGCATCGTCGCCGCGGCGAAGGCCGGGCAGGGCAACTCCTGATGGAGGAGGCGGCGCTCTGGCCGGGCGGGCACCGCTCCGCGCTGTGCATCTCGATCGACGTCGACGGGATCTACGGCGAGGCGAACTACCGCGACCCGGACGACCGGTACTGGCTCTCGCAGACGGCGTACGACCCGAGCGGCACGCAGCGCCTGCTGCGGCTGCTCGGCGACTCGGGCGTGCCGGCGACGTTCTGCTGGGTCGGGAAGGTCGCCGAGGAGAACCCGGACCTGGTGCGGCACGCGGTCGCCGACGGGCACGAGATCGCGCTGCACACGTGGGACCACCGCTACTACACGCGGATGACCCCCGCCGAGCAGCGTGAGGACATGGAGCGGAGCCGCGACGTGCTGACCGCAGTGACCGGGACGCCGCCGATCGGCCACAAGACGGCCGGCTGGCGCTACACCCGGGAGACGCACGCCATCGCCCAGGAACTCGGCCTGCTCTGGGTGATGGACGTGCCGGGCGGCGACCTGCCGTTCCTCGACCAGCCGAACCCCGACCTGCCGCCGTTGGTGCACCTGCCGCCGTCGCGCTGGTACGACGACTACACGTCGTTCGTCGACCAGGTGCTGACGCCGCAAGCCACGTTCGAGACGTGGCGCGACGACCTCGACGTGCTGCGGGACGAGGGCGGGGCGATGTGCCTCACCCTGCATCCGTTCGTCAGCGGCCGGCCGGGGCCGTCACGGGCGCTGGCGCGCCTCGTCGACTACGCGATCGACCTCGGCGACATCTGGATCGCCCGGGCCGACTGGATGGCGCGGTGGTGGCTGGAGCGGGCGGCCGACGCCTGACGGTGTTTCGGCCACCGGCGAGCGAGTAGACTGCCGATCTGTACCGACGGTGGGCGCTGGAGAGCGCCCGCCCGTCGCGCCCCAGTAGCTCAGGGGACAGAGCAACCGCCTTCTAAGCGGTCGGTCGCAGGTTCGAATCCTGCCTGGGGTACCGTGTCGGCCCGGGTGGCCGGCCGAGCGCCGCGGCGACGTTGCCGCGCGACGACCCGACCGCGCCGTGGTGCTGCGGCGGAGGCGCAACCTTCGCGACGGGAACCAATTCGCGACTCGACAAGTCATCTGAGATCAAACCGGGGTCGCCGCGCCATGCGTCGCGCGGCAGCCGGGAGGATCGCCGCGATGCCCGAACTCGTCGACTGGCTCGACACGCTGCTCATCGGCGCGTTCCTGTTCGGACTGCTCCTCGCCGTCAGCACGGCCCTGCTCGGCGGGCTGCACCTCGACGGCCACGGGGGGCACGCGGACAGCCACGGCTGGCTGCCGTTCAGCCTCACCGGCGGCCTCGTCTTCCTGACGTGGCTTGGCGGGCTCGGCTACCTGTTCCGGCGCGGCCTCGACTGGCCCGCGCCGGTCGCCGTCGTCGTCGCGGCGGTGGCCGGGTTCGCGCTCGCGGCGGCGGTGCAGCGCCTCCTCGCCCTGCTCAGCCGGTCGGAAGACGGGGGCTTGGACCCGGCGCGGACCCGCGTCGTCGGCTCGCTCGGAGTGCTCGCCTCGCCGCTGCGGGCGGACGGCATCGGCGAGGTGGTCTACGTGATGGGCGGGGCCCGGCAGACCCTCCCGGCCCGGAGCGCGGACGGCACGGTGCTCGGCCGCGGCGACGAGGTCGTGATCCTGCGCGTGCAGGACGGCATCGCCTACGTGCAGTCGTTCGACCCGTTCGCCGAGCCGAGGCTCGGCCGGCCCGAGGGCACGCCGCCCTGAGTTTCGCGCTCACGAAGTCCCGCGCCCGTCGCGTTGCTCGCCGACAAGAAGGGGGTTGAGACGATGAGTGGTCCGCAAGGGTTCCTGCTGATCGTGATCGGCTTGGTCGTCGTGGTGATCGCGGTGCTGGCGATCATCTCGTCGATGTACCGCAAGGTCGGGCCGAACCAAGCGCTGATCGTCTATGGCTTGGGCGGAACCCGCGTGGTCAAGGGCGGCGGCACGCTGGTCTGGCCGCTGGTCCAGCAGGCGCACACGCTGTCGCTCGAGCTGATGAGCTTCGACGTTGCGCCGAAGCAGGATCTCTACACCAGTCAGGGCGTCTCGGTGAACGTCGAGGCGGTGACCCAGATCAAGGTCAAGTCCGACCCCGTGAGCATCCTGACGGCGTCGGAGCAGTTCCTGAACAAGACGCCGGAGGAACGAGAAGGGCTGATCCGGCTGGTGATGGAAGGGCACCTGCGAGGCATCGTCGGCCAGTTGACGGTCGAGCAGATCGTCAAGGAGCCGGAGATGGTCGCCGAGCGGATGCGCGCCAACGTCGCCGCCGACGTGAGCAAGATGGGGCTCGAGGTCGTCTCGTTCACGATTCGCGAGGTGCGCGACAGCAACGAGTACATCCTGAACATGGGGCGGCCGGACATCGCCCAGATCCGGCGGGTCGCCGACATCGCCACCGCGGAGGCCGAGCGCGACACGGCGATCAAGCGGGCGCAGGCAATGCGGGAGGCGAAGATCGCCGAGGCTGCGGCGGAGCAGGAGAAGGTGATCGCCGAGACCGCCAGCCAGACGCGGCAGGCGGAGGCGGTGCGCGACCTCGACCTCAAGCGGGCCGAGTTCGAGACGACCGTTCAGGCGCAGAAGGCGACGGCCGACAAGGCGTACGAGATTCAGGCGGCGGTCCAGCAGCAGAAGATCACCGAGGAGGAAGTGCGCATCGAGCAGGTGCGCAAGCACGGGGAGATCGCGGTTCAGGAGGCCGAGATCCAGCGGCGCGAGAAGGAACTGATCGCGACCGTCCTGCGGGCCGCGGAGATCGAGCGGAAGCGGATCGAGACCTTGGCCGAGGCCGAGCGACAGCGCGAGGTACTGACCGCCACCGGCCAATCCGAGGCGACGCGGCTGCGCGGCCAGGCCGACGCCGAGGTCATGCGGGTGCGCGGCACCGCCGAGGCCGACGTCGTGCAGGCCAAGGGCGCGGCCGAGGCAGGGGCGATGTCGGCGCGGGCCGCCGCGTACCTCGACTTCAACCAAGCCGCGATCGTGGACCGGATCGTGAGCGCCCTGCCGGAGATCGTCGCCTCGATGGCGCAGCCGCTGAACAACGTCGACAAGATCACCGTCGTCTCGACCGGGGAGGGCGGCGGCGGGGCCGGGGTCAACCGGGTGACGGCCGACATCGCAGCGATGGTGGCCCAAGCGCCCGCCGTGGTCGAGGGACTGACCGGGATCGACATCGGCTCGCTGATCGGGTCGTTGCCGCAGGTGGCCTCGACCACGGGCAGTCAGGCCGCCAGCCGGAAGGGAGGTGCCGGGTCGCACGCCGTCAGCCACGCTCCTTCCGGGAATGGTGGCGAGAAGACCGACGCAGCCGTGGTGGCGGCTCCCGGCCGATCGGGGACCGGGAACGGTGACGGCCAGAAGGCCGCGCCATCGCTCGACAGCAAGAACGCAGGCGACAAGCAGCCGTAGCGGAGGGGTGCCCGTCGACCGGCGACGGCGCTCTTCCAGCGGACGGGCCGAGACCGGCCCGTCCGCTGTTGTCGTTCCTGCGCGGCCGGCATCGCCTCGGCGAGTCGTTTGTCTGGCTCGGTCCCGTTCGGAGGAAGGTCCGGAAGGCCGGCAGGCGGGTGCCACGTTCACACCGCAGGATCGGTGGGGACTGGCGCGGCCGCCGTTCGCAGGACCCCGAAGCAGGTCGGAGTCGGGTGGTGATAGCCTGTCGCCGCTCGGCTGAGTGCCGGACGCGGCCAGAAGGACTGGGCTCGGGAGCGAGGGGGACACATGGTCGATCACGCGGAGGGGTTCGCCACGCGGGCGGTGCACGCCGGGGAGGCCCCGGACGCGCAGACCGGGGCACACGGCACGCCGATCTACCAGAACACCACCTTCGCGCTCGGGTCGTGGGACCGGTTCAACGCGTTCTACGAGGGCGACGAATCGGTCTACGTCTACTCGCGTGACCTGAACCCGACCGTCCGCCGGCTCGAGGAGAAAGTGAGTGACCTCGAAGGGGCGGAGGATTGCGTGGCGCTCGCGTCGGGGATGGCCGCGATCTCGGCGACGTTGCTGACCCTCGGGGCCGGGGCGCACGGGGTGGTCTCCGATCAGGTCTACAACACCGCCAACCTGCTGGTCAGCGAGGACCTGCCGACGCACGGGATGCGGATCAGCCGGGTCGACAGTGGCGACCTCGCGGCGGTGGAGGCTGCGATCGAGCCGGCGACCCGGTTCGTCTACACCGAGGTGGTCGCCAACCCGACGCTGAGAGTGGCGGACGTTGCCGCGCTGGCGGAGTTGGCGCACGCGCACGGGCTGCTGCTGGTGGTTGACAACACGTTCCTCTCACCGGCGATCTACCGGCCGCTCGAGCACGGGGCCGACCTTGTCCTCCACAGCGCGACCAAGTACTTGGCCGGCCACGGCGAGGTGCTGGGGGGTGTCGTCTCCGGCTCGAAGGCGTTGGTCGAGCCGGTCCGGGTCAAGGCGAAGCGGCTGGGCGGGACGTTGAGCCCGTTCGGGGCGTGGCTGATCCTGACCGGAATCCGCACGTTGCCGCTTCGGGCCGAGCGGCATTCCAAGAACGCCCTTGCCGTCGCCAAGTACCTGAGCGGGCAGGGAGACGTCGTGAGCGTCCAATACCCCGGCTTGCCGAGCGACCCGGGTTACCCGACCGCCGCCCGCCTGTACGGTGAGGACAACGGCTTCGGCGGGATGGTCACGGTCCGTTTCCTCGGCGGCGAGCCGGCGCTGGCGGCGTTCGTCGACGAACTGCGGCTGGTCACGTTCGCGACCAGCCTCGGCGACACCGGGTCGCTGGCGTGGCCGATCCACGGGACCAACCTGCTTCGCTTCTCGATCGGGATCGAGGACGCGCCGGACATCGTCGCGGACCTTGACCGGGCGATGTCCGCGGCGCGGCGCGTGGGATGACGGTCGCGGCCTGACAGACGGGGGCGGTGCCGTCAGCGCGTAGACTTGCCCATGACGTTGGGCAGGGTCGTGCGCCCCGCTGCCCCGAATCCGTGAGGTGCTCGCGCCGTGGTCCTGCTGCCGCTCTTCGCTTCGCTGGTCGCCTTCGTCTGCATGGTCCTGGTGGTGCGGGACGCCCTGCGGCGACCGCGGCCGGACAAGATCGCGTGGGCCATCGCCTTCGCCCTCTTCGGCTTGGCGGCGGGGCTGGAGGTGGTCGGCTCGCTGGCGGGCTGGACGGCGGCCGGGGCGCGCCTCTACTACCTCGCGGGCGCGGTGCTCGTGGTCGGCTACCTCGCGCTCGGCGAGCTGTACCTGCTCGCGCCGAAGGCAACCGCCCGGCTGGGGCCGGGGATCACCCTGCTGGTCACCGCGCTGGCCGCGACGATCACCTTCGCCGCGCCGGTGGACGCCGCCCGGCTCGAGGTCGAAGGCTGGCGGGCGATCGAGCGAAACCCGGCCCTGATCTCGCTCGCGGTGCTGATCAACGGGCTCGGCACGGTGGTGCTGGTGGCGGGGGCCTTGTGGTCGGCGTGGCGGTTCTGGCGGTCCGGCACCAACCGGCACCGGATGATCGGCTGCGTCCTGATCGCGCTCGGCACGATCGCCGTGGCGATGGGCGGCACGCTCACTCGGCTCGGCCAGCCGGAGTACCTCTACGTGGCGATGGCGATCGGCGTCGCGATCATCTTCGCCGGCTACCTGGAGACGCGCCGTTCCGATGCGCCGCGCAAGCGCGCGCTAGCGGTGGATGCGGGGGCCGGGCTGTCTGCCTCGCCGACGGCGTCGGCGTCCGACGACCCTGACCTTGCCGTGGCGTTCCTCTCCGAGTTGCTGGCTCTCGGGCCGGAGGGTTGCGGCGAGCGTTGCCGGCTGTGGAGTGTCGAGCCGCGCCCGATCGACCGGTTCGACCGCGACACGGCGCGGCGGGCGTGGGCGGTCCGGACCCGGCTCGGGGCCGATGACCGGCAACGCTTCGACGCGCTGCCGGTCGCGGTGCAGGCACAACTGGCCGAACTCTACGTCGAGGTACTGACGGCCGAGCCGCGCGTGCGGGCCGTCGAGGGGCTGCCGGAGCACCGAGCGACCTCCCTGGCGGCGGTCAACCGTTAGGGATTGACCCGCCGAGGGTCGGCCAGGGGAGTCGCCGGACCGCCATTTTCGCTTCGGTCGAAGAGGGGGCCGAGGCGGTCGGCCGCGCGAACCTCCGCCACGGCCCCAGATTCCGACTGACTCGAGGGCGGATTACCGCCCTGCTCGGACTTCGATGCCGTCGAGGAGGCGCATTGCCTCGTCGACGCCGATGACACGTTCCTGGAGTTGCCGGAGGACGGTCAGCCGGTCGGTCGTCGCCGCCTCTGTGACAGCGGTCGCCTCGTCCGCGACCTCTGGCCGGGGGAGATCGGTGTCGAACGGCACTTGCTCGATGCCGTGCGCTTCCTCGGCGGCAGGCTGGCGACTCGGCTCGGGCACATGTGCGCTGACCTCGGCAGACGGCACGGCATCCCGGTTGGCCGCAGTGGCCGACGAGAGGCGGGCCGACAGGTCGCCGCTGACGGTGCGCACCCGCAGGACGGTCTGACCTACCCCGACTTGGTCGATGGCGCGGCCGTTCAGGCGGGAGAATCCCGGCCCGAGCCGGACGTCGCCGCTGACCGAGCTGAAGACCACGCCGACCGGTTCCGTCGATTCGCGAGGCGCGTTCGGGAGCAGGGTCAGCGTCAGGTCACCGCTGACGGTGTTCAGCTTGTGGACGGTGGCGCCCAGCCCGACGCAGTCGAGGACGACGTCGCCGTTGGCGGTGTTGCAGGAGAACTCGTCGATCTGGGAATGATCGACCCGGAGGTCGCCGCTGGCGGCGGCCACATGGAGCCGGCCTTGGTGCCGCGAGACGATCAGGTCGCCGCTGGCGGTCTCGACCCTCAGCTCGCCGACGGTGTCGCGGACACGAGTGTCCCCCGAGGCGCCGCGGATCGCCAGCGGCCCGCGGATGCCGCTGATGTCGAGGTCGCCGCTGGCGGCAGTGACGGAAAGCGTCACCTCCGGCACGGAGAGCGGAACCTCGACCTCGATGTCGATGGCGTCGTCGCGATGGAGGAACGGCATCTGGATCAGGTCGTTCAGCATCCCCTTCCAACCCGACTGCTGCGAGCCGAGCAGGGAGTCGCGAAGCTGTCGTCGGAACATGTCGTCCGGGCAGACGGTCACGGTCTGGCCCGCGACCGTCACGCGCAGCCCGGTCGGGTTGGGCGCACCCTCGACGGCGGGGAGCGACGAGCGGACGAGCAGGTAGGGTCGGTCGGCCACCTTGACCCGAACGGAGCCGGCGTCGTTGGTGACGTTGAGCCGGAGCGGCGCGGTGAGGTCGACGACGTAGGTGGCGAATGAGTCGGGGATGGTGGCGCGCAGTTCGGAGTGCTCGAGCGACATGGTCGAATTCCTCCTTGGTCCGTGGGCGGTGTCTACCGTTCGGATCCGAGAGTCGCCAGCAGCGACGCGGCTTGCTCAGCGGAGAGGCGACCCTCCCGCACGGCCTCGAGCACCGCTCGGCGCGAGGTCGGGGCGGGTGCCGCGTCGGCGGCGCTCGGCCCGTACAGGGCGCGCAGCAAGTCGTCGATCCGGGCCCGCACGGTGGGGTACGAGATACCGAGCTCGGCCTCGACGTCCTTGATCACGCCGCGGTTGCGAACGAAGACCTCGAGGAAGGCGAGGTGCTCGGCCGGGAGCCGGCTGAAGCGGTTCTGGGCGAAGCGCCCCTCGAGCCGCGTCTCGCAGGACGGGCAGTCGAGCCGGGTGACGAGCAGTTCGGTGCCGCAGATCGGGCAGGAGCCCGGCGCGGCGGGGAGCGATGGCACGAACACCTCCTGGGTGGCAACAACGGAAACGGTGCGCACATGAACATATTCGCACCTGAGGTCGTAGAAGTCAATACGAGAATTGATAATATAAATTCCGACCTCGATTCACCACGCCGTGGTCGGCTCCGCTAGAATGAGTCCGGCACAGACGGGTCGTCAGGCAGGCGGGGTGGGACGGCGATGGGGTTCGCGGTCGGGGACACGGTTCAGGTCGAGATGCCGAAGGGTCTCAACAAGCGCGGCGTGCGCGGGGTCAGCGTGATGTACACGACCTCGCCCGAGGCGCGATTCGACCACGCGGTGGGCGACGTGATCGAGATCAACCCGCGTGGCCCGAACGGGGTGCCGCTCTATCTGGTGAGTTTCGTCGGCCACCAGAACCGGGTCGCGATCCCGTGGCAGAAGGAATGGTTCCGGGAGTCGTGGATCGTTCCGGCAAAGGTTCGCCAGCCGGAGGCGGCCAAGGCGTAGGCGGGCGACCGACCGGCGCGGGCACCAACGACGAGGGCCGGGCGACGACACGCCCGGCCCTCGCTGACATCGCGGCGCTCGCCGGGGGCTACGACTTGGCGAGGGCCTGGTCGAGGTCGGCGATGATGTCGCTGGCGGTCTCCAGCCCGATCGAGAGCCGGATGTAGTCGGGGGTGACGCCGGTCGCGGCCTGCGCCTCCTCGTCCAGCTGCGAGTGGGTGGTGCTCGCCGGGTGGATCACCAGCGACTTGGCGTCGCCGACGTTGGCGAGGTGCGAGAAGAGCTGGACGTTGTCGATGAAGCGCTTGCCCGCCTCGAGGCCGCCCTTGATGCCGAAGCCGAGCATCGCGCCGAAGAGGCCGCGCTGGTGGTACTTGCGGGCCCGGTCGTAGGCCGGGTGGCCCGGCAGGCCGGGGTAGTTCACCCACGAGACCTTGGGGTGCTCGCTCAGGAAGCGGGCGACTTGCAGCGCGTTCTGGCTGTGCCGCTCCATCCGCAGCGGCAGGGTCTCGATTCCCTGCAGGATGAGGAAGGAGTTGAACGGGCTGATCGCCGGGCCGAGGTCGCGCAGCCCCTGCACCCGCAGCTTGATGATGTAGGCGATGTTCGCCCCGAAGTTGGCCTCGGTGAAGACGTCGGTGTAGACGAGGCCGTGGTAGCTCGGGTCCGGCTCCGTCATCTGCGGGAAGCGGCCCGACTTGGCCCAGTCGAACTTGCCGCCGTCGACGACGACGCCACCAATCGAGTTGCCGTGGCCGCCGTAGAACTTGGTGATCGAGGCGACGACGATGTCCGCGCCGTGGTCGAGGGGCCGGACAAGGTACGAGGTCGGCAGTGTGTTGTCGATGATCACCGGCACGCCGGCGGCGTGGGCGACGTCGGCGACGCCCCGGATGTCGAGGGTCAGCAGGTCAGGGTTGCCGATCGTCTCGCTGTAGACCGCCTTGGTCTTGTCCGTGATGGCGGATGCGACGCCTTCCGGGGTCGGCTCGACGAACTTGACGGTGATCCCGAGGTTCGCGAAGGTGTGGGCGAAGAGATTGTAGGTGCCGCCGTAGAGGCTGGTGGTCGAGACGATCTCGTCCCCGGCCCCGGCGAGGTTGAGGATCGCCAGCGTCGCGGCCGACTGCCCGGAAGCGAACGCCACGGCCCCGACGCCGCCCTCGAGCGCGGCGAGCCGCTTCTCGAGCACGTCGGTGGTCGGGTTCATGATCCGCGTGTAGATGTTGCCGAACTGCTGCAGGCCGAAGAGCTTGGCGGCGTGGTCGCTGTCCTCGAAGACGTACGAGGTCGTCTGGTAGATCGGGACCGCGCGCGACCCGGTGACGGGGTCGGCGGTCTGCCCGGCGTGGACCGCGAGGGTCTCGTAGCCGGTCGGCTGGACGGCAACCTCGTCGGCGGTCGGCTCAACGGTGGCGGTCATCGGTGACTCCTTGCCCGTGCGGGCGATGCGTTGTCGACGGAACGGTGCGGACGGCGATGGATGGCCCGGCGTGCTCCGCCGGGCGGCGCATGTCGTCCTTCATCCCGCGGGGCGGCCGGTACGGCGCGGTCGGGCGCATCAGGGCTGGTCCGGCGCGGGAATGGCGGCGGCAACGAACGGGCGCAGCGCGTCCTCCATCTGCCCCCAGGCCTTCAGGAAGGCGTCGTGGCCGTCGGGCGAGTCGATCTCGCGGTAGGTCGCCTCCTTGCCCAGGTCGAGCAGGCGGCCGTGCAAGTCGCGGATCGCGTCGGGCGGGAAGAGCCAGTCCGACCGAATGCCGATCAGGCGGACGGGGGAGTTGATCTGGCCGAGCCAGTGTGGCTCGCCGCCGTCGCGGGCCACGTCGTACTGGTCCATGGCCCGCGTCAGGTAGAGGTACGAATTGGCGTCGAAGCGGCGGACCAGCGCCGCGCCGTGGTAGTGGAGGTAGCCCTCGACGTCGAAAGTCTGGCCGAACGACGGGTAGAGACTGGGGCGGACGGCCGGGTTGCGGCCGAACCGGAGGTCCATGCTCTCCTTGCTGTGGTAGGTGACCATCCCGACCATGCGGGCGATGGCGAGGCCGTTGGTCGGGAAGACGCCCTCGTTCTGGTAGCCGCCGCCGCGCCAGTCGGGGTCGGCCATGATCGCTCGCCGACCGATCTCGTTCATCGCGACCCCCTGCGGGTCGAGCGCGCCGGTGGCGGCGACCGGGACGATGGCGGAGACGAGCTCGGGGTGGCGCGTGGCCCACTCGAGGGCTTGGAAGCCGCCGATCGAGCCGCCGATGGCGACGAGCTTGGTGATGCCGAGCTGCTCGACCAGCCGCCGCTGGGCGTTGACCATGTCGCCGATGGTGATCAGCGGGAAGCGCATCCCGTAGGGGCGGCCGGTCAGCGGGTCGGGGGAGCCGGGGCCGGTGGTGCCTTGGCAGCCGCCGAGGATGTTCGAGCAGACGACGAAGGCACGGTCGGTGTCGAGGGCGCGGCCGGGACCGATCAGCGGCTCCCACCAGCCGCCCGGGCCGCCCGCCTGGCTGTCGCCGGTGAGGGCGTGGAGGACGAGCACGGCGTTGTCGCCCGCCGCGTTCCGCCGGCCCCACGTCCGGTAGGCGACGGTGATGTCGGCGATCTGGCCGCCGAGCTCGAGATCGAGCTGGCCGATCGAGGCGTGGCGAATCGGCGGGATTTCGGCATCGCGCAGTTCGGGATGGGCGACGACGTGGAGTCGCCCGCGGTGCGGCTTGGTTTCGGTGCGCGGCGGAGCCGCGGCATGGTCCGTCATCTGGCGTCTCGGCTGTCGTGGCGCGCTGCGGGCGCGCTGCGCCGGTTGACCGCTGCCAACCGGATGCAGCCTCGTCACCTTTGACGGGCGGCTGCCGAACGCTGCCGGGACGCGAAAAACCCCGTTGCGGATGCAAGGGGTGTGCGTCTCGACGACGTTCCCTTATCTCGCAGATCGCTCTGCCGGAATTGGCACCTTGCGCGCGTGGCGCAGGCTGCCGGGCTTCACAGGGCCGAACCCTCCACCTCTCTTGATAAGGCAGCTCTCTTCAGTTGTTGACCAAGAATCTATACAACCTCCTCCCGCCTGTCAAGCACCCTGTGCGGCAGGCTACCGCAGGCGGCCCCGGTTCGTCCAGCGCTTAGATGCCCGTGTCGTCCGGGGTGAGCCGGGCGATCTCCTCGGCGAAGTCCGGATAGGCGGCCGACAACGAGCGGCGGTCGCCGCCGACCCAGTCGGCGGGGTCGAAGCCGGGCGACATTGTGGTGCCCATCAGCGCGAACCCGTGGCGGCCGCCGGGAACGAGTCGTGCGCCTTGCCAGTGGCCGGCGGGGACGAGTTGCTGCGGTCGTTCCCCGGCCCGCAGGTCGCTCCCGAGGCGGACGACGCGGCCGGTGCCGTCCGGGGCGAGCTGGAGTTGCTGCACGCTGTCGCCGGCGTAGTGGTGGAACAGCTCGGGGCCGGGCAAGCGGTGCATGGCTGAGACGGTGTCCCAGGTCAGCAGGTAGTAGATCGCGGTCTTGGCCGAGCGGTCGGCCGGGTGGTCGGGGAGCGTCTCGGCGGGCAGATGCCCGCTGCGGAGCGTCTCGGCGAAGTAGCCTCCCTCGCCGACCAGCGGTCGCAGGCCGAGGAGGGCGATGACCTCGTGGCCGGTGAGCGTCCCGACGGGCGGGTCGGTGGTCACGATCGGGCGTCGCGGCCGACGAGGGAGCGCTTCGTCTTCGCGCCGCCGTACGCCTCGTCGAGCAGCTCGGCGATGTGGCGGACACGCGCGCCGCCGCCGTTGCGGGAGAGCGAGGCGCGCAACTGCATGTGGCAGCCGGGGTTGGCGGTGACCACCTCGACCGCGTCGGTCTCCATCACGTGGTGGGCCTTGCGGTCGCCCAGCTCGTCGGCCATCGTCTTCCGGATCAGGTTGTAGATGCCGGCACTGCCGCAGCAGAGGGACGACTCCTTCATCTCCACGAGGTTGAGGCCGCGGACTTGCCTCAGCAGCTTGCGCGGCTGGGCGGTGATCCGCTGGGCGTGCGCGAGGTGGCACGGCTCCTGGTAGGTGACGGTCTTTCGGACGGCGACCGGGGGCGGCACGAGGTCGCCCTCGGCGAGGTACTCGGAGAAGTCCTTGACCCGGGCGCTGAACGCCTTCGACCGCTCGGCGTAGTCCGGGTCGTCCTTCAACAGGTGGCCGTACTCCTTCAGCGCGGCGCCGCAGCCGGCGGCGGTGAGGATGATCGGCTCGTCGCCGAAGCGCTCGAAGGCTTCGATGTTCTTGCGGGCGAGCGCCCGAGCCGACTCCATCATCCCGGCGTGGACCTGCAACGCACCGCAGCATTGCTGGCCGACGGGGACGTCGATGTCGGTGCCGTTGCGGGCGACGACGCGGGCGGCCGCCCGGTTCGTGTTGGCGAAGACGGTGCCCATCACGCAGCCGTTGAAGAGGTGCGCCCGGCGGGCGGGCCGGCGTCCGTTCGAATCGGCTTCCCAGCGCTCGTCGCCGGGGATCAGCGACTTGCGGGAGACCGGCGGCAGCATCGCCTCCATGTCCGACATCTCCATCAGGTCGAGCACGCCGCTGGCGCGGACCGCCTGCTGCAGACCGGTCTTCTGGTAGAGGCGGATGGCCCCGACGGCGGCCCGCATCCGCGGCGCGTCGGCGAAGAGCCATTCCATCGCCACCGCGCGGGCCGCCTGCTCCGGCGCGGGCCGGGCCGGCCGGTGCAGTTCGAGCTGGGCCCGGGAGGCCTCGACCAGCGGCCCGTACTGGACGCCGGACGGGCAGACGGCCTCGCAGGCGCGGCAGTTGAGGCATTGGTACATCTGCTCGTCGAAAAGCGGGTCGAGCAGGTCCATGCGGTCGTCGGCGACCGCGCGCATCAGCCAGAGGCGTCCGCGCGGCGACGACATCTCCTGCCCGGTCAGCCGGTAGGTGGGGCAGGAGGGGAGGCACATCCCGCAGTGGACGCAGGCCCGCAGCAGGTCGTCCTCCGGCATGTCGGGGCCGGAGAACCCGCCGAGGCGGAGCAGATTGGCTTCTTGGACGGACGCTTCGGCCATGCCGGGCGACCTCCTCTCACAAGCGCCCGGCGAATCGGCCGGGGTTCAGGACGTTGTCCGGGTCGAACTGCGCCTTGAGGGACGCCATCACGGCGTGGCCCTCGGGCAGCGGCCCCCAGACGTCGATGTCGGCTTTGGCCGCGGCCGGCGCGGCGAGGATCGTGACGTGGCGTGCCACGCCGAGCAGTGCGGCCTGCACAGCGGCCAGCGCGGCGGACGATCCGCCTGCCAAGGCGAGTCGCAAGGTTGCCTCGCCCACGGCGGGCGACGCGGCCAGTCGCCGGACTTCCACCTCGAGCGGCCCGAGCGCGGAGAGGACGGAGCGGACCATCTCCGCGGCGTCGCGCGGACGGGCGGTGCAGCGGACGATCACGTCGTCGCCCGCGCCGCTGAGCCGGAACGGCTCGGCCTCGGCGGCCCACCAGGCGCGGCTGGCCTCGGTGGCGAGCGTTTCCTGGTCGCCGCCGCAGAGTCGTTCGGTCTCGGTCACCAGCGGCGGCAGGGTCGAGTCGCGCGCTTCGATGCGGACCGCGGCGCGAGCGCCGGTGCCGTCCGTGGCCACCTCGAGGCCGGTGGCGGGCACGCGACTTTCGCGCATCCGCTCGGCGGCGGCGAGCGCACCGTGGAGGTCGGGGTGGCGGCTGACGACGGTTCGCTCGGCGCGGGAGCGCGGCAGCACCTTGAAGTTGGCCGAGACGACGACCCCGAGCGTGCCGAGCGATCCGTGGTAGAGGCGGGGCATGTCGAAGCCGGAGACGTTCTTGACCACCATGCCGCCGGCCTTGCTCACCGTGCCGGTGGCGTGGGCGACGGTGATGCCGATCAGGAGGTCGCGCAGGGAGCCGGACGCGAGCCGGCGCGGCCCGGTCAGCGCGGTCGCGATCAGGCCGCCGATGGTGGCGTCGTCGCCGCCCGGCGGGTCGATCGGCAGCCACTGCCCATGCTCGCCGAGGACCGCCTGCACGTCGCCGAGTCGCGCCCCGGCCCCGACCGAGAGGACGAGGTCGGTTGGCTCGTAGTCGAGGATGCCGCCGAGGTTGGCGGTGCTGACCGCGAGGTCGGCCCGACGCGGCGGGTTGCCGAGGGCCAACTGGGTGCCGCGGCCGGTCGGGACCACGCCGTGGCCGCGATCGGCGGCCTCGCGGAGCAGCGCGGCGGCGTGCTCCGCCGACTCGGGGGCGACCACGTCGGCGACAGGAACGCCGTCGACGGTCAGCGGGCTAGATGGGGTGAATGCCATATTTCTGTGCCATCGCCTGCGCGCGGAGGGCGCGGACCTCGCCGCACATGTACCCCTTCGGGAAGACCTTGCCGGGATTGAAGCGGCTGGCCGGGTCGAAGGCGTTCTTCAGGCCGGCCATCGCCGCGAGGTCCTCGCCGGTGTAGACGAGGGTCATGTAGTCGCGCTTCTCGGTGCCGATGCCGTGCTCCCCGGAGAGCGCGCCGCCCACCTCGACGCAGTAGGTGATGATCTCCTTGCTCGCCTCCAGCACCCGCTCGACGTCGCCCGGCTTGCGGCGGTCGAAGAGCATCAGCGGGTGGAGGTTGCCGTCGCCGGCGTGGAAGACGTTGGCGATCGGCAAGCGGTGGTCGGCCGAGATCTGCTCGACCCGGGCGAGCGTCGCCGGCAGCTTGGAGCGCGGCACGACGGTGTCGTGCAGGTAGTAGTTCGGGGAGAGGCGGCCCATCGCCGCGAGCGCCATCTTCCGCCCCTTCCAGAGGAGGTCGCGCTCGGCCTGCTCGGTGGCGGAACGAACTTCGGAGGCGGCGTGCTGGCGGCAGATCTCGGTGATCTCGTCGCCGATGGCGTCGACCTCCTCGGTCAGGCCGTCGGTCTCGATCAGGAGGACCGCGCCGGCGTCCATCGGGTAGCCGGCGTGGTAGGCGGGCTCGACCGCCTGGATCGTCAGGTTGTCCATCATCTCGAGCGCAGCGGGCAGGATGCCGGCGGCGATGATCCGCGAGGTGGCCTGCGAGGCGCTCTCGATATCGCGGAAGGCGGCGAGCTGGACGAGCGTCGCCTCCGGGTTCGGCGTCAGGCGCACCAGCGCCTTGGTCACGATGCCGAGCATCCCCTCGGAGCCGACCATCGCCCCGGTCAGGTCGTAGCCGGGCGCGCCGGCGACGCGCTCGCCGGTCCAGACCACGCTGCCGTCGGGGAGGACCACCTCGAGGCCGAGGATGTGGTTGGTGGTGACGCCGTACTTGAGGCAGTGGGGGCCGCCGGAGTTCTCAGCGACGTTGCCACCGATGGTGCAGGCCCGCTGGCTGGAGGGGTCGGGGGCGAAGAAGTAGCCGAGCGGCCCGGTCGTCTCCGAGAGTTCGAGGTTGACGACGCCCGGCTCAACCAGCGCGGTGCGGTCGGTGCGGTCGATCTCGATCACCCGGGTCATCCGGGTCATGGCGACGACGATGCCGCCCGCCTGCGCCACCGCCCCGCCGCTGAGCCCGGTGCCCGCCCCGCGGGCGGTGACCGGCACGCCGGCGGCGTGCGCCAGACGGACGATGGCCGCCACTTGCTCGGTGGAGGTCGGCAGCGCGACCGCGACCGGCATCTGGATGTCGACCGCGCCCTCGACGCTGCCGTCGTACTCGTAGACGAGCAGGTCCGACGGCTCGTGGAAGACGCCGCCGGCGCCGCAGATGCGCTCGAGTTGCTCAACCAGCCGGGTGCGGTCCATTGTCGTCCTGCACGCTCGCGGGGTCGTCGCCGTCGTTGCCGGAAGTATCGGACGGGTCCGGGGGCCGGGCAAGCGGGGCTGCCTCGGTAGGCTATCCTTGGGCTACCCCGCCGGACCCGCTCCGCAGGCAGGAACGAGGTGAGCGCGTTGGCAGAGCACGGGCACTGGATCATCGTCGGCTCGGTGGACAACTTCGAGAAGTCTGCCGAACTCGGATTCACGGTGCAGGGGATCAAGTCGCGGCACCGGAAGAAGGCCGAGCGGATGCAGCCGGGCGACAAGCTCGTCTACTACCTGACCGGGGTCAAGGCGTTCGGCGGGATCGTCACCGTCGAGTCGCCGTACTTCGAGAGCCACGAGCGCATCTGGGCCAGCGTCGATCCGAAGCGGGCTGCGGAGGACTACCCGTTCCGGGTCAGGATCTCGCCGGACGTCGTCCTGCCCGAGGGCGACTGGGTGCCGGCCGAGCCGGTGGCCCGGCAGATGACCTACGTTGCCAAGTGGCCGGCGAACAACTGGACGCTCGCGTTCCAAGGGAACGTGCACGAGATCGGCGAGGCCGACTACGAGCTGATCCGGGCTGCGGTCGCCGCGCAGGCGTCGCGCCTCGCCGGGGCGGCCGACTAGGCCGGGGCGCGGATGGGCACGTTCGACGCGGAGTTCCGTGTCCATCTCTGCTTCGGGCCGAATTGCACCCTGCGCGGCAGCCGCGCGTTGCTGCCGGTGTTGCGCGAGGAGTTGGAGCGGGCCGGGATCGCGGACAAGGTCGAGGTGATCGAGACCGGCTGCCGCAACCGCTGCGACTACGGTCCGTCGATGAACGTCTACCCCGGCCCGTGGTTCTACAACGAACTGACGCCGGAGGCGATCCACGACATCGTCGTCGGCCATCTGGCCGGCGGGGAGCCGGTGACGCGCTGGCTCTTCCGGCCGGCGCTGGCGAGCGGTCGCGACCCGGGCCGGGTGCGCGGCCGTTCCGGCTGGTAGGGAGGCGGCTATGGCCGAGGTGACCGCGCGGAACGAACCGGGCCGCCCGCTAGCCGTGGTGGTCGACACAGGCGTGCACCAGTTGATCGCCGACGAGCCGGTCGCGGTCGGCGGCGACGACCTTGGCCCCGGCCCTTACGAGTTGCTGCTCGCCTCGCTGGCCAGTTGCATCGTGATGACCTTGGAACTCTACGCTCGGCGGAAGGCTTGGCCGTTGGAAGGCGTTGAGGTGCGCGTGCGCCACGGCCGGCGCGACGCCCTGCCGGAGGACGACCTGCCAGCAGGTCGGCGGATCGACCGCATCACCTACGCGGTCGACCTTGCCGGGCCGTTGGAGGAGGATCAGCGAACGCGCCTGCTGGAGATCGCGGCCCGGTGCCCGGTGCACCGGACGCTGACGGGCCGGATCGAGATCGACCGCGAGGGCTGAGAACGGGCGCGGGGGACGTGTGCCGGCGCGCTGGGTCGGTCAGCGCGCCGGCCTCGGAACGGGAGATCGGACGCGGACCGACTGAGCCGGGAGCGGATCGGGCAGCATGCGCGGCGCAGTCCGGCACGACGTGGGAAGGGGCCCGACCCGATGAAGTTCACGCTGCTCGCCAACGCCGAGGTCTATGCCCCGACGCCGCTCGGGCGGGTCGGCGTGCTGGTGCTCGACGACCGGATCGTGGACATCGGCAAGGAGGCCGGGGCGGGGCTCGCGGCTGCCGGGCACGAGGTCGAGACGATCGACCTGCGCGGCTTGACGCTGACGCCCGGTCTGGTCGACGGCCACTACCACCCGCTCGGCGGCGGCGACTACGAGGGGCCGCTCGGCCGCAGCACCGACATCGAGCTGGGCGATCTGGTGCGGGCGGGGATCACGACCGCCGTCGGCGTGCTCGGTGCGGACTACGACTCCCGCAACCTGAGCGACCTGTTCATGAAGAGTCGCGAACTGCGGGCGGGCGGCCTGACCACGTTCTTCTACACCGGATCGTTCTTCCTGCCGCCGGCGACGCTGACCGGGGCGGTGCGCCGCGACATCATGTACGTCGATTCCTGCGTCGGGGTGAAGTTCGCGATCTCCGAGGCGATGGCCTTCAACACCGAGGAGGAGATGGCGCGGGTCGCCGTCGAGGGCGTGCACGGCGGCAACCTCGCCGGCAAGGCGGCCCTCGTCCACTTGCACGTCGGGGAGCGGGCGTCGAGCCTCGACCCGCTCTTCGGGCTGATCGAGCGGACTGGACTGCCGGCGTCGGCCTTCTACCCGACACACATCAACCGGTCGGACCCGGACCACATGGTGCCGGCCGTGCGCTTCGTCGAGATGGGCGGGACCATCGACCTGACCGCGATCATGTCGCGGCGGGGCGGCAGCGGCACCGGGCTGCGGATCCCGGACGCGCTGTCCAATCTCCTGCGGCTCGGAGTGCCGATCGAGCGGATCACGTTCACGTCGGACGGGAACGTCTCGATGCCGGTGCGGGACGAGCAGCGGCGGCAGGTCGGCTTGTTCCTGGCCAGCGTCGACTTCCTGACCGACGAGTGGCGATCGGCGGTGCGAGAGTGTGGACTCCCGTTCGAGCAGGTGCTGCTGCCGGTGACGGCCACGCCGGCCAGGATGCTTCGGCTGGAAGGGAAGAAAGGCTGCGTCGCCGCCGGTGCCGACGCCGATCTGGTGGCGTGGGACGACGACCTGCGGCCGCGCACGGTGCTGGCTCGCGGCAAGGTGATGATGCGCGACGGCGAGGTGCTGGCGAGGGGGCCGTTCGAGGCGCGGTGAACGGGGAAGGTCGGGCGCATGGCGTCCGAGGCGCGGTCGAACGAAAGAGAACTCCCCCGCGAAGGCGGGGGAGTTCCTGTTCCGGTGGAGATGGGGGGAGTCGAACCCCCGTCCAGACCCGCGAGCCGCCAGTGTCCTACGTGCGTAGTCGATGATTTGCGTGCCGCCCGCGTCGCCCATCGACAGGCTCCGCTGGCGGTGAGCCGGACTGCCTTTGACGATTGCGCCCCGGCGGACTAGATCGTCGCACCCTTCCTTGGTGACGCCCGTACCCGGCCCCGGAAGGGGGTGGACCGGACGGACGCGCTACCTAGAGGTCAGTGACTTAGGCAGCGAGAGCAAGAGGCTGGTTCGCAGCTCTTGGGTGCCCGTTTTTGCGAGGCCTCGGGCGCCTCGGCACGCAACTGACTGACCTACGACCCTGTCGAAACCAAACATCCCCG
>JBDHWC010000013.1:0-42477 GCA_039809985.1 Thermomicrobiales bacterium | reverse complement strand
GAGGGCTTGGCCCTCCCCTGATTCATCTGCTCCCCCTCTCCCGCGGCGGCGGGAGAGGGGGCTGGGGGGTGAGGGCGGTTCCGGAGGACCCGGCCGCGCGACCCGGATACCGCTATCCCTTGAATACCTACCCGTGTCAGCCGCCGCGGCGGGAAAGGGGGGAACTGAACAAGGGGAGGGGCCAAGCCCTCCCCCGGCCCTCCGGGTTGCCGTTGCGCGGCCGCTCCGCGACCGATACCGATCGCCGTCAGCCGAGTCACCCGCAGCGGTGGCAACGTGCCGCCTTGCCCTCCCCCCCGGTGCGTGCCACGATTCCGACGTGCCCGGTTCGGCGACCGGGCGCGTCCCGAGCGACGAGAGGGGGAACCCCGTGGATGCATCCCGCGACCGAACAGCCGACGACGCCCGCCTGCAGGCGCTGTTCAAGGCCTACGACGTCCGCGGCATCGTCCCCGAGGAGCTGAACCCGGAGACCGCCCGCCTGATCGGGCGCAGCGTGGCCGCCGTCCTCCACCCGGAGGAAGTGGCCGTCGGCCGCGACATGCGCGTCTCCAGCCCGGCCATCGCCGCCGCCCTGATCGAGGGCATCCGCGACGGCGGTGCGGACGTGGTCGACGTCGGCCTCGTCTCGACCGACGCGCTCTACTTCACGGTCGGCAAGTTCGGCTACCCGGCCGGCGTGATGATCACCGCCTCCCACAACCCGCCGCAGTACAACGGGCTGAAGTTCTGCCGGGAGGAGGCGAAGCCGATCTCCCTCGACACCGGCCTCGGCACCATGCGCGACCTGATCATCGACGACAAGCTGCCGCCCGAGGCAACCAAGAGCGACCGCGGCTCTCTCCACCGTCGGGACGTGATCGACGCCTACGCCGAAGGGATGCTCGGCCTCGTCGACGTGCCGACGATCAAGCCGCTCAAGATCGCGGTCGACGCCGGCAACGGCATGGCCGGCCTGACCGTGCCGAAGGTCTTCGCCAAGCTGCCGGTCGAGGTGGTGCCGCTCTTCTTCGAACTCGACGGCACCTTCCCGAACCACGAGGCGAACCCGATCGAGCCGCAGAACGTCGCCGACCTCCAGAAGACGGTGGTCGAGCAGGGTTGCGACCTCGGCGCGGCGTTCGACGGCGACGCCGACCGCGTCTTCCTGATCGACGAGAAGGGCAACTTCATCGGCGGCGACATGATCGTGGCGATGGTCGCCCAGCGGATGCTGACCCGACACCCGGGCGCGGCCATCGTCTACAACCTGATCTGCTCCCGCTCGGTGCCGGAACTGATCACCCGCCTCGGCGGCCGCCCGATCCGCTCCCGCGTCGGCCACTCCTACATCAAGGCGACGATGCGCAAGGAGGACGCGGTCTTCGGCGGCGAGCACTCCGGCCACTTCTACTTCCGCGACCTCTGGTACGCCGACTCCGGGATGCTGGCCCTGCTGACCATGCTCGAGGTGATCTCCGACGCGGGCAAGCCGCTCTCCGAGATCGTCGCCAGCGTCGACCACCGCTTCCGCTCCGGGGAGATCAACTCCCACGTCGCCGACCCGGCCGCGACCGTGGCCGCCGTCGAGAAGCACTACGCGGCGCTCGGGGCGGAGATCGACCATCTCGACGGGGCCACCGTCCAGTTCCCCGACTGGTGGTTCAACCTCCGCTCCTCGAACACCCAGCCGCTGCTGCGGCTCAACCTCGAGGCCGACGACGAGGCGACCATGCGCCAGCGCACGGCCGAGGTTCTGGCCCTCGTGCGCGGCGGGACGCCCGCCTCGGCATGACCGTCCCGCTCGACCCGTCCTCCTTCCCGCCGAGCCCGCTCGCCAGCGGCGCGCCGTTGACGTCGCTGCCGCCGGGGACGGCGGTCACGGTCACCAAGCTGAATCCCGCCGGCGAGGCGGTGACCACCTACGCCGCAACCGTGGTCGACGTCGGCGCGCCCGCGCCGTGGCTCGCCCTCGAGGCCCGATGGACCTTCAAGGTGATCGAGACGCACGGGCTGGCCTTCCACCCGGGGGATCGTCTGGTCGAGTACTTCTCGCCCGAGCACCCCTACGACGTCTTCGCCGTCTTCGCCCCGGACGGCGCGCTGCGCGGCTGGTACGCCAACGTCACCCACCCGACCATCATCGACCCGCGCCACCACCCGCCGAGCGTCGTCTGGCACGATCTCTACCTCGACGTGGTGATGCTCCCCGGCGGCGAGCCGGTCCTCGTCGACGAGGACGAGCTGGACGCCTCCGGCCTGCGGGCGCTCGACCCGCGACTGGACGAGCGAATCCGCGCCGCCGGGCACCACCTGCTCCGGCTGGCCCGCGCCGGTCGCTTCCCCTTCGACACTGGCGACCGGGACCAACGGACTAGACCGGACGGCGGCGAAGAATCCAGCCGTCCGGTCGCGACGTAGTGGCGATTGACACTCCCTGTCGGTCTCTGGTACCTTCTGTCCTAGACAACGGGACGGCTCGTGGCAAGCGTCCGTTCCGGGGTTTTTGGGGTCGGGAGATCGCACTGCCCGCGCCGGGCAGCGTGCAGGGAGGGATTCAGTCATGAGCGACGAGCTCTTCGCCCAGTACACCGCCTCGGCCGGCAACGGCGGCGTCGCCTCGGCCGGTTCGAACGGCGGCGCGGTGTCGCTCGGCGACATCAACAGCGGCGGCAGCGTTGGCAACGCCATCGGCGTTGGCAACACCTACGGCCCGGTCTCGGTCGACGGCGGCATGGTCTCGAACAACACCGGTCTCGGCGTTGGCGCGAGCGGCGGCACGGCGATCTCGGATGCCTCGGGCGGCAACTACAACCTGGCCTTCGTCAGCTAGGTTGAGCGACCCGGGTTCCGGCCCGGCTCGACAAAGCCTCTGAGACGCGGAGGGCGGTTCGCCGCCCTCCGCGTTGCGTTGCCGTCGCCCGCCCCGCTCCGTCCGCGAGACTCAGGAGCCGCCAGCCATCACCCCGACGCCGACCACCAAGTCGCCCGCCGAGCCGTGCCGCCGCCGCGTGCTGCTCTACAGCCACGACGGCACCGGGCTGGGCCATCTCCGCATCACCCTCGGCATCGCCAACGCGCTGGCGCGACGCCGGCCGGAGGACGCCGTCGTCCTCCTCACCGGCTCGCTGCAAGTGAGCGCCTACGGCCTGCCGACCAACCTCGACTTCGTGAAGATGCCGGCGGTGCCGAAGCACGACCTCTGGCGCGACACCCCGTTGCCGCCGGTCGGCCCGCCCCCCTACGGCCCGGCCATGGCCGCCCGGGCGGAGATCGCGCTCGCCACCGTCCGCACCTTCGTCCCCGAACTCGTCGTGGTCGACCACGCGCCGGCGGGCCTCTTCCGCGAGTTCGCCCCGTCGCTCAGCTGGCTCAGGCGCGAACGCCCGAGCTCGCGCTTCGCGCTCCTGATGCGCGACATCACCTTCGGCCGCGACCAGACCCGCACGATCTGGCAGAACGAAGGGGTGTACCCGCTCCTGGCCGGCTTCTACGACCGCATCCTCGTCTACGGCGACCAGCAGGTCTTCGACCCGATCGTCGAGTACGACCTGCCGCCCGACGCCGCCGCCCGCACCCGCTTCTGCGGCTACCTGACGCCGTCGCCGCCCGCCCGCACGCCGGATCAGGTCCGGGGCGAGCTCGGGGCGGGCAGCGCGCCGCTCGCGGTGGTCACGGTCGGCGGCGGCGCGGACGGCGGCCCCGTGCTGGACGCCTACGTCCGCGGCCTCGACCGCCACGCACCGCCCGGCCTCCGCTCGTACATCGTCGCCGGCCCCTTGCTGCCGGACGACGAGCGGGCCGCGCTGGAAGCGCTGGTGGCCGACCGTCCCGACGTGGTGCTCGCCGCGTTCGACCCCGACTTGCTCGGTGCCCTGCGGGCGGCCGATGTCGTGGTCTCGATGGCGGGCTACAATGCGATGAGCGAGGCCGCGTTCATCGGGAAGCGGGCCGTGGTGGTGCCACGCCTGCCCGGTCCCGAGGAACAGGTCTTGCGGGCCGAGCGGTTCCGCGACCGCGGCCTGGTGACGGTGGTCCCCCCCGCGGAGCTCTCGCCCGACCGACTCTGGGACGCGATCCTGGCCGAACTGGCGAGTGTCGTCTCGCCGGCCCCGTCGCTGTCGTTCGGCGGCGAGGAGCGCATCGTCGACGAACTCGAGCGGCTGGCTCACGGCTGAGACCGGGCGCACTCACGGAAGCACGGGGGACCATGCCCGTCTGCATCACCGGCATGCATCGTTCCGGCACCTCGATGGTGGCCGGCGTCCTGCGCGAGGCCGGTCTCAACCTCGGTCCCGACGACCGGATGATGCCCGCCGCCGAGGAGAACCCGGAGGGGTTCCACGAGCACCTCGACTTCGTCACCCTGAACGAGGAACTGCTCGCCGCCTGCGACGCCGGCTGGGACTTCCCGCCCCCGATCGACCAGGACTGGTCCGACCCGGCTCTGGCCGCCTTCCGCGACCAGGCGAGCAAGCTGGTCGCCGAGTTCGCCGGACTGGAGCCGTGGGGCTGGAAGGACCCCCGCAACTGCCTGACCCTGCCGTTCTGGCAGACGGTCGCCGGCCCGCTGACCGTGGTGCTGGTCGTCCGCAACCCGCTCGAGGTCGCCCTCTCGCTGCGTCGCCGCAACGGCTTCTCCGTCCCGCTCGGCCTCGCCCTCTGGCACGAGCACGCCGCCCGGGTGGTCGAGGGCACCGAACCCGGCCGCCTCGTCGTCACCCACTTCGACGCCCACTTCCAGCGGCCCGAGGCGGAGGCCCGCCGCCTGCTCGACGGCGTCGGCCTGCCGGTCCCCGACGATCTCGCCACCCGCGTCGCGCCGCCCGAGGCCGACCTCAAGCACCACCGGCTGACCACCGCCGACCTCCTCGACGCCAGCGTGCCGGAGGCGGTCGTCGCCCTCTACCGGGAACTTTGCGCGCTGGCCGGCTGGACGGACCCCGCCGACCCGGTCGGCGACGCCGACCCCGAGCGGCTGCGCGCCCATCTCGCGCTCGTCCGCGCCGGCCGCGACCGGCCCCGCTGGGTGGTCGCCCCCGGGGCGTTCCGCCACGGTCCCGACGAGACCGGCCGGGCCGCGCTGGAACTGCAACTGCTCCAGATCGAGCTCGACGAGCACCGCGACTCGCTGCGCGGCCGGCAGGAGCGCGTGGCCGAACTGGAGCAGGCGATCACCACCCACCAGGCGGCGCAGGTCGAGCTGGAGTCGCGGGTGGCCGAGCGCGACCGCCGGCTGGTCGACCTCGACACCACCTACCAGCGCTTGCTGCGCGACGTCCGCGTGCTGCGGGACGACCTGACCCGGCGCACCGCCGAACTGGACGAGGCCAACGCCGCGGTGGCGATGCACGAGCGCTACGAGACCGAACTGCGGCAGATGCTCGCCGGGGTCGAGGACCAGTTGATCAGCCGCGACAGCGAGGTGATCGCCACACTCGGCGGCGCGCTCGCCCGCTTCGCGCCCGGCGCGCCGGCCGCCATCTTCTACCGGAAGATGCTCGACGCCGTCCGCGCCTTCGTCGAGCGCCAGGTGCCGGCCGACGCCCGGCTCCTCGTCGCCGACTACGGGGACGACGCGATGCTCGAACTCGGCGGCCGGCCAGCGGCGTCGTACCCGAAATCGGACAACCACGCCGGCGCGGACTACACTTCGGTTGACAGCACCGTGGCGATCGCCCAGTTGGAGCACCAGCGGGCGGCCGGGGCCGAGTTCCTCGTCGTCCCGAGCCCGGCCCAGATTTGGTTGTCACGGAACCCGACGATCGCGCGCTACCTGGCCGCCCATTACCCCGCGGTCGCCCAGGAGCAGGGGTTGTGCACGATCTACGACCTGCGGGCCTCGGCCCCGGTCGCGTCTGCGTGACCCGGCACCGCGCCGCGATCGCGCCAGCACGGCCCTGCACGCGGGTGCGGGGCAGTCAGGGGAGGCGGAACGCATGATTCTGGTGACAGGGGGAACGGGGTACGTCGGCAGCGTGCTGGTGCGCGAACTGCTCGGGCTCGGCAACGAGGTCCGGGTCGTCGACACCATGTGGTTCGGCGACTCGTTCGCGCCGAACGACCGGCTGCAGCTCATTCAGGGGGACCTGCGGAACCCCGAGGCGTCGTGGCTGAAGGACGTCGACGCGGTCATCCACCTCGCGGGCCTCTCGAACGACCCGACCTCGGACTTCGCGCCGGACCTCAACAACGAGAGCAACGTCTACGCCACCCGGCAGCTCGCCCAGCTCGCTGCCGACAAGTCGAAGCGCGAGGACCGCGAGATCCGCTACCTCTTCGCCTCGACCTGCTCGGTCTACTACTCGCCGACCACCGCCGACGAGGCGAACGTGCGGGTGATGACCGAGGACATGCCGATCGCGCCGACCGCGAACTACAGCAAGACCAAGCGGCTGGCCGAGGTCGAACTGCTGAAGATCGCCGACAAGAACCCCAACTTCGTGCCGGTGATGCTGCGCAAGGGAACACTCTTCGGCCTCTCGCCGCGGATGCGCTTCGACCTCGTGGTCAACGTCTTCACCCTCCATGCCTGGAAGCGGCGGCGGCTGACCGTCCACGGCCACGGCGAGGCGTGGCGGCCGCTGCTGCACATCCGCGACGCCGCCGACTGCTACATCCACCTCCTCAGCGCGCCCAGCGAGAAGATCCGGGGCGAGGCCTTCAACGTCGTCCACAAGAACTACCGGGTGCTGGAGCTCGCCCACTGGGTGGCCGAGGTGATCGAGCAGAAGTACGGGGTCGAGGTCGCCGTCAAGCGCGACCGCACCGGCAACTCCGCCGCCCGCTCCTACTTCGTCAGCGGCCAGAAGATCGCCGACACGCTCGGCTTCAGCCCCGACCGCGGCACCGCCGAGGCGGTGATCGCGATGTGGGACGCGCTGGAGCGGGGCGACTTCGGCCCCGACCCGGAGAACGACCCTCGCTTCTTCAACATCCGCTGGCTGAAGGACACCGTGCTCGGCGGGGTGCCCGCATGAGGACGGTCGTCATCGGCGGCACCGGCCAGCTCGGCCAGGACCTGCTGCGGATTCTCGGCGACGAGGCCGTCTCCCTCTCGCACCAAGAGTTCGACGTCACCGACGGCGTCGGCGTGGTCGAGACCCTGCGGGCCCTGAAACCCGACTGGGTGGTCAACACCGCCGCCTTCCACCGCGTCGACGACTGCGAGCTGAACCCGACCCAGTCGTTCGCGGTCAACGCCACCGGCGCGGCGAACGTCGCCCGCGCCGCCGCCGACCTCGGGGCCGGCGTCGTCTTCTACTCGACCGACTACGTCTACGGCGGCGAGGGGCGGGCGCGGAACACCCCGCACCTCGAGTCGGACCCGGTCGACCCGCTCAACGTCTACGGCGTCTCCAAGTGGGCCGGGGAGCAGCTGGTCGCCCAGCGCAACCCGCGCCACATCGTCGTCCGCTCCGCCGGCCTCTACGGCACCGCCACCAGCCGCAAGGGGTGGACCTTCCCGGAGCTGATGGTCAACAAGGCGAAGAGCGAGGGGAAGCTGAAGGTCGTCACCGACCAGGCCCTCTCCCCGACCTACACCCACGACCTCGCCGAGACGACCGTCGCGCTGATGCGCGGCGACGCGACCGGCTTGTTCCACCTGACCAACGCCGGCGAGTGCTCGTGGTGGGAGTTCGCCAAGGCCACGGTTGACCTCGCCGGCATCGCGGTCGAGGTCGAGCCGACCGTCTCGACCCAGCTCGGGCGGCGGGCCAAGCGCCCCCCCTACTCGGCGATGGCGAGCGAGCGCCTGCCCGGCACCGGCGTCGCGCCGATGCGGCCGTGGCAGGACGCGCTCGAGCACTACCTGACGGCGAAGGGCCTGCGAGGCTAGGACCGCTGCTGCCGCGGCGGGCCGGCGCGGAACGACCGGGCCGACCCGCCGCCGCGCGGCGCGCATCGAGGACGAGCACGTGAAGATCGTCGAGGTCTCGGCGCTGGCGATCCCGGCGGTGAAGACGATCCGCTACCAGCGCTTCGTCGACCACCGGGGCTACTTCACCGAGCAGTTCCGGCAGAGCGACTTCGAGGGGGAACAGACCCCCTTCCTGCACGGCGTCCGCTGGCTGCAGGCGAACGAGAGCTTCTCGCGGCAGGGAACGATCCGCGGCATGCACTTCCAGTGGAACCCGTACATGGGGAAACTGGTCCGCACCATCCGCGGCCACATGGTCGACCTCGTGCTCGACATCCGGAAGGGGTCGCCGACCTACGGCAAGGCGATCGCCTACGACATGCCGGTCGCCGGCGACGAGACGACCGGCGAGTGGATCTGGGTGCCGCCGGGATTCGCCCACGGCAACGCCTTCCCCGCCGACACGGTGATCGAGTACTTCTGCTCCGGCGAGTACAGCCCCGGCTGCGAGGCGGGCATCTCCCCGTTCGCGGACGACATCGACTGGTCGCTCTGCGACCCCGCCCTGCGCGACACCTTCCTCGCCATCGCCCGCTCGACCGAGCTGGTCACCGACAAGGACCGCAACGGACTGACGATGGCGGCCTGGACCGCGGACGAGCGGTCCGAGAACTTCCGGTTCGACACCCTCGGCGACTAGCCGGGGACGGGAGCACCTGCGACCGATGACGCCCGAGAGCCAAGCGAGCGGCACGGCCGCCGAAGCGCCGACCGCCGCACTGGCGGCGTCGATCGTGATCCCGGTCCACAACAAGGCGACGCTGACCCGGACCTGCCTCAACGCGCTCCTGAACGAGCCGGACCGCCGGGTCGAGCGGGAGATCATCGTCGTCGACGACGGTTCGACCGACCTCACCGGCGAACTCCTCGCCAGCTACGGCGACCGGATCCGAGTCGTCCGCAACGACCCCGGCAAGGGGTTCGCCGGGGCGATCAGCGCCGGCGTCGCGGCGGCGACCCACCCGTTGATGGTCTTCCTCAACAACGACACCATCCCGCGCACCGGCTGGCTCACCGCGCTGGTCCGCTACGCCCACGCCCACCCCGAGGCGGGCGTCGTCGGCGCGAAGCTCCTCTACCCGAACGACACCGTCCAGCACGCCGGGGTGGTGATCGGGCAGAACGGCTTCCCGCAGCACATCTACCTCGGCTTCCCCGGCGACCACCCGGCGGTGATGAAGTCCCGCCCCTTCCAGATGGTCACCTTCGCCTGCTGCCTCGTCCGCCGCGAGACATGGCAAGCCCTCGACGGATTCGACGCCGCCTTCCACAACGGCTGGGAGGACGTCGACTTCTGCCTCCGGCTGCGCGAGCGCGGCGGCGAGGTCCACTACTGCCACGAGTCGATCGTCTACCACTTCGAGTCGTCGACCCGCGACCCGGGCGCGCCGGAGCAGCGGGCGAACCTCAACCGCTTCGTCGAGCTGTGGGGCGACAAGGTCCGCCGCGACGACTTCGACTACTATCTCGCCGACGGCCTGATCCAAGCGACCTACCCGCACCGCTACCCGATCCAGCTGCAGATCTCGCCGCTGCTGGCCGGGGTCGCGGTCGGCGAGCAGGACCGCCTCGGCGACCGTCTTCTCTTCGACCGCGCCAAGCAGATCGCGGTCCTGCTGCGCAACAACATCCTGCTCAACCTGCGCGTGCACGAGGCCGAACTGCGGGCCACCGCCGCCGAGAACCGACTGCAGCACGCGCTGGCCACCGGCGTTGCGAGCGACCAGCCAGCGACCGCGGAACCTGCCGCGCCGGCGGTGGCGTCCGCACCCGCGGCCCCGACCGAGCCAGCCCCGCCGGCCCCGGCCGAGCCCGCCCCGCCGGCCCCGGCCCCGATCATGGGCCGGGTCGAGCAACCGGGCCGCACCCCGGACGTCGTCACCGGCAGCTGGCTGCCGATCTCGGGCTGGGCGCTCTCCCGGGCCGGCATCTTCGCGGTGAAGACCATCGTCGACGGCGTTGAACTGGGCGAGGTTGAGTACGGCGAGGAACGGCCCGACGTCAAGCTCCTCTTCCCCGACTACGAGAACGCCGACCGCGCCGGCTTCCGCGGCAAGGTGCCGACCGAGGCCCTCAGCGACGGACCGCACGGGATCACGATCCGGATCATCGGCAACGACGGAAACGCCGCCGAGCTGAACACCTCGTTCGAGCGCGACGCCACCGCCAAGGCGACCGGCCGGATCATCGCCCGTCTCGACCACCCGCGGGCCGGCACGGTGCCGACCGTGCGCGACCGCCTCTGGATCCAAGGCTCGGCCCTCTCGTCGCGCGGCATCCGCGAGCTGACGTGCAGGGTCGACGGCGTCGCCCACGGCGCGCTCGGCTACGGCGCACTGCGACCGGACGCCGGGGCGACCCACGCCGACTTCCCGAACGCCAACCACTGCGGCTTCTCCGGCGTGGTCCCGGTCGACGACCTCGAGCCGGGCGAGCACGAGGCCCGGATCGAGATCGTCTCCGGCAACGACCTCCGTTCGGAACTCGTCGTCCCGTTCGTGATCGACCGCTCCGAGCGCGAACTGGGCGAGGTGCCCGAGATCAACCGCCAGTTCCCGGCGTGGCTCCAGAAGCACCGCCCGACCGCCGAGACGGTGGCCGCGCTCCGGGCCGAGACGGACGGCCTGCCGTTCCGGCCGACGATCTCGGTCATCGTCCCGGTCGGCGCGACCACCGCCGACGCGCTCGAGGCGACCGTCGTCTCCCTCGTCGCGCAGGCATACCCCGCGTGGGAGGGGATCATCGTCGTCGGGCCGGAAACGCCGGGCGACGTTCGGGCCGCGGCCGAGGCGACGGCGGAAGGCGATTCGCGGCTGGTGCTGCTCACCGCCGACACGGCGTCGCCGGAGTCGGCCCACAATCTCGGCCTCCAGCGAGCCGGCGGCGCGTTCGTCGGGCTGCTGCCGTGCGGCGACATGCTTTGGCCAACGGCGCTCGGTCAGGTCGCGCTCGCCCTCCAGCAAGCGCAGGACGCCGACCTCGTCTACGGCGACGAGGACAAGATCAACCTCGAGGAAGGCCTCGAGTGGGATCCCTTCTTCAAGCCCGACTGGTCGCCGGACCTCCACCTCTCGTCCGACTACCTCGGCCCGTTCGCTCTCTACCGCGCCGAGCTCGCCCGCGAACTCGGCGGCCTGCGCGAAGACGCCACCGGCGCGGCGGCGTACGACCTCGCCCTGCGGGCCACCGACGCGCCGCGCCGAGTGGTGCACGTGCCCCGCATCCTCACCTCGCGCCGAGCCGAGCCGACCGCCGGCCCCGCCCCGCACGACCCGGCCACCGTCGCCGCCGAGCAGCGGGCCCTGACCGACGCGCTCGCCCGCCGCGGCGCGCACGCCACCGTCGAACCGGGCATCTCTCCCGGCCGCTGGCGGGTGCGCTACGCGCTCGACGACTCCCCGGCGGTGACGATCGTGATGCCGAGCGGCGGCCGATTGGAGTACCTCGAACCGTGCATTGCCGACCTCGTCGGCAAGACGACCTACCCGAACCTCCACATCCTCGTCATGGACAACTCGACCGGCTACGACGTCGCCAACGTCGTCGATGCCACCTTCCCGCGCTTCCCGCGTATCCGGCGGGTGCCGATCGACCTCAAGCCGTTCAACTTCTCGGCCCTGATCAACCGGGCGATCCCCCACGTCGAGACGCCCTACACCATCCTGCTCAACGACGACATGACGGTGATCACCCCCGACTGGGTCGAGACGATGCTGGAGCAGGCCCAGCGACCGGAGGTCGGCATCGTCGGCCCGAAACTGCTCTACCCGGACGGCACCATCCAGCACGCCGGCGTCATCCTCGGGCCGTACGACGGCACCTGCCACGCCTTCAAGCAGTTCCCCGGTGACCACGCCGGCTGGTTCGGCATCCCGAACGCGATCCGCAACACGAGCGCGATCACCTTCGCCTGCGGCATGATGCGGACCTCGCTCTTCGCCGAGGTCGGCGGCCTCGACGAGACCAACCTGCCGATCGCCTTCAACGACGTCGATTTCTGCCTGCGGGTGATCGAGGCAGGCTACCGGATCGTCTACACGCCGCACGCCGTCCTTTACCACCACGAGTCGGTGACCAAGGTCGCCTTCACCTCTCCGAGCGAGGTGGCCCGACTGAGGGGCCGCTGGGGTCACGTCATCGCCCACGACCCCTTCTACAACCCGAACCTGACCCGGGCCGGCGAGGACTGCTCGCTCAACATGGCGTAGCGGCCGCATGAGCGACACCACCTCACCGGCCGCGAGGACGCCGCCCGAACCGGCGGTGCTCGTCTCCTGCACCCACCCCGGACTCGCCTACCCGGTCGTCATCGGCGACTGGGCGACCTTCGCCGGCTGGGCGCTCGCGCCGAGCGGCGTCGCCCGGGTCGAAGCCGTGCCAGCCACCGGCGACGCGGTGACGCTCCGGTACGGCGGGGAGGCAGCCCCGGTCGACCTCTCGGGCCGCTACCCCGCCTACCCCGACGCCGCTCGCTGCGGCTACGAGGGCCGCGTCCCGACCGCGGGCCTGCTGGAGGGTCCCCAGCGGGTCGTGCTGCGGGTCACCGGGCGCGACGGCGAGCAGGCGGAGTTGCCCGTGCCGATCGAGATCGACCGCGACGCCCTCGCCACCGGCCGCCTGATCGCCTTCGTCGACCGACCGCTCCCCGGGTCGCCGGCCGTGGTCGACGAGGGCTCGCTCGGGCTGCGCGGCTGGGCCCTCTCGACCGCCGGCGTCGTCGCGGTGGAGGCCGTCGTCGACGGCGTGGTGCGCGGCGCGCTCCGGCTCGGCATGCTGCGACCCGACGTGCCGCGCGTCTACCCCGAGTTCCCGAACGTCGAGCACTGCGGCTTCGTCGGCGTCGTGCCAGTTTCCGACGTGCCGCCCGGCAACCACACGGTCACGATCCGCGTGCGCGGCGGCAACGGCGAGCAGGTCGAAATCGACCGACCGTTCGTCGTGGTCCCGTCGACGACGATCTTCGGCCGCGCCCCTCGCGCCAACGCGCAGTACCCCCGCTGGCTCGACCTGAACGAGCCGACGGCGGACGACCTCGCCGCCGCCCGCGCGGCGGCAGACGCCCTCGCGGACGGCCCACGTCTCCTGCTGCTGACGCCGCTCCGGTCCGACTCGCCCACCCTGGCCTCGACGCTCGACTCGCTGCGACAGCAGGTCTACGGACGGTGGGAACTCCACGTGCTGGCCGGGCGAGGAACCGCGGTCGATGATGTCGCACACGACAATGATCGTGTTGTGGTGCATCGCGTCGAGGAGGGCGGCCGCCTCTCCGACCTCGCGAACGCCATCCTCGCGTCCAACACCCGCGACGTCGTGGCCGTCCTCGATCCCGGCGACTGCCTTTCGCCGCTGGCCGCGCTGCGCGTCGCCGAGGCGTTCGCCAGCGACCCCCGCGCCGACTTGATCTACGTCGACCACGACGCGTGGTCAGGCCCCGACGGCATCCGCTGGGACCCGTTCTTCAAGCCCGACTGGGCACCCGACCTGCACCTTGCGATGGACTACCTCGGCGGCTTCGCGCCCGCACGGGTCGCGGCGGTGCAGCGCGTCGGCGGGTTCACTGGAGACCTCGGCCCCGCCGACCGCTACGACCTCGCCCTGCGTCTGACGGACCATGTCGGTGCGGACGACCCGCGCGTTCGCCACGTGCCGCGACTTCTCCATTCGCGCCTCGCGGCTCCGCCCACACCAGGCGTCGTGGGACCGAGCGGGCGGCCCGACCACGACCCGAGGGCCGATGCCGCCGTCGCCCGCGCCCTCGTCCGCCGAGGAGTCGACGCCGCCGTGGAGCCCGGCCTCGTGCCGGGCACCCGTCGAGTCCGCCACGCGCTGCGCGGCACGCCGCCCGTCACGATCGTCATCCCGAGCGGCGGCAAGATGCATTACCTGCGGCCTTGTCTCGAGAGCCTGCTCGGGACGTCGACCTACCCGGCGCTCCGCATCCTCGTCGTCGACAACTCGGCCGAGCCGAATGTCGCGCGCCTCTGTGACGAACTGGCAGCCAACGGCGCGGCGGTCCGACGCGAGCCGTTCGCCCTGCAGCCGTTCAACTTCTCCGCCGTCGTCAACCACGCGCTGCCGTTCGTCGACGACCCGTACCTCGTGCTCATGAACGACGACATGACCGTCGTCACCCCCGACTGGGTGGAGGCGATGCTGGAGCACGCCCAGCGACCGGAGATCGGTGCGGTCGGGGCCCGCCTCCTCTACCCCGACCGCACCATCCAGCACGCCGGGGTCGTCTTCGGGCCCTACGGCGGCAGCACCCACCCCTTCCGCCACCTGCCGGAAGGGCACCCCGGCTACTTCGACTTCCCGCACGTCGTCCGCGAGTGGAGCGCGGTCACCTTCGCCTGCGCCATGCTGCGCCGTTCAGTCGTCGAGGAGGTCGGCCCGCTCGACGAGGTCGCGTTCCGGGTGGCGTTCAACGACGCCGACCTCTGCCTGCGCATCCGGCAACGGGGGTACCGGATCGTCTCCACGCCGCATGCCGTGCTGTACCATTACGAATCGGCCACCAAGGTGCTGCTCGCCGAGCCGGGCGAGGTTGCCCAGATGCGGGAGCGGTGGGGCCGCGTCATCAACGACGACCCGTTCTACAACCCGAACCTCACCCGAACGGCTGAGGACTACTCGCTGAACTTGGAACGCCTGCGTGACTGAGACGACCGCCACCGACCCGGCCAACGAGCCGACGCCGACCACCGCCGACGCCCTGTTGGCCGAGGCGGACGACGGCGACGAGGGATGCAACTGCGGCAAGCCGGTCGACCGGCACCCGCTGCTCACCCCCGACCTCGTCATCGTCGCCCGTGAGCGCGCCCGCGAGCCGGAACTGCCGGAGGCGACGGTCGAGATCGCCCTGCGCGCCACCCTGCCGACCAAGCAGGCGGCCTATGACCTCGTCGTCGTCGCCCCGCCCGACCCGGAGACGTCGAAACGACTCTGGTCGTTGATGGTCGAGTTCGCCAAGCGGGAGCACCGCGTCTTCTGGCTGAAGCCCGAGCACGCCCCGAGCCGCGACACCATGCCGCCGACCCTGACGGTGCTGCCGCTCGCGGCGGAGGCATTCATCGGCGAAGGGCACGTCGAGTTGATGGCCGAGGTGCTCGAGGAACAGCGGCGCGAGCACGACATCGCCACCGCCCTCCTCTACCTGCCGAACCCGAAGTGGAACGCGCTCGCCGATGCCACCCGCGACAACTGGGGCTGGCGCACCGCCTCCGAGCTGAAGCCGCGGGAGCCGGGCCTCGCCGCCGACGTGCTCGCCGCCGAGTCGGCCGCCGACCTCCTCCTCAGCTGGCTGCGGAGCGACCCGCGCGGCGACGACATCGTGCCGCTGGTGGAGTTGCGGACGTGGCCGGAGAAGTGGCGCGCCGTCGACCTCGCGACCCGCCCCCTCTGGCCGCTGGCGAGCATCGTCGTCCTGATGAACGACAACCTCGCCTACAACAAGATGTGCCTGGCGAGCATCGTCGAGAACACCGACTACCCGAACTACGAAGTGATCGCGGTCGACAACGGCTCGACCGACGGCACGGTCGAGTACCTGCGGGACCTCGCCGGGCGTTTCCCGCAGGTGCGCCTGATTCTGAACGACAGCAACCGCGGCTTCGGCCCGGGCAACAACCAAGGCTTGGCCGCCGCCGCCGGGGACCGCTTCGTCCTGCTCAACAACGACACCATCGTCCCCCGCGGCTGGCTCGGCCGGCTGCTCTGGCACCTCGACGACCCGGGGGTCGGCCTCGTCGGCCCGGCCAGCAACCGCACCTGCAACGAGGCGCAGGTCGACACCGACTACCAGACCTACGCCGAGTACGGGGCGATCGCCCGTCAGATGGCGGCCGAGTTCGACGGCCAGCTGATCCCGATCCGGATGCTGGCGATGTTCTGCACCGCCTTCCGGCGCGACCTCCTCGACCTCGTGGGCGGGCTCGACGAGCGCTACGCGGTCGGCATGTTCGAAGACGAGGACTACGCGCTCCGCGTCAAGGAGCAGGGGCTGGAAGTGGCGTGGACGCCGGAGGTCTACGTCCACCACGCCTACCACGCCTCGGTCGGCAAGCTGCTGCGCGACGGCGACTACCTCCGCATCTTCCACGCCAACCGCGAGCGGTTCGAGGAGAAGTGGGGCATCTGCTGGGAGCCGCACCGGCCCCGGCCGACCGCATAGGCGGCGAGATCCGCCAACGCGCAGACTAGCGCCCGACCCGCATCGGGCAGCACGAGGAGTGAGCACGGGTGCCGGTGCCGGAGTCTTGGCTTGAGTGCGGTCCCTACGTGATCGGGGCGACCGGCGGCTCGGGGACGCGCGTCCTGGCCCGCGTCACCCGCGACGCCGGGATGTTCATCGGCACCTTCCTCGGCAACGCCGAGGACGCCAAGGCGTTCGGGATGTTCGGCCGCACGTGGATCAACGCCTACGCCAAGGCCGATGACCTGCCCGAGGCGGAACGGGCCGATCTCCGCGACCGGATGATCCGCGAGTTCGACGAGGCGGTCAACCTTCACTGCCTGACCCTGCGCGACGGGCCGCGGCCGTGGGGTTGGAAGAGTCCGCCGAGCATCTTCCTGCTGCCTTTCATCCACGAGCGGTTCCCGCGGATGAAGTTCGTCCACGTCGTCCGCGACGGCCGCGACATGGCGTTCTCGGACAACCAGCGGCAACTCGCCAAGCACGGCGACACCGTCCTCGGCGACGAAGCGAGCGACGACGCCCAGCCCGTCCGCTCGGTCGCCCTCTGGAGCGACAGCAACGTCCGCTGCGCCGACTACGGCGAGGCGGCGATGGGCGACCGCTACCTGCGCATCCGGCTGGAGGACCTCTGCGCCGAGCCCGCCCGCTGGGTCGGGCAACTCTTCGCCTTCCTCGGCCTCGACGGCGACGCCGCCGCGATCGCCGCCGCCGAGATCCAGACGCCCTCCAGCCTCGGCCGTTGGCAGCAGCAGGACCCGGCCCTGGTGGCCGAGGTGACCGCGGCCGGCCTCCCCGGCCTGGTCAAGTTCGGCTACGTGGCCGGGGACGGCCGCTCGTGACGTCGACGACGTTGCCGGGCTTCGTGATCCTCGGCGCACAGCGTGGCGGCACCACCTCCCTCTACCGCTACCTCGCCAGCCACCCGCAGGTGCGCCACGCCAAGCGCAAGGAAGTCCACTACTTCGACACCCACTACGGCCAAGGGCTCGACTGGTACACCGACCACTTCGCCGCCGACCTCGACCCCGGCGAGATCACCGGCGAGGCAAGCCCGTACTATCTCTACCACCCCGCCGTGCCCGCCCGGCTGCGCGCCGCCGTGCCGGACGCCAAGCTGATCGCGATGCTCCGCAACCCGGTCGACCGCGCCTACTCGCACTACCTCGGCAAGCACCGGCGCCGTTACGACGCGCTGTCGTTCGAGGACGCGCTCGACGCCGAGGAAGAGCGGCTGGCGGGCGAGGAGGAGCGGCTGCTGACCGACGACGCCGCCGTCAGCCACAACCACCAGCAGTTCTCCTATGCCAGCCGTGGCGACTACGCCGAGCAGCTCGAGCGCTGGTTCGCCGCCTTCCCGCGCGAGCAGGTCCTCGTGCTGGAGAGCGAGGCGTTCTTCCGGCGCACGCCCGAGGTGCTGGCCGAGGTGCAGGCGTTCCTCGGCTTGCCGCACGCCGAGCTGGACACCGGGGAAGTTCACCACAAGCGGCGCTACGAGCCGATGCGGTCGGAGACGCGGGCCCGGCTCGAGGCCCGCTTCGCCGAGCCGAACGAACGGCTCGCCGCCTTGCTCGGTACCCGCTTCTCGTGGAACCCCGCTCCCGGCGAGGAGGCGTGATGCGCGCCGTCGCGATTCTGGCGATGCACAACGAGGAGCGATTCATCGAGGGCTGCCTGCAGAATCTGTTCACGCAGGGGATGGAGGCCTACCTGATCGACAACGAGTCGACCGACCGCACGGTCGAGATCGCCGAGCGGCACCTCGGCCGCGGCGTGGTCGCCATCGAGTCGTTCCCCCGCAGCGAGGGCACCTACAAGTGGCGCCCCCTCCTCGCCCGCAAGGAGGAGATCGCCGAGACGGTCGACGCCGACTGGTTCATGCACGCCGACCCGGACGAGATCCGCCTGCCGCCCCGTTCCGACATGACCCTCGTCGACTTCTTCGCCGAGGCCGACGACGCCGGCCACAACGCAGTCAACTTCCTCGAGTTCACCTTCCTGCCGACCCGTGAGCACCCGGACCACGACACCCCGGACTTCCAGCGGACCATGCGCTGGTACTACCCCTTCCTGCCGAAGTTCCCGAACCGGATGAACGCCTGGCGGAAGCAGCCGGGTCGGGTCAACCTCGGCATCGGCGGCCACATGGTCCGCTTCCCCGGCCTCAGCATGGCCCCCGAGTCGGGCAAGATGCGCCATTACCTCTTCCTCAGCCCGGGCCACGCGCGGCAGAAGTACGTCGAGCGCGTCTACGACCCGGAGGAGGCCGCCAAGAAGAGCCACGGCTGGCGCGCGACGATGACCGAGGCCCAGATCCGCCTGCCGCCCGAGTCGCTGCTGCGCGTCTACACCGACGACGACCATCTCGACCCCAGCGACCCGTGGGTCGCCCACTACCTCGACCCGAAGGCGTTCGCCGCCGATGCGGGCACAGGCCCGAACCCGTGACCGACGCCGCCCTCCTCCGGCCCGGACACCTGCTGCGCCGGCTCGACCCGGCGGCCAGGAGCGGCCGCCCCCCGGCCCCGTTCGTGGTCGGCGCGAGCCGGTCCGGCACCACCCTGCTCCGTCTGATGCTCGACGCCCACCCGGACCTCGCGATCCCGCCCGAGACCCACTTCGTGCAGCGGCTCGTCCGCAAGCAGCGCCGCTGGCCGGACCCGGCGGCCGGCTTCGTCGCCTCGCTCGCCGACGGCGACGAATGGCCGGAGTTCGGCCTCGACCGCCACGAATTGCGACGCCGGGTCGAGGGCCTGTCGCCGTTCGACCTCGGCGCGGCCCTCCGCGTCTTCTACGCCCTCTACGCCGAGCGGTTCGGCAAGACGCGCTGGGGCGACAAGACACCCGGCTACCTGAACCAGATGACGACCATCCAGCAACTCCTGCCCGAGGCCCGGTTCGTCCACCTGATCCGCGACGGCCGCGACGTCGGCCTCTCGGTCGCGGCCTTGCCGTTCGGGCCCGAGAACCTCGATGCCGCCCCCGGCTGGTGGGCGGAACGCATCGGCAACGCCCGAGCGCAAGCCCCCAGCCTGCACGCCTACCTCGAGGTGCGCTACGAGGACCTCGTGCTCGCCCCCGAGCCGACGCTGCGCGATGTCGCCGCCTTCCTCGACCTGCCGTGGTGCGACGCGATGCTCGACTACCATCAACACGCGGGCGAACGGTTCGGCGATGACCGTGCCGCCGCGCCGCCGAGCATTCACGCCCGCACCAGCGCGCCGCCCGACCGGCAGCGGATCGCCCGCTGGCAGCGCGAGATGGACGATGACACGGTCGCCCGCTTCGAGGCCGTCGCCGGCGACCTCCTCGCCGACCTCGGCTACCCGTTGCGACACCGAGCGGAGCGGACCGGATGACCGCCGCCGAACGCTCTGACTGGCCGATCGTGGTCGGCGGCTTCTACCGCTCCGGCACTAGCCTCGTCCGGCGGCTGCTCGACGCCCACCCCCGCATCTACTGCGGACCCGAGCCCGCGTTCTTCCGCGACTTCACCGGCGATTACATCGACGACCCGCTGGCCAACGTCCGCTTTCTGCAGGCGAGTCGCCGCCTCGTCCCCGAGGCCGACCTGATGGAGATCGTCGGCGCGGCCTTCGTCCGCCTGCACGAGCGCGCCGCCGAGCACGCCGGCAAGCCGCGCTGGGCCGACAAGGACCCGATGAACACCGTCCACCTCGCCGACTGGGAGCGGCTCCTCGGCGACCGATGGCTCTTCCTCCACGTCGTCCGCAACCCGCTCGACACGCTCGCCTCGTTGCGCGAGGTCGGGTTCCCCCGCACGATGCCGTCGGACCTCGACGCCCAGATCGCCCTCTGGCAGCGCTACACCCGTGCCGGCCTCGATTTCGCGCGCCGCCACCCCAACCGCGCCCGCCAAGTTCGCTACGAGGATCTGGTCCACGACCCCGGCCCTGTCCTCGCCGACCTGATGGCGTGGCTCGGCGAGTCGCTCGACCCCGGCCAGCTCGTCCTCGACCCGAAGCGCCACCAGCGCGGCCTCGAGGACGCGAAGGCGCGCCACGCGACGAGCATCCATACGGAGAGCGTTGGCCGCTGGCACACTCTTCTCTCGCCGGAAGAGGCAGAGCGGATCGAGGCGACCTGCAGCCCACTCTGGGCCGAGACCCTCGCCGCCGGCGAGCCAGGGCCTGCCGCGTGAGCATCGTCGAGATCACGGCGACCGAGATCGCCGCCCACGGCACGCCGCTCGTCCGCGCCTGCGCGATCGACCGCCCGGCAGAGGGCGAGTCCGCCGACGTCTACCACGTCACGATCGAGGGCTGGGTAGTCGGGCGGGAAGCCCCGGTCGAGGCGGTCGAACTCGTCTGCGCCGGGAACGTGCTGCGCCGGGTCGCAGTGGACGTGCCGCGGCCCGATGTCGGCGACGTCTTCCCGATGCTGCCATGGGCCGCGCGGAGCGGCTTCCGCTCTTGGCTGAGCGTGGTCGGCTTGCCGCCGGGTCACCCCGTCGCCCTCGACGCCGTCTTCGCCGACGGCGCTCGCAGCCGGTTCGCGGCGGTTCGCGGCAGTCACCGGCCCGTGGCGACCACCTGCGAGCCGTCACTCTGGCCGGTGATGGTCAGCACGATCGGCCGGGCCGGCTCGACGTGGCTGATGCGGCTCCTCGCCCACCACCCGGAGGTCGTCGTCCACCCGACCTACCCGTACGAACTGCGCCACGCCCGCTACTGGTGGCACACGCTCCAAGTCCTGACCGACCCGGCGGACCCGTCCGACTCCGCCCTCCCCGACGACTTCCAGACCCGCCGCGGCTGGACCGGCCACAACCCGTATCGGCCCGAGCCGTTCGCGGCGACGCCCGCCGCCGCGGCGTGGTCCGGCCGCACCCATGTCGAGGAGACCGCCGACTTCTGCCTGCGCACCGTCGACGAGGGGTACCGGCGCATCGCCGCCGACCTCGGGAAACCGAACGCCCGCTGCTTCGCCGAGAAGGGCCGGGCCGATCACCTGCCGTGGCTCGCCTGGGAGCTCTACCCGGAGGCCCGCGAGATCTTCCTCGTCCGCGACTTCCGTGACGTCGTCAGCTCGATGCTCGCCTTCAACCGGAGAGCCGGGCGCATCGCCTTCGGTCCTGCGGGGGCCACCACCGACGCCGAGGTGCTCCGGTTCATCCGCGAGGTGCCGGTGGCGATGCTGGAGCGGAGCTGGCCCGCCCGCCGCGACCGCGCCCTGCTGGTCCGCTACGAGGACCTGATCGCCCGACCGGCGGAGGAACTCAGCCGCGTCCTCGCCCACCTCGGCCTCGACAACCGGGCAGCCACGGTCGGAGACGCGCTCGCCCGCGCCTCGCGCGACGACGCCGAGACCCGCGCCCACCTGACCAGCCGCGACGCCGCCGCCTCGCTCGGGCGCTGGCGGACCACGCTCCCGCCCGATGTGCAGGCGCTCGCGAACGACCTGTTCCGTGATCCGCTCGCCCAGTTCGGCTACGATGGCTGATGCGTCGCCGCACGCTCGCCCCGTCTCGGAGGAACCTCACCGCATGCGGATTCTGATCGCCGCCCCGCCGAAGGCGGGCAACTCGTGGCTCAAGTGCCTCCTCGGCCACATGTACGGCCTGACATGGCTCCGCGGCGACGAGACCCCCGCCACCACCGAGCCGGAGGACTACGCCGCGTGGGTCGCCGCCGGCAAGTTCCCCGACGGCACGATCTTCCACCACCACTACGACTGCTCGCCGGCGTTCTGCGACGCGGTGGAGGCGACTCCCGCCCATCTGGTCACCATCGTCCGCGACCCCTACGACAGCTTCGTCTCGCTCTACCACTTCGTGCAGGCGCAGGCCGCGGCCGCCGGCAGCGGCGACCGCGACCGGCGCGAGAAGAAGCGGCAGAGTTCGATCGTCGGCAAGCCGATCGACGACCCGGCCGTGCTCGACTTCCTGCGCAACAGCTTCGCCAGCGTCCTCGACAAGGCGATCGCGTGGGCCGAGAGCGACCGCACCGCCGTCGTCCGCTACGAGGGGCTGCACGACGACCCGCAGGCCGAGCTGCGCCGCGTGGCAGCCCGGCTCGGCCCGGTCGACGACGAGCGGATCGCCGCCGCGATCGCCGCCTGCGACGCCGACGCGATGCGCCGCGACCGCCCCGGCATGTCGAAGCGGATTCGCTCGGCGACGGTCGGCGACTGGCGCAACCACCTGACCGATGCCCACCTGCAACTCTTCCGGGACGAGTACGCGCCGCGGATCGAGCGGCTCGGCTACCCGGTCCAGTAGCCCGGACCGGCGAGGAGCCCCATGCGGATCGCGGTCATCTCCCCGCCCAAGTCGGGCAACATCTGGCTGAAATGCCTCCTCAGCACCATCTACGGCCTCGACTGGCTGGTGCGCGAGGACAAGGATTCGACCAACCCGAAGAAGTTCCAGGCGTGGGTCGACCGCGGCGGCTTCCGCGACGGCACCATCCTCCACCAGCACTGCCGCTACACCGACGCCCTCTGCGATGTCCTCGAGGCGACCCCGGCCCACGTCGTCACCATCGTCCGCGACCCGTACGACGTCTTCGCGTCGCTCTTCCACTACGTCAACACCCGCTACCAAGCCGGCACGCTGCAGGAGCAGGCCCGGCCTCGCGACACCCTCGCCGACAAGCCGATCGACCACCCCGATGCCCTCGCCTTCCTCGCCGACGACTTCGGGGCCAACCTGATGCGCGCCGAAGGGTGGGTCGGCAGCGGCCGTGCCCACGTCGTCCGCTACGAGGGTCTCCACGCCGACCCGGTCGCCGAACTGCGCCGGGTCACCGACGCGATCGAGCCCGTCGACGACGCGCGGATCGCCGCCGCGGTCGAGCACTGCAAGGCGGAGAACATGCGCGCTCGCAGCGAACGGTTGGCCCGCCATGTCCGCGCCGCCACGGTCGGCGACTCCAGGCAGCACCTGACCGAGGCGCACCTCGCCATCTTCCGCGAGAAGCACGCCGACGCGATTCGCCGCCTCGGCTACGAGGTTCGCTAGCCCGACCCAGACCGGAGCCGCCGCCCATGCGCATCGTCATCGCCGCACCGCCGAAGACCGGCAACTCGTGGCTGAAGTGCCTTTACTCGGAGATCTACCGGCTGACCTGGCTGCGCGGCGACCAGACGCCGGCGACGATCTCGTCCTCCGAGTTCCGCGAATGGCTGGAGGCGGGCGGCTTCCCCGACGACAGCGTCTTCCACCACCACTACGACTACTCCCCGGAGTTCTGCGACACGGCGGACGCCCACGGCGTCACCATCACCACCATCCTCCGCAACCCCTACGACCAGTTCGTCTCGCTCTACCACTTCGTGCAGGCGCAGGCCGACAACGAAGTGCGACAGGCCAAGGGGCGACCGGCCGACGTGATGGTCGGCAAGCCGATCGACCACCCGGACGCCCTCGCCTACCTCGCCGACGGCTTCGGCCGCGACCTCGTCAAGGGGATCGAGTGGCTGGGCAGCGGCCGCACCGTCGCCGTCCGCTACGAGGCCCTGCACGACAACCCGATGGCCGAACTGCGCCGGGCGACCGATCAGATCGCCCCGGTCGACGACCAGCGACTCGCCGCGGCGATTGAGGCCTGCCAGGCGGCCAACCTGCTCCAGTCGCGCAAGGGGCTGAAGAAGAGGATCCGGAGCGCGACCGCCAACGACTGGCCGAACCACCTGACCGAGACGCACCTCCGCATCTTCCGGGACCGGCTCGCCGACGAGATTGAGGCGCTCGGCTACCGGGTCGAGGACCCCGCCACGGCGCTGCTGGCCGGGGGGTCGCCCGCTTGACACCGGGGCATCGCGGGTGGCACGCTCCCCTCCCGACGAGGGAGAGTCCGGCACGGGTCGCGGCCCGCCCGCGGGCAGCGGCCAGCCCTGTTGCGTGCCCGCGAAACGCCAGCCTCCCAATCCGACGAGTGCCGCGCCGCGGGTGAGCGCCCAGCCCGGGCCCGGCCGCATCCGGCCGCGACGACCGCGGGGGCAGGAAGGACGGAACGTGCTGGTCGAGGTCCTCGCCGTTGAAGCAGCGCCGGTCGACCGGGCCCACCTCCGGGGCTTCGCACTCGACGCGCCCCGGGTCGGCCCGCGCGACGTCTACGACATCGAGGTCGCCGGCTGGGTGCTGGGCCAGTCGCAGCCCGCCAAGGGGATCGAGGTCCACGTCGACGGCACCGTCGTCCGCCGCGCCCCCCTCGACCAGATCCGCGAGGATGTCGCCCGCGAGTACCCGGACGCGCCCCGAGCCAATCTCTCCGGCTTCCGGACGTGGGTCAGCGTCGTCGGCCTCGAACCGGGCGCGATCATGCAGATTCGCGCCGTCCTCGAGGACGACAAGCGGGTCCGCCTCGGCTCGATCGTCTTCGAGCACCAGCCGGTCCGCTCCGGCTTCCAGCCGCGCCTGCAGCCGTTGATGCTGACCACCCTCGGCCGGGCCGGCACCACCTGGACCATGCGGCTCCTCTCGGAGCATCCCCAGATCGTCGTCCACCGCTGGCACCCGTACGAACTGCGGACGGCCCGCTACTGGTGGCACATGGCCAAGGTCCTCTCCGAGCCGCGCGACCCGCACAACTCGGCGCAGGCCGACCGCTTCCAGACCGACCGGCTCCACCTCGGCTTCAACCCCTTCTACCCGGAGCCGATCTCGGTCACCCCGGGCCTGCACGAGTGGATGGGCCGCGACTACGTCGAGCGGCTGACCAACTTCGCCCAGACCATGGCCGAGGAGACCTACCTGCGGATCGCCGCCGGGCAAGGGCAGGCCGACCCGGTCTACTTCGCGGAGAAGCAGCGCGCCGACTACCAACCGTGGCTCGTCTGGGAGCTCTACCCGCAGGCGAAGGAGATCTTCCTCGTCCGCGACTTCCGCGACGTGGTCAGTTCCATGCTCTCGTTCAACGCGAAGAAGGGGTACCGGGTCTTCGGGCCGCCGCACATCAAGACGGACGCCGAGTTCGTCCGCTTCCTCCGCAACAGCACCGTCAAGCAGCTCTCGCGCGGCTGGCCGAAGCGGCAGGACCGCGCCCACCTGATCCGCTACGAGGACCTGATGGCCGACCCGGCCGAGACCCTGCGCGGGATGCTCGCCTACCTCGGGCTCGACGCCTCGGCGGCGACGGTCGCCGGCATGGTCGCCCGCGCCTCCGAGGAGAACGAGGACTCGATCCGGCACCAGACGACCCCCGGCGGCGCGAGGCAGTCGCTCGGCCGCTGGCGGCAGTCGCTCTCGCCCGAACTGCAGGCCGTCTGCAACGAGCAGTTCGCCGACGTGCTCGAGCAGTTCGGCTACGAGGTCTGAGCCGGGCGATGCGCATCCTCGTCGCCGCCCCGCCGAAGACCGGCAACATGTGGCTGAAGTGCCTGCTCGGCACCATCTACGACCTGCGCTGGCTGTCGCCGAGCGAGTTCCCGAAGCGGCCGAACCCGGAGGCGTTCTGCCAGTGGGTCGATGCCGGGCACTTCCCCGACGGCACCATCTTCCACCAGCACTACCCGTTCGACGCCGCCCTCTGCGACGCTGCCGACCGGGCCGGCGTCCAGCTCGTGACCCTCGTCCGCAACCCGTACGACGCCTTCGTCTCGACCTTCTTCACGCTCAAGCAGCACCGGGACGAGGAGACCGGCCGCCGCAACATCCGAACCCCGATCGCCGCCGGCACGCTCGACGCGCCGGAGGTGATCGAGCACATCCGGAACGGCGGCTACCGCGGCAACCTGACACGCGCGCGCGACTGGATGAAGTCGGGCCGGGCCACCGTCGTCCGCTACGAGGACCTGCACGACGACGCCCGCGCCGCCCTCGCCGCGGCGACCGACTTGATCGCCCCCGCGTCCGCCGAGACGATCGACCGCGCCGTCCGCGCCTGCTCGGCCGAGAACATGCGCCGCCGCAGCCAGAGCATGGCCAAGCACGTCCGCGCCGCCAAGCCGGACGACTCGCTGCGTCAGCTGAACGAGGAGCACTACGCCGCGTTCCGCGACACCCACGCCGAGATCATCGCCGAGCTCGGCTACGAAGTGCGCTGACCTGTCGCCGGGACGGCGGCGCGGTTCGACCTGTTAAACTCGAACGATTCGGGCAAGGGGCGACAGGGAGCAAGGGGAGCCGCTCGGTGAGGATCATCATCGCCGGCCCGCCGCGGGCGGGCAACGTTTGGCTGAAATGCATGCTCGCCAGCATCTACGGCCTCCGCCAGCTCCCGCTCGCCGCCACGCCGCGCCGCCCGCAACTGCCGCTGCTGAAGGAATGGGTCGAGGCCGGCGGCTTCGTCGACAACGCGATCTTCCACCAGCACTACGACTACTCGCCCGAGCTGATGGCCGTCGTCGACGCGGTGCCGGCCCACACGGTCACCATCATCCGCGACCCCTACGACGCTTTCGTCTCCGCCTACAACAACATCCAGGCGCACGAGGAGACCGGCCTCCGCAGCGGGCGCCGCACCGACCAGATCATGGGCAAGCCGCTCGACGACCCGGAGGTGCTCGCCTTCCTCCGCAAGGGCGGCTTCCGCAACAACATGGTCCGCGCCCGCGAGTGGCTGGAGAGCGGTCGCACCCAGATCGTCCGCTACGAGGAACTGCACGCCGACCCGGTGGCCTCCCTGCGGCGCGTCACGGACGCGATCGGCCCGGTCCCGGACGACAGGATCGCGGCGGCGGTCGACGCCTGCTCGGCCGAGACGATGCGGAAGGAGGGCGGTGCTCGCGGCGGCCACGTCCGCACCGCCACCGTCGGCCAGGCCAAGGAAAAGCTGAACGACGAGCATCTGGCGATCTTTCGCGAGAAGCACGCCGAGCTGATTCGGTCGCTCGGCTACGAGGTTCGATAGGGACGCCGCGACGGCACGAGTCGGGGCCGCAGGCCGAGGAAAGCACCGCCCATGCGCATCGTCATCACGTCGCCGCCGAAGATGGGGAACAAGTGGCTGAAGTGCCTGCTCGGCACCGCCTACGGGCTCGACTGGCTGCGCGGCGACAACACGCCGATGACGCAGGTCTCCGGCTTCCGGCAGTGGATCGCCGAGGGGAACTTCCGCGACGACACCATCTTCCACCAGCACTGCCGCTACAAGCCGGGCCTCTGCGACACGCTCGACCGGATCAACGCCCACACCGTCTCGATCATCCGCGACCCCTACGACGCCTTCGTCTCGATGTACTACTGGCTGCAGACGCGCAAGGTGGCCGACGAGGAGAAGGGGAAGAACCGGCGCGAGCGCCCGCGCGACGTGCTGGTCGGCAGGTCGATCACCGACCCTGAGATCCTCGCCTACCTCGCCGACGACTTCGGGGTCTACATCGACCGGGCCGTCGAGTGGAACGAGTCGGGCCGGTCGCACGTCGTTCGCTACGAGGACCTGCACAAGGACACCTTCGGCGTGATGAAGGCGCTCACCGAGCGGATCAAGCCGGTCGACGACGAGACGCTGCGGAACGCGATCGAAACCTGCAAGGCCGACAACATGCGCAAGCTGAGCCCGAAGATGGCGCAGCACATCCGGTCGGCGAAGGTCGGCGACTCGCGCGAGCGGCTCTCCGACGTCCATTTCGCCATCTTCCGCGAGCGGTACGCGGGCCAGCTGGAACGGCTCGGCTACGAGATCCGCTAGCACGCCCGTGCCCCGGGTCGGTTGCCAACTCGGCCCGTCGGCCGAAGCGACGCAGCGTGACGCGTGCCGGCCGGACGCGGGTCGGGAAGGGCGCGCATGAACCCGATCGATGTCGTCGTCCTCGTCATCCTCGGGGCGTTCGCCCTGTTCGGGCTGCGGCGCGGTTTCGTGCACGGGCTGCTCGACCTCGTGATCGTCGCCCTCACCCTGATCGCCGCGTCCCGCCTCTACCCGATGGTGGTGGAGCCGGCGGTCGCCCGCGGCCTGCCGCGCTCGCTCGCCTCCCCGGTGGCCTTCATCGTCCTCTTCGGCATCCTCGTTTTCGTGGTCTCGGGGCTGGTCGGCCTCCTGCTGCGCCCGTTCGACCGGATGTGGTTCCCGGCCCCGGCTCGCTGGGCCAACACGATCCTCGGCATCCTGCCGGGCGCGATCAAGGGCCTTGCACTGGCGACGGTCGTCGTCGTCCCGCTGATCTTCTACCAAGGCTTGTTCGGGCTCGGCGGGGCCGTCGCCCAGTCGCGGCTCGCCGCCCCGCTGCTTCAGTGGGGCCTGCCCGCCGCCTACGGCGCCCTCGCCCGTCTCGGCGTCGACACCACCGACTTCGCCGCCGTCACCTCGCCGCCGTCGGAAGGCACCATCGCCCTCCCCTTCCGCATCACCGACGGGCTCGCCCCGGACCCTGCCGGCGAGCAGCAGATGCTGCAGCTCGTCAACCAAGCCCGGGCCGAGGCCGGCCTGCAGCCCCTGAAGGCCGACCCGGCCCTGACCGAGGTCGCCCGCGCCCACAGCGCCGAGATGTTCGCCCTCGGCTACTTCTCGCACGACTCGCCGGACGCCGGCTCCCCGTCCGACCGGCTCACCGCCGCCGGCATCCCATTCCTCACGATGGGCGAGAACATCGCGCTCGCGCCGAGCGTCGAGACCGCCCACCGGAACCTGATGAACAGTCCCGGCCACCGCGCCAACATCCTCAACCCGGCCTTCACCCGGGTCGGCATCGGCATCATCGCCGCCCCCGGCGCAGGGCTGATGGTCAGTCAGGAATTCGCGACGTAGAGTCAAGGAGTCGAGGAGTCGAGGAGTCGGGAAGTCGAGGAGCCGGGGAGAGGCACGGCGAGCAGCCGCCAGCCGCCCGCCGTTCCCCCCGACTCCCCGACTCCGTCCCGGTGGTACAGTGTCCGCGGTCCGCCCAGCCGAGGCGGGCCGTCCCGTTCGATGCTTCGGGGAGGGGTGCGTGGACATCATCCTGCCGGTCGCCGGCCTCGGGTCGCGGCTCCGACCGCAGACGTGGACGAAGCCGAAGCCGCTCGTCAGCGTCGCCGGTCGCCCGATGCTGGCCCACGTCATCGACCGGGTGATGCCGCTCAACCCCGACCGGCTGATCTTCATCACCGGCTTCCTCGGTGACCAGATCGAGGCGTGGGCGCGCAGCGAGTGCGACGTCCCCTCCGAGTTCGTCGTCCAGCCGGAGATGAAGGGGCAGACCGACGCCATCGTCCGCACCCGCCACCTCGGCTGCACGGACGCGCTGATCCTCTTCCCCGACATGCTGTTCGAGGCCGACTTCACCAACCTGCCGGGCGTCGACGCCGACGCCGTGATGTTCACGAAGGAGATCGAGGACCCCTCGGCCCTCGGCATCGCCGTGGTCGAGGACGGCCGCATCGTCAAGCTCGTCGAGAAGCCGAAGGACCTGATCTCCCGCCTCGCCGTGATCGGCATCTACTACATCCGGTCGATGCCCGACCTCTACGAGGCGATCGACGAGCAGATGGCCCGCGGCATCAGCCTGAAGAACGAGTACTTCATCGCCGACGCCATCCAGCTGATGATCGACGGCGGGGCCAAGGTCGTGCCGGCGATGGTCACCGAGTGGGAGGACTGCGGCAGCATCGAGAACCTGCTCGGCACCAACCGCTTCCTGCTCGACCGGGAAGCGCCGGAGGTGCGCGAGGTGCCCGGCTCGGTCATCGTCCAGCCGTCCCACGTCGACCCGACCGCGGTGCTGGAGGCGGCCGTCGTCGGGCCGTACGCCAGCGTCGGCGCGCACGCGACCATCCGCCGCGCCGTGGTCCGCGACGCGATCGTCGAGGACGGGGCAACGGTCGAGGACGCCGTCGTCGCCCACGCCGTGGTCGGCCGCCGGGCCGGGGTGCGCGGGCGGGCCCACGCCCTGAACGTCGGCGACGACTCGGCGGTTCGTCTGTGAGCGACGCCGCCGCCAACGGCACGTGGCTCGAGCTCGCCGTCGAGTGCGACAGCGAGGCGGTCGAGCCGGTGGCCGAGTTGTTCGCCCGCCACGGCTACAACGAGGGCGTCGTGATCGAGGAGGGGTTCACGCAGGACCCCGACGGCGACAACCTCGCCGTCGACGCCGCCCGGCCCGTCTCGGTCCGCACCTTCCTCGCCGCCGCCGACGCCAAGCCGGAGGAGATCGAGGCGATCCGCACCGCCCTCTGGCACCTCGGCCGCATCCGGCAGGTCGGCCCGCTCGTCGTCACCGAGCGGCAGGAGGAGGACTGGGCCAACGCCTGGAAGGCCCATTTCTCCGTCCACCGGATCGGCGAGCAAGTCACCGTCCGCGCGCCGTGGCACGACGTGCCGTCGGAGCCCGGCTCGGTGACCGTCGAGCTCGACCCCGGCATGGCGTTCGGCACCGGTCTGCACCCGTCGACCCGGCTGACGACGCTCGCCCTCGAACGGCTCGTCCGCCCCGGCGACCGGGTGCTCGACGTCGGCACCGGGTCGGGCATCCTCGCCATCGCCGCGGCGCTGCTCGGCGCGCGGCAAGTCGACGCGGTCGACATCGAGCCGGTCGCGGTCCGCTCCACCCGCGAGAACGCCGAGCGGAACGGGGTCGGCGGCCGGATCCGGGCCGAGCTTGGCTCGGTCGGGCCCGGCGAGCCGTTCCCCGGCACCTACGACCTCGTGCTGGCGAACATCATCGCCCGCGTCCTCGCCGACCTCGCGCCCGCGCTGGCGGCGGCGGTGGCCCCCGGCGGCCACCTCGTGATGGCCGGCATCATCGAGCCGAAGGAGTCGCACGTGGTCGAGGCGTTCCGCGACACCGGCCTCGTCCCGGTCGACCGCGGACAGACCGAGGACTGGGTCAGCCTCGTCTACCAGCGACCAGCCGACAGGTGAGCATGAGCGCCCCGAACCAGCCACAACCGCCCGCCCTGCCGCAGACGCCGCACGAACTGCCGCTCGACCGGGCCGCGGTCGATGCCCTGCTGGAGCGGGCCCGCAACGGCGATTCGATCGACCTGCTGGAAGGGTTCCTTGATGCTGTCGCCTGGGACGCCTTCGCCAGCGACGACGGCCACGCGCTGTCGCCGCTGGAACGGCAGGAACTGGTCGCCTACTATCGGGAGAAGTTCGCCGACGTCGGGCCGCTCTTCCTCGCCGAACTGCTCTCTACCGAGTTCATGACCGAGCAGCGGGCCCGCGGCGACATCGTCTTCTCCGAGCGCCTGCTCGAACTCGGGCGGAACGAGCCCGAGCTCTGGGACGAGATTCGGCGCTTCTTCCGGCGGAAGGAAATGGCCACCGGGCTGCTCCTGCTGGCCAGCGGCCGATCGGGCGGGCGCGACCCGGACACCAACGACGCCTGAGGGACGCGAGGTCACCATGCGACAGATCTGCGTGGTCGGCGGCGGCGGCTATGTCGGGCTCGGCTATGCCGTCGGGTTGGCCGAGCTCGGGCACCAAGTGGTCGGGCTCGACATCGACGCGACACGGGTCGCCGCCCTCAACCGCGGCGAGAGCCCGATCTTCGAGGCCGGGCTGTCCGGCCTGCTCCGCAAGGGGCTCGACGCCGGGCGGCTCCGCTTCACCACCGACTACGCCGACGCCGTGCCCGACGCGGAGTTCATCGTGCTCTGCACGGGCACCCCGTCCCTCTCCGACGGAGAGGCCGACCTGCGGCAGGTTCGGGTTGCCGCCACCGCGATCGGCCGCCACCTGCGACCGGGACGACACGCCATCCTGATCAACAAGAGCACGATGCCGGTCGGCAGCGCGGAACTGGTCGGCGGCATCCTCGCCGAGCACGCCCCGGACGGGGCGCGCTTCAGCATCGTCAGCAACCCGGAGTTCCTGCGCGAGGGCCGGGTGATCGCGGACATCCTCCACCCGGACCGCATCGTCCTCGGCGCGAGCGACCCGGCGGCGGCCGAGGCGGTCGCCGATCTCTACGCCCCGCTCGGCGCGCCGCTGATCGTCACCGACCACCGTTCGGCGGAACTGACCAAGTACGCCGCCAACGCCTTCCTCGCCACCAAGATCTCGTTCATCAACGACATCGCCCGGCTGTGCGAACGGCTCGGGGCCGACGTCACCGACGTCGCCGCCGGCATGGGGCTCGACCCGCGGATCGGTCCGCGGTTCCTCCACGCCGGGATCGGCTTCGGCGGCTCCTGCTTCCCGAAGGACGTCGGCGCGCTGTCACGAATGGCCGAAGGGGCCGGACTGCACCCCGGCCTGCTGAAAGCGGTGCTCGACATCAACGCCGACGCCCGCCGCCGCTTCGTGGCCCGCGCCGACGACCTGCTCGGCGGCCTCGAGGGGCGGGTGGTCGCGCTGCTCGGCCTCGCCTTCAAGGAAGGGACCGACGACCTGCGCGACTCGCCCGCGATCGCCGTCGCCGAGATGCTGCTGGAACGCGGCGCGATCTTGCAGGCGCACGACCCGGCGGCCGCGGAGAACGCCCGGCAGCGCCTGCCCGCCCTCCGCCTGCACGACGACCCGCTCGCCGCCGCCGCGAACGCCGACGCCGTGATGCTCTGCACCCCGTGGCCCGAATACGGCAGGCTCGACCTCGCGGCGCTCGCCGCGGCGATGCGCGGCGACCTGTTCCTCGACGGCCGCAACCTGATCGACCCGGCGGCAGCGCACCGAGCGGGACTGCGCTACCACGGCATCGGCCGCGGGCCGTTCGCGCCCGACCCCGTGGCGGAACCGGCCGCCCGCCCGGGAGTCCGCCGCAGCGGCAGGCACTGAGCCGGGGATGTCCCCGCCCATCGCCCAGAAGCAAACCGGGCGGGCCGATCGGCCCGCCCGGTCTGTGATCGCATGGCAGAAGACGATGTCGCGGCCTAGCGGTCCAGCGACCGGAGGACCGCCACCGCGCCCGTGACGACCCCGTCCTCGTTGCGAATCGGCATCGCGTTCACCGACACCGGCTGCTCTCCGCCGTCCTGCCGGATGACGACGAAGCGGCGGTCGCGCACGGTCTCGCCGTTGATCGCCTGGACGACCGGGCTCGTCTCGCCGTGGCCGAGGCCGCGGACGACCGTGCTGAGCGTCGCGTCCGACGCCTGATCGTCGATCCCGTACAGGTCGCGGCCGTGCCGGCTGATGCTCGTCACGCTGCCGCTGGCGTCGACCGCGAGCACCACCTCGGCCACGTTGTCGATGATCGCCTGCAACTGCTTCGCCCGCAGTTCGCGGTCGTCCCGCAGCCGCGCCCGGTCGAGTGCCAGCGCCGCCTGACTGGCAAGGCCCTCGGCCATCACCACTTGGTCGTCGGAGAGGGTGAACTGCGCGCCGCCGCGGTCGCCGGAGACCATCCCGACCAACCGGCCGCCGACCCGCAACGGGGCCAGCATCAGGTCGGACAGGTTGTCGAGCGGCAGGCCGGAGGTGCCAGTGTTGTGCATCACCCGCACGCCCTGGTCGTCCTCGATCGCCTGGCGCACCTCGGGGTACCGCCCGAGGTCGATCGCGTCGAGGCCGGTGATCGGCGCGCCGTAGAACGCCGCCCGCCGCAGCACGGTGCCTTGGTCGTTGAGCACCCAGATCGCCACCCGGCGCAGGTCGAGGGCGGACGCGAGGCGGTCGGAGAGCAGGGCCAGGAACTCGTCGGTCGGCAACTGGCCCGCCGAGCTGTGGATCAGCTCGTAGAGGGTCGCCAACCGCTCGGCCAGCGAGACCCGCTCGCCCGAGGCGAGGTCGAGCAGGGCCGGCGTCGCGCTCGGATCCGGCTCCCGCCGGCGGTACTTGCGCGGCGCGCGCTCGCGCATCGGCCGCCAGTCGCGCAGGTCGTCGGCGGTGATCAGCGCCATCCGCCCGAGCCGCTGCGCCGGCAGCTTGCCGCGGCGCACCGCCCGCGAAACGGTGTGGTACGAGACGCCCTTCAGGCGGGCCGCCTCGGCCATCGTGTAGACATCGGGGTTGGCCGCAGTCGTCTTCGACTTCTTGGCCTTCGTCGCGCCACGTTCGGTCGTGGTCGCGTTCGTCGCTGTCATGCAGTCCTCCCTCAGAAACGCTGACAACTCGCGCGAGCCTCCGCACGGAGAGTATCACAATACCCTACCGTTGTGGACACATTGTACGCCCGCGGAAATCTGCATACCCAATGGTGATGGTGGTTGACGCGACTGACGCGCTTCTGCCGGGAACGGGAGGGTGTGGCCGGGGCGACGGGACCGAGGCAACCAGCCGAAACCAGCCTGTCGCCGCCTGTTGACCCTGTCCCGGTTCGGTTCTAGCATCCGGTTCGGCCGGCCCTGCACGGTCGCCCGGTCGGCGCCAGCGGAGGACTCATGCCCCGATTCGCCGCGAACCTGACGATGATGTTCACCGAGCACCCGGCGCTGGAGCGGTTCGACCGCGCCGCCGAGGCCGGCTTCGCCGCAGTCGAGTTCCTCTTCCCGTACGAGGAGCGGACGGCGGACCTGCGCGACGCGCTCGACCGCAACGGGCTCGAGCTCGTCAACTTCAACCTGCCCGCCGGCGACTTCGCCGCCGGCGACCGCGGTTTCGCCAACGACCCGCGCCGGGTCGCCGAGTTCCGCGAGGGCGTGGGCCGCGCGCTGGAGGTCGCCGCCGCCCTCGGCAGCCCCAAGCTCAACTGCCTCGCCGGCCTGACCCTCGCCGACGTGCCGGTCGCCGACCAGTGGGCCGCGCTGGAGGGGAACCTCGCCTACGCCGCCGAGGAGGCGTCGAAGGCGGGCGTGCTGCAGATGGTCGAGCCGCTGAACACCTTCGACACCCCCGGCTTCCTCCTCGGCACCCTTTCCGCCGGGTTCGCGCTGGTCGAGCGGGTCGGCCACCCGAACCTGAAGGTGGAGTACGACGTCTACCACGCCCAGCGCACCGAGGGGAACCTGGCGGCGACGATCCGCGCCCGGATCGGCCAGATCGGACACGTCCAGATCGCCGACAGTCCCGGCCGCAACCAGCCGGGCACCGGCGAGATCAACTTCCCGTACATCTTCTCCGTGCTCGACGAAGTCGGCTACGACGGCTGGGTCAGTCTCGAGTACCGGCCGCTCGGGCCGTCGGCGGCGTCCGTGGCGTGGCTGCGGGAGTGGAACCTCTGGCCCGCGACCGGCCGCGGCTGAACCGCGACCTGACCGGGCGCATCGCAGGAAGGGCACAACCATGACGGAGCGAATCGGGTTCGTCGGGCTCGGCATCATGGGCAAGCCGATGGCCCGCAACCTCGCCAAGGCCGGCTACTCGCTGGTGGTCCACAATCGCAGCGCCGACGATGTCGAGGCCCTTCTCGCCGAGGGGGGAGCGTACGAGGCCGCCGCTTCCCCGCGCGAGGTGGCCGAGCGGGCGAAGACGGTGATCACCATGCTCCCCGACTCGCCGGAGGTGCGCGAAGTCGTCTTCGGCGAGCGCGGGCTGCTGCCGGCCATGGGCGAGGGCTCGCTGCTGGTCGACATGAGCACCATCGCCCCGGCCACCGCGGTCGAGGTCGGCGAGGCGCTCGCGGCGCGCGGCGCCTCCGCCCTCGACGCCCCGGTCAGCGGCGGCGACAAGGGGGCGATCGCCGGCACGCTCTCGATCATGGTCGGCGGCGAAGCTGCCGACGTCGCCCGGGCAATGCCCCTGTTCGAGGCGATGGGGAAGACCATCGTCCACGTCGGCGGCCCCGGCGCCGGCCAGATCGTCAAGGCCTGCAACCAGGTCGCGGTCGCGGTCAACTTCGCCGGGGTCAGCGAGGCGCTGATGCTCGGCGCGAAGGCCGGGGTCGACCCGGCGAAGATCGCGCAGGTGCTCGGCGGTGGCCTCGCCGCCAGCCGGGTGCTGGAAATGCGCGGCCCGACGATGATCGCCGGCAACTTCCAGCCCGGCTTCCGGGTCGACCTGCACCGGAAGGACCTCGGCATCGCGCTCGCCACCGGCCGCGCGACCGGCGTGCCGCTCCCGGTCACGGCGCTGGTCGGGCAACTCTACGAGTCGGTGGCGGACCTCGGTCGCGGTGACCTCGACCATTCCGCCCTGATCACGCTCTACCAGGAACTGGCCCGGTTCCAGTTGGGGGGCACGGAAGCGTAGGCAACCCCACGAGGGACCGCCGGTCGGGCGCGCCTGCGCGTCCTCGGCGTTCGGCGCGTCCCGGCCCGACCTCGGCGGTCGCGTCCGTGGCACACTCGCGGCATCAGGAACGCCAGCGGCACCCGGTCCTTCGCCCGGGTGGCGCCCAGCGAAAGCGAGCCAGCGAGCGATGTCCATCCGCGGAGCCCAATCCCCTGACGACCCGTTGTTCGACGATGTCGGGCGCACCTACGACGCGCTCCTCGTCCTCTCGTTCGGCGGGCCGGAAGCCCCGGACGAGGTGATGCCGTTCCTCGAGAACGTCGCCAGCGGTCGCGACATCCCGCGCGCCCGGCTGGAAGAGGTGGCCGAGCACTACCTGCACTTCGGCGGCGTCAGCCCGATCAACGCCCAGAACCGGGCGCTGATCGCGGCGCTCGAGCCGGAGCTCGCCGCCCACGGCCTCGCGCTGCCGATCTACTTCGGCAACCGGAACTGGCACCCCTTCCTCGAGGACACCGTCCGTCGGATGGTCGGCAACGGGGTGCGGCGGGCCCTCGTCTTCGTCACCTCCGGCTTCAGTTGCTGGTCCGGCTGCCGCCAGTACCGCGACGACGTGACCCGGGCGATGGACCGCCTCGGCCTCACCGACGACGACATCGCGTTCGACAAGGTCCGCGTCTTCGGCAACCACCCCGGCTTCGTCGGCGCGATGGCCGACCGGGTCGCCGCCGCGCTCGACGCCTTCGACCCCGAGGAGCGTCTCGCGGTCGAGGTCGTCTTCACCGCCCACAGCATTCCCCGCTCAATGGCCGCCGCCTCCGACTACGAGGTTCAGCTCCGCGACGCCTGCGAACTGGTGGCCGCGGCGGTCGGCGTGGATCGCCACCGCCTCGCCTACCAGAGCCGGAGCGGCCCGCCGCAGGTCCCGTGGCTGGAGCCGGACATCATCGACGTGCTCGACGACTTGGCCGCGAGCGGACGGCGCAACGTCGTCGTCGCCCCGATCGGCTTCGTCTCGGACCACCTCGAGGTGCTGTTCGACCTCGACGAGGAGGCCACCGAGCACGCCACGGCGCTCGGCCTCCGCATGGTCCGGGCCGGCACCGTCGGCACCCACCCGGCGTTCGTGACGATGGTCCGGCAACTGATCGAGGAACGAACGACGCCGAACCCGGTCCGGCTCGCCCTCGGCAACCGCGGCCCGAGCCACGACATCTGCCCGCTCGACTGCTGCCCGCTCGGCTCCGGCCGACCCGCGCGATCCGCCGACCGTCTCGCCGAGGTCGCCGGCTAGCCGGCGCGCCGACCGGGGTGGTCGGATGCGAAGATGCCCGTTCCCGGCCGCAGCACGGCCCGGACCACTTCATGGACAATTCGTCGCATCGGAGGCGGCAGGATGAGCCGTTCAATAGCACTGCCGACGGAGGCAGACGTCGTCGTCGTCGGGGCCGGGGCTTTCGGCCTCGGCGCGGCCTACCAGTTGGCGCGGCTCGGGGCAGGCCGCGTGCTGGTGCTCGACGCTCGCGAGCCGGGCACCCAGAGCTCGGGCCGGGCGGCGGGGCTGTTCAAGTCGGTGCAGGCCGACGAGCCGCTGACTCGGCTCGCGGCGCTCAGCCGGGAGATCGTGCTCGGCCTCGCCGCCGCCGAAGGGGTGGACAACCCGGTCGTCCGCTCCGGCAGCATCCTCGCCGCCCGCACCGAGGCGCACGCGGCCCTGATCCGGCGCGAGGTCGATGCCGCCCGCGCGTGGGGGATCGAGACCGAGTGGCTCGACGCCGCCGCGGTGCGGCGGCTCGCGCCCTACTTGGTCGGGACCGGCTTGCGGGCCGCCGTTCACGTCCCGACCGACTGCTTCATCGAGGAGCCGATCACGCTCCTTGCCGCGCTCGTCGTCGCGGTCGCGAATCGCGGCGGCACGGTTCGCGGCGACACCCCGGTGACCCGTCTCCTGACCGAGGACGGGCGCGTGGCCGGCGTCGAGACGCCCGACGGCGTGGTCCGCACCGAGCGCGTGGTCGATGCCGCGGGCGCATGGGTGAAAGGCGTCGCGAGCACGGCCGGCGTGCGGGTGCCGACGGCGACGTTCCGGCACCAACTGGCGATCACTCGACCGATCGCCGGCGTTGCCGCCAACGAGCCGATCACCCGCCTGATCGACGCCAGCGCCTACTGCCGCCCCTGCCGCGGCGGCCTGATGTTCGGCGGCTTCGAGCAGAACCCGCTGCCGTTCGACCCGGTCGCGGCCGGATCGGACTTCTCGATGGACGACGTGCCGCTCGACCTCGGCGTGGTCGGCGGCTTCGCCGCGGGGTTGGCCGGGCAGGTTCCCGCGATCCCGGACATGCCGCTGGCCGAGCATCGCGGCGGCGTCTTCACGATGACGCCCGACTCCCGCTTCCTCGTCGGGCCGATCGGCGGCGTCGAGGGGCTCTGGGTGGCGAGCGGCTGCAACGGCAGCGGCTACTCGATGGCGCCCGGGCTTGGCCTCCTGTTGGCGGAGCGGATGCTCGGCGGCGACCCCACCCTCGACCCCTCACCGTGGGACCCGGGGCGGTTCGGGACGTCCCTCTCCGAGGAAGACCTGGTCGCCGCCGGCGCGCACCAGTACGCCAACTACTACACACCGACCGACGTGTAGCCCGCCGCGAGTCGATCAGCGCGTCGTTGCCTGGCCTCCCGGTCGGGCGGCGTCCGCCGCCCGATCCGGCGTCGGGTATGCTGCGCGGCAGAGACGTTCCGGCGGCCGACCCGGCCCCGGACCGGCGCGAGCGGATCGCCGCGCCGTCGCCTTGCGTGTCACGCACGGAGAACCCGCAGATGTCGTCCGACCGATTCCTGATCACCGGCGCGTTCGGTTGCATCGGCGCGTGGGCGGTCAAGCGCCTGCTCGACGAGGGGGCCGACGTCACCACCTACGACCTCCCCGGCAACCCGCACCGGCTCCGGTTGCTGCTCACCGACGCGGAACTGGCCAAGGTGCGGATCGTCTCCGGCGACATCACCGACGCGGCCGGCTTCGAGCAGGCGGTCGTCGACAACGGCGTCAGCCACGTCATCCACCTCGCCGCGCTGCAGGTGCCGATGGTGCGCGCCAACCCGGTCCTCGGGGCCAAGGTGAACGTCGAGGGCACCGCCGTCGTCTTCGAGACGGTCCGCAAGCACGCCGCCCAAGTCCGCGGGCTCGCCTACGCCTCCTCGATCGCGGTCTACGGCCCCGCCTCGATGTACCCGCCCGGCCCGATCGCCCACGACGCCCCGTTCGCCCCGGCCACGCTCTACGGCGTGACCAAGGTCGCCAACGAGGACTGGGCCCGCCTCTACTGGCAGGATTACCAAGTGCCGAGCGTCGGCCTCCGCCCCTTCTTCGTCTACGGCCCGGGGCGCGACCAAGGGGTCAGTTCGTACCCGAGCAAGTCGATGGTCGCGGCGGCGGTCGGCCGCCCCTACCACGTCCCGTTCGGCGCGGGCGCGGTCTACCAGCACGCCGAGGACGTCGCCGCGGCGATGATCAAGGCGAGCCGGACGATGCCGGAGGGCGCGCCGGTCTACAACCTCGGCGGCACCGTGGCGACGGTGCCGGAGATCATCGCCGCCATCGAGGAGGTCGTGCCGGAGGCCAAGGGGACGATCACCTTCGACCCCGCCCCCCTCTTCACCCCGGACGACGTCGACGGCACGCCGGTCGAGCAACTGCTCGGTCCGGTCCGCTGGCGGCCGTTGGTCGACGGCGTCCGCGACACGGTTGCCCACACGCGGCGCGCCGTGCAGGCGGGCAGGATCGACATTGACCGGGCCATCGCCTAGCCGGTCGGGAGGCGCGAGGATGCGCGGGCTCCGGTGGCTGGTCTCCGCCACCCGCTACTTCGTCGTCATCCCGGTGGTGGGGTCGATCCTGGCCGCGATCGTGCTGACGGTGTTCGGCACGGTCGCGGTGGTGAACATGTCGGTCGACACCGTCGAGAAGATGCTCCCCGTCGGGGAGATCACCGCGCACGACGTCGAGCACACCGCCCTCGACTTCATCAAGCTGATCGACATCTACCTGCTCGGCACCGTGCTCTACATCATCGGCATCGGCCTCTACGAACTCTTCCTCGAGTCGGACCTCGAACTTCCGGATTGGCTGCGCACCGACGACCTCGACGAGCTGAAGGGAAAGCTGATCGGCGTCGTCGTCGTCCTGATCGGGGTCACCTTCCTCGGCGAGGCGATGTCATGGGACGGCAGTTCGTCCATCCTCGCCCTCGGCGTCGGCTCCGCCGCCGTGGTCGCCGCCCTCGCGGTCGTGTTCGCCGTCATGCCGCACAAGCACCCGTCGCCCGGCGGGCAGCACGCTGCCGAGCCCGACCCGCACCCGGCTCCGGAATCGTCGACGGCGCAGCCGCCCGCCGCCGCGCCGTAGCCGCCAGCCCGTCCGGACGCGACGCCGCCCGCCACCGGGCGGACCCGGCGGCGGGCGGCGCGCTGGCTTGCGAGATCAGACCGGGAGGAGCTGGTGCTTCCCGGCGTCCGCCGACCCGGCCGTCAGGCTCGCGCGGAGCTGCTCGTAGCCGGCGCGCCCCATCAGGGCGTAGGTCGCGTTCTTGCCGGCCTCGACGCCCGGCTGGCCGAACGGGTTGACGCTGAAGAGCGCGCCCGCCATCACGGTCTGCAGGAGCTGCAGGTAGAAGACCTCGCCGATCGTCCCGGCGTCGATCGCCGGCATCGTCATGGTCAGGTTCGGCCGCTTCGCCTGCGTCAGCGCCCAGGCGGTCGCCTGCCGCTCACGGTCGATCAGCTGGCCGAGTTCGGCCCCCTTCAGGTAGTCGAGGTCCGGTATCCCGGCCGGCACCTTGTCGATCCGCACCTCGGCCCGGTACGCGCCGACCCCAACCAGCGAGATCAGCTTGTCGTTCGGCCCCTCGGTGTAGAGCTGGATTTGCGAGTGCTGGTCGATCGCCCCCAGCGCCTTGATCGGCGTCTGCCCGGCGAAGACCTCGGACCCGTCAACCGCATGGCGCTTGCCGAGGCTCTCCGCCCAGAGTTGGCGGAACCAGTCGGCCATGCCGTACAGCGCGTCGGCGTACGGCATCGTCACCAGCATCCGCTTGCCGAGCTTCTGGTCGGCCAGCACCGCGATCGCGGCCAGCAGGTAGGCGGGGTTGACCAGCAGTTCCGGCGTGGCGCAGCGCGCGCGCATCGCCGCCGCCCCGGCCAGCAGGCCGTGGATGTCGATCCCGCAGAGCGCCGCCGGCAGCATCCCGACCGCGCTGAGCACGGTCTGCCGCCCATCGACTCCCGGCGGCACCGGGAAGGTCCGATACCCCTCCTGGTCGGCGAGCTGGCGCAGCAACCCCTCCTTCGGGTCGGTGGTGGCAACGATCTGGGCGCGAGCCTTCTCCGCGCCGACCGCCTGCTCCAGGGCGTCCTTGGCGACGAGGAAGTTCGCCATCGTCTCCGCGGTCTGCCCGGACTTGGTGACCACGTTCACCAGCGTGCGCGGCAGGTCGACGATCTCGAGCGTGGCCCGGACCTTCTCCGGGTCGGGGTTGTCCAGCACGAAGAAGCGCGGGCCGCGCCGCTCGGCGTGCGACTGCAGGTTGCGGAACGGGTGCGTCAGCGCCTGGATCGTCGCGATCGCGCCGAGCGAGGAGCCGCCGATCCCGATCAGCAGGTAGTCGTGGTACCGGGGCCGAGCCTCGGCCGCGAAGGCGGCGATCTCGTCGGCGAGGGCGGTGTTGTCCGGCATGTCCATCCAGCGCTGGCCGCCGGCGGCATGCTCCGCGGTGATCCGCTCGTGCTCGGCTCGCACCGTCGGCGCGACCGCGTCGAGCATCGCGTCGGTGAGGCCGTTCTCCGGCCCGACCGCGCCGGCCATCGCGTTCCGGTAGTCGAACGCCAATCGAGACTTGGCGTGGGATCGGTTCGTCGTCACATCACACCTTCCGCGCACTGACCGGCGGCTCGCGGGGCCGCCCGCAGACCAACCTCGATTGTCGCACGGAGAGCGCGACGGGCTGTCGCGGCGGCGTCGCCCGAGACGAGTCACCGACGCGCCGGGCCGCGCTCGTCGGGTCCGGCAGGTTGAGCCTGGTCGCGGCTGGGGCGGCTCAGCCGAGCTCCGTCTCGGCGGTGGCCATCAGTTCGAGCGGCAACGGCCGCACCGGCACACGGGCGGTCATCGGCGCGATCTCGGACACCGGCACATTCAGCCGGGTGGCCAGCAGCGCGGCGATCTGCGCCATGCAGTACACCCCTTGGCAAAGGCCCATCCCGGCCCGCGTCCGCCGCTTGACGTCGTTGACCGTCAGCGCGCCGGCGTCAATCGCCGCCTCGACGTCCCCAACCGTGACTTGGTAGCAGCGGCAGACCTGCACCGCCGACTGCCCGTCGGTTCCCGTCACCATCGCTGCCCCTACTGGTACGTCTGGACGAAACGCTGACCGGCCCGCCGCCGCGCGGCCCGCCGACCGGCGAGCAGGCCGTCCCGTTCCGCCGCCGCGGCGTCGACCGCGGCCTGGTCGGCGAGGCCAGATCGG
>JBDHWC010000012.1:0-44488 GCA_039809985.1 Thermomicrobiales bacterium | reverse complement strand
CGTCTTCCCGTGGTCCACGTGCCCGATCGTCCCCACGTTCAGGTGCGGCTTCGTCCGCTCAAACTTCTGCTTCGCCACCGGTGTTCCTCCCTTGAAACGCGGCTCCCCCCTCGGGAACCGCCCGCTCTTCGGATGCTCGGGACGCGCGCGACGGCCCCGGCTTCCCGGGGCCGTCGCGCCGGCGCGCGGCTAGTCCCGGCGCGCCTTGGCCACCATCTCCTCCGCCAGGCTCGCCGGCAGCGGGGCGTAGTGGTCGAACTGCATGGAGTAGACCGCCCGGCCCTGGGTCGCGGACCGCAGGTCGGTCGCGTAGCCGAACATCGACGCCAGCGGCACGAAGGCCTTCACGACCTGGGCCCCGGCCCGGACCTCCATCCCCTGGATCTGCCCGCGCCGCGCGTTCAGGTCGCCGATGACGTCGCCCATGAACTCGTCGGGCGTCGTCACCTCGACCTCCATGATCGGCTCGAGGATCACCGGCCGGCCCCGCCGGATCGCGTCCTTCACCGCCAGCGAGCCGGCGATCTTGAACGCCATCTCCGAGGAGTCGACCTCGTGGAACGAGCCGTCGACCAGCGTCGCCTTCAGGTCGACCACCGGGTAGCCGGCCTGGCCGCCCGTCAGCATCGACTCCCGGATCCCCTGGTCGATCGCCGGGATGTACTCCCGCGGGATGCTGCCGCCGACCACCTTGTCGACGAACTCGTACCCCTTGCCCCGCTCCTGCGGCGCGAACTCCACGATCGCGTGGCCGTACTGGCCCTTGCCGCCCGACTGCCGGACGTGCCGGCCCTCGGCCTTGACCGGGACCGTGATCGTCTCCTTGTAGGCCACCTGCGGCCGGCCGACGTTCGCGTCGACCCGGAACTCCCGCATCATCCGGTCGACGATGACCTCGAGGTGGAGCTCGCCCATCCCCTCGATCACCGTCTGCCCCGTCTCCTCGTTCGTCCGCAGGCGGAAGGTCGGGTCCTCCTCGGCGAGGCGGCCGAGGGCCTGGCCCATCTTGTCCTGGTCGGCCCGCGTCTTCGGCTCGATCGAGACCGAGATCACCGGCTCCGGGAACGTGATCGACTCGAGCACGATCGGGTTCGCCGGGTCGCACAGCGTGTCGCCGGTGAACGTCGTCTTCAGCCCGATCACCGCGGCGATGTCGCCGGCGCTGACCGAGGTGATCTCCTCCCGGTGGTTGGCGTGCATCCGCAGCAGCCGGCCGACCCGCTCGCGCTCCCCCTTGGTCGAGTTCAGCGCGTAGCTGCCGGCGTCGAGCTTGCCCGAGTAGACCCGGATGTAGGCCAGCTTCCCGACGTGCGGGTCGGAGACGATCTTGAAGGCCAGCGCCGAGAACGGCTGCCCCGGCTCGACCGTCCGCACCAGCTCCTCGCCGTCGCGCGGGTCGACGCCGGTCACCGGCGGCACGTCGAGCGGCGACGGCAGGTAGGCGACGATGGCGTCGAGCATCAGCTGGACGCCCTTGTTCTTCAGCGAGCTGCCGCACAGCACCGGCACCAGCTTGCTGGTGATCGTCGCCTGCCGCAGGCCGGCCCGGAGCTCGTCGGCGGTGAGGACGTCGTCCTCGAGGTACCGCATCATCAGCTCTTCGTCCGACTCGGCGATCAGCTCGACCAGGTGCTTCCGGGCCGTCGTGGCCGCCTCGGCCATCTCGGCCGGGATCTCGGTCCGCTCGATGTTCCGGCCGAGGTCGTCGTGGTAGATGTAGGCGCACTCGTCGATCAGGTCGATCACGCCGCGGAAGCCGGACTCGGCCCCGATCGGCAGCTGGACCGGCGCCGGCACCGCCTTCAGCCGCGAGATGATCATCTCGACCGTGCGCTCGAACGACGCCCCGGTCCGGTCCATCTTGTTCACGAAGCAGATGCGCGGGACGTGGTACTTGTCGGCCTGCCGCCAGACCGTCTCGGACTGCGGCTCGACGCCGGCGACCGCGTCGAAGACGACCACCCCGCCGTCGAGCACGCGCAGCGACCGCTCCACCTCGACGGTGAAGTCGACGTGGCCCGGCGAGTCGATGATGTTGATCCGATGGTCCTTCCAGGAGCAGGTGGTCGCCGACGCGGTGATCGTGATCCCCCGCTCGCGCTCCTGCTCCATCCAGTCCATCGTCGCGGCGCCCTCGTGCACCTCGCCGATCTTGTAGATCAGCCCGGTGTAGAAGAGGATCCGCTCGGTCGTGGTCGTCTTGCCGGCGTCGATGTGGGCGATGATCCCGATGTTCCGGGTCATCGCCAGGCTGGATTCGCCCGTCGCCGCCTGCTTGGTCGCGGTTGCCGTGCTCATAGCACCCTTCTGGGACGTTCTGTCGATCTGCCGGCAGGCAGGCCGTTCGGTGTCGCTCGGTCCGTGCGGCCCGTCACCGGGCCGACGGCCGCCCGCCGGAACCTAGAAGCGACCGTAGTGCGAGAAGGCGCGGTTCGCCTCCGCCATGCGGTGGGTGTCCTCCCGCCGCTTGATCGTCGCGCCGGTGTTGTTGAACGCGTCGAGCAGCTCGTTGGCGAGCTTCTCCTGCATCGACTTGCCGTTGCGCGACCGGGCCGAGTTCAGCAGCCAGCGCATCGCCAGCGAGACCCGGCGGGTCCCCTCGATCTGCACCGGCACCTGGTAGGTCGCGCCGCCGACGCGCCGCGGCTTCACCTCGAGCAGCGGCGTCGCGTTGTGCAGCGCCTGCTCGAAGACCTCGAGCGGGTTGCGCCCGGTCCGCTGCCCGATGTTCTCGAGCGCGCCGTAGACGATCCGCTCGGCGGTGCCCTTCTTGCCCCGCTCCATCACCTTGTTGATGAAGCGCGACAGCACCTCGCTGTTGTAGCGCGCGTCCGGCGCCAGAACCCGCCGCTGAACCTTTGCCCGCCTCGGCATCGCTCTCCCTCGTCTCGAGGCCTGCCGTTCGCCGTTGCCGGTGCCCCGGCGGCCTCGGCCGGTGCCCCGTCCTCTCCAGACACACGAAAAAGCGGTCAACGTCCGTCAGACGTCCGGCCGCTCTTCGCACCGTGCTCGCTCAGTTCCGCCGGAGCGGTTGACCGCGCGCCCCCGCCCGAGCCGGGCAGGGGCAACGGCTACTTCTTGGCAGCCGCCTTCGTGGCCTTGGTTCCGTACTTGGACCGCGCCTGCTTGCGGTTTTCAACGCCGCGGGCGTCCAGGGTGCCCCGCACGATGTGGTACCGCACGCCCGGGAGATCCTTCACCCGTCCGCCGCGGACCAGCACCACCGAGTGCTCCTGGAGGTTGTGCCCCTCGCCCGGGATGTACGCCGTGACCTCCATGCCGTTGGTCAGGCGCACGCGGGCGATCTTGCGCAGTGCCGAGTTGGGCTTCTTCGGCGTCATCGTCTTGACCTGGGTGCAGACCCCGCGCTTCTGCGGGGAGTTGGTCCCCGCCCGCAGCCGGCCGGCGTACCGCCCGACCGCGCTGTTCGTGAAGCCCAGCGCCGGCGCCTTGGTCTTCTTCTTGACGCTCTTCCGGCCCTTCCGGACCAACTGATTGATCGTCGGCACGACTTCTCCTAGCCGGACAAGAGGCTTTCCTTGACCGTGCTCTGCCCGACGGCAGCTGCGGCGCCCCTTGCCTCGTGAGGAACAAACCTCACTCGCGCCCGCTTCGCAGCGGGCACGAAGGGGGATTCTACCCGCTTCGCCCCCCGCCGTCAAGCAGTTTTTCCGTCCCGCGGCCCCGCGCCGCGGCGGGCGCGTCCCCCGCAGCGCGCGCTGCGGGGGACGCGCCACCGCACCTACTCGTCCCCGCCGTCGAGGTCGGCGACCGCGTCGTCCTCGTTCTCCTCGTCGACCATCGCCGACAGCGACACCTCGTCGCCGTCGTCGCCGATCACCTCGAGCACCGCGTCGTGGGTCGACTCGCCGCCCGGCACGAACCCCTGGCTCATCAGCTCGGCGAGCTCCTGCGCCGACGCCGGCTCGATCGGGTCGGCAGGCTTCCCGAGCCCTGCCACGGGCGCGCCCTCGCCGACATGGAGCAGGACTTCCGGCTCGAGGTCGGGCACCACGCCGAACCCGGACCCGGCCGGGATCAGCTTGCCGATGATCACGTTCTCCTTCAGGCCGCGCAGATGGTCGACCTTGCCGTTGATCGCGGCCTCGGTCAGCACCCGCGTCGTCTCCTGGAACGACGCCGCCGACAGGAACGAGTCGGTCTCCAGCGACGCCTTGGTGATCCCGAGCAGGACCGGGATCCCCGTCGCCGGCTCCCCGCCCTGGGCCAGGATCGACTCGTTGATCTCGTTGAACTCGAACCGGTCGATCCGCTCGTCCTGCACGTAGTCGGTGTCGCCCGGGTAGGTGATGCTCACCTTCCGCAGCATCTGCCGGCAGATGACCTCGATGTGCTTGTCGTTGGTGTTCACGCCCTGCGAGCGGTACACCTTCTGCACCTCGTCGATCATGTACCGCTGCACCGCGTCCGGACCCTGCGTCAGCAGGATCTGCTGCGGGTCCTTCGCCCCGTCGGTCAGCTGCTGCCCCGGCGTCACGCGCTCCCCGTCGTCCACCAGGATCTGGTGGGTGACGGCCACGTGGTGCTCGGCCCGCTCCTCCCGCTCGTTCCGCACGTAGAGCGTGCGGTCGTCGATGAGCAGGGTCCCGTCGATCTCGCTCGTCAGCCGCTGGTCCTCCGGGCCGGTGGCGATCACGGTCTTGTCCTTGACCACCGCCGCACCCGGAGCGAGGGCCGGCTCCCAGCCGTCGTCGAGCCGGTAGTGCCGCTGGTCCTCGTCGACCGAGGTGATCACCAGCATCCGCCCGATGTCGGTCTGCTCGATGCTGACGATCCCCTCGCGGTCCGCCAGCAACGCCGCGCCCTTCGGCTGCCGCGCCTCGAACAGCTCCTCCACCCGCGGCAGACCGGTCGTGATGTCCGCCCGCGCCACGCCGCCGGTGTGGAACGTCCGCATCGTCAGCTGCGTCCCCGGCTCGCCGATCGACTGGGCGGCGATGATGCCGACCGCCTCGCCCGGCTCGACCAGCCGGCCGCTCGCCAGGTTCCGACCGTAGCAGGCGCGGCAGACCCCGTGCGTCGCCTCGCAGCCCATCACCGACCGGATCTTGATCTTCTCCGGCCTCGCCTCCCAGACCGTGTTGATGTGGACGACCGGGCGCGTCCGCTTCTCTTCGCTCACCTCGCGCCAGTCGACCCACAGCGAGTCGCCCCGCCGCGTCGCCCGGCCCGAGTGCAGCGCCGCCGTGGTCCGCCCGTCGCCCTGCACGAAGCGCAGGATCGGCTCGCCCTTCTCGATCCACTCGTCCGTCTGGAACGGGCGGACGAACTCGAGCCCCGGCCGCACCTCGTAGGTGTCGCGGTCCCGGTCGACCGTGGTCATCGTCATGTCGTCGGTGTCGCTGATCTCGTCGCCGCGACGCGCCACCACTTGGCCGTCCGCCCCGACCACGTCCTCCGCGAGCACGCGGCCGAAGATGCGCGACCGCACCGCCTCGGCCTTCGCCGGGTCGGTCTTCCAGCCGTCCCAGTCGAACTCGACCCAGAGCCCGGCCTCCGTCTCGCAGTCGTCGATCGAGATGATCACGTCCTGCGCCACGTCGACCAGTCGCCGCGTCAGGTAGCCGGAGTCCGCCGTCCGCAGCGCCGTGTCCGCCAGACCCTTCCGCGCGCCGTGGGTGGAGAGGAAGTACTCGAGGACGGTCAGCCCCTCGCGGAAGTTGGACCGGATCGGGATGTCGATGATCCGCCCCTGCGGGTCGAGCACCAGACCCCGCATGCCAGCCATCTGGCTGATCTGGTTCATGTTCCCCTTCGCGCCCGAGTCGGCCATCATGAAGACCGAGTTCTGGCCGCCGAGGCGCGACTCGACGTCCTTCGCGAGCTGGTCGCGGGTCCGGTTCCAGATGATCTCCAGCTCGCGCAGCCGCTCGTCCTCGGTCATCAGGCCGCGGTTGAGCTGCTTCTCGACCAGGCCCGCCTGCTCGTCCGCCTCCCGCAGCAGCTCCGCCTTCGTCTCCGACGTCACCACGTCGTCGACCGCGATGCTCATGCCGCCGATCGTCGAGAAGCGCAGCCCGACCTGCTTGATGTCGTTGACGATCTCCGCCGTCCGGAACGGGTCCCGGAACTGCCGGTAGCAGTCCGCGACCACGTCGCGCAGCACCCGCCGGCTCATCCGCCCGTTGTAGAACCGGCGGAGCTCGGTCGGCAGCGCCTGGTTGAAGATCACCCGGCCGACCGTCGTCTCCACCAGCCGCGGCCGAACCGGGCCGTCCGCCGCCACGGTCGGGTTCGCGAACTCGCCCGGGTAGTCGACGACCTCGAGGTCGGTCAGGACCTTGATCTCCGCCTGCAGGTCGACCTGCCCCGCCTCGTAGGCGATGCGGACCTCGTCGAACCCGCTGAAGACCTTGCCCCAGCCGCGCGGCAGCACCGCCTGGTCGCCCGCCACCACCCGGCTCGTCATGTAGTAGCAGCCGAGGACGATGTCCTGCGTCGGCGAGACGATCGGGTCGCCGTTCGACGGGGAGAGCAGGTTGCGGACGGAGAACATCCGCTTCCGCGCCTCCTCCTGCGCCTTCCGCGAGAGCGGCAGGTGGACCGCCATCTGGTCGCCGTCGAAGTCGGCGTTGAACGCCTGGCAGACCAGCGGGTGCAGCTGGATCGCCGACCCGTCGATCAGGCGGACCCGGAACCCCTGGATGCCGAGCCGGTGCAGCGTCGGGGCGCGGTTGAGCAGGACGAGGTAGTTCTCCACCACCTCCTCCAGCACTTCCCACACCTTCGGGTCGTGCCGCTCCACCAGTCGCTTCGCCGCCTTGATGTTGTGCGCGTACTGGCGGTCGACCAGCCGCCGCATCACGAACGGCTTGAACAGCTCGATCGCCATCCGCTTCGGCAGGCCGCACTCGTCCAGCGCCAGGTCCGGCCCGACCACGATCACCGACCGGCCCGAGTAGTCGACGCGCTTGCCCAGCAGGTTCTGCCGGAACCGGCCCTGCTTGCCCTTCAGCATGTCCGACAGGCTCTTCAGCTTGTGCTTGCCCGAGCCCGAGACCACGCGGCCGCGCCGGCCGTTGTCGATCAGCGCGTCGACCGCCTCCTGCAGCATCCGCTTCTCGTTGCGGACGATGATGTCCGGCGCGCCGAGATCGAGCAGCCGCTTCAGCCGGTTGTTCCGGTTGATCACGCGCCGGTACAGGTCGTTCAGGTCGGAGGTCGCGAAGCGGCCGCCGTCCAGCTGCACCATCGGCCGCAATTCCGGCGGGATCACCGGCAGTGCCGTGAAGATCATCCAGTGCGGCTTGTTGCCGCTCTTCCGCAGCGACTCGACCACCCGCAGCCGCTTCGTCGCCTTCTTCCGCTTCACGTCCGAGGACGACTGCATCTCGTTGCGCAGCTCGAGCGCGATCTGGTCGAGGTCGACCTTCGTTGTCAGGTAGTCGTAGACCGCCTCGGCCCCCATCGCCGCCTTGACGACGCCGGGTGCCCAGTCCTGCAGGTCGCGGTACTGCGTCTCCGTCAGGATCTGCAGGTCCTTCAGGTCGCTGATCGCCTTCAGGGCCTCGTCCCGCTCCTGCTTGAGGGTGTCGAGCTCCTGCTTGAACCGGGTCTCGATCCGCCGGATCGCCTCGCCCGCCTCGCTCGTCACGAGGTCGCTGCCCGCCCCGGCCAGCGCGTCCGCGCCCGAGATCTCCGCCTTCGCCTCGCCGTCGATCCGCTCGCGCTCCGCGTTCCGGACGTCCGTCAGGATCGCGTAGCGGTCCTCGCTCGCCGCCTCGTCCTCTTCGATGATGGTCTGGCCGCGGAGGACGATCTTCTCCGTCGCCCCGATCCCGTTCTTCTTGAACCGGTCGAGCTTGCCTCGCGCCGAGCGGTACTCCTTGTCGAGCTCGGCCCGCGCCGCCTTCCGCCGCTCCTCGGCCTCGGCCGCGACGTCCCGCTTCTCCTCGCTGTAGGCCGTGACGCTCTCGCCGCTCGACTCCCGGATCTCGCCGATCTCGGCGTCGGCCTGCTCCCGCAGTTCGGCTTCCTGCTGCTGGAACTGCTCCTCGATCTCGGCGACCGCCGCCGTCCGCGCCTCCTCGTTCACGTCGGTGACGAGGTACGACGCGAAGTAGAGCACCCGCTCCAGGTTGCGCGGCGAGATGTCGAGCAGCAGCCCGAGCCGGCTCGGGGTTCCCTTCACGTACCAGATGTGCGCCACCGGCGCGGCCAGCTCGATGTGCCCCATCCGCTCGCGGCGGACCTTCGCCCGGGTCACCTCGACGCCGCACTTGTCGCAGACCGTGCCGGCGTGCCGGATCCGCTTGTACTTGCCGCAGTAGCACTCCCAGTCCTTGGTCGGACCGAAGATGCGCTCGCAGAAGAGCCCGCCGTGCTCCGGCTTCAGCGTCCGGTAGTTGATCGTCTCCGGCTTCGTCACCTCGCCGTGCGACCACTTCCGGATCGCCTCCGGCGAGGCCAGGCTGATCCGGATCGCGTCGAAGTTGTTCACGTCGAGCTGCCGCTGCCGGTTCCGGTCGGCCGGGGAGTAGCCGCCGCCGCGCCGCTCGCTCAGTTCCGCGCCGAAGCCGGCCGTCGGCCGTTGCGCGGTCGCGACGTCCAAGGACAGGCTCGACAGGTCGTCGTTCGTGCTCGACATGGTTCCTCCGGTGGGGGCGAGGGCTGGGCCGCCGCCCCGGTGGTGCTCGTGAGGTCTCGGGGCCGGGACGGCGCGACGCGCCGTCCCGGCCGAAGCGGCGGACCTAGTCGGCGGTCCGCTCGAACCCGCTCAGGTTGATCCTGTCGAGGGCCGAGAGGAGGTCGCGCGAGGTGTCCTCCGTGAACTCGACCGTCTGCTCGTCTTCGTTGATCACCTCGATCGACAGGCCGAGCGACCGGAGCTCCTTGACGAGGACCTTGAACGACTCCGGCACGCCCGCCCCGCGGATCTCGTCCCCCTTGACGATCGCCTCGTAGGTGCGGACCCGGCCGACCGTGTCGTCCGACTTGACCGTCAGCATCTCCTGCAGGGTGTAGGCCGCGCCGTAGGCGTACAGCGCCCAGACCTCCATCTCGCCGAAGCGCTGGCCGCCGAACTGCGCCTTGCCGCCGAGCGGCTGCTGCGTCACCAGCGAGTACGGGCCGGTCGAGCGGGCGTGGATCTTGTCCTCGACCAAGTGGGCCAGCTTCAGCATGTAGATCACGCCGACCGTCACCGGCCGGTCGAACTTCTCGCCGGTCCGCCCGTCGTAGAGGTCGACCTTGCCGTCGCGCGGCAGGCCGGCCTTCTCCAGCTCGTCGCGGATCTCCTCCTCGCTCGCTCCGTCGAAGACCGGCGTCGCCACCTTGTAGCCGAGCCGGCTCGCCGCCCACCCGAGGTGCGTCTCCAGCACCTGCCCGAGGTTCATCCGCGACGGCACCCCGATCGGGTTCAGGATGATGTCCACCGGCGTCCCGTCCGGCAGGAACGGCATGTCCTCCACCGGCAGGATCCGCGAGATGACCCCCTTGTTGCCGTGGCGGCCGGCCATCTTGTCGCCCTCGGAGATCTTCCGCTTCTGGGCGATGCTGACCCGCACCATCTCGTTGACGCCGGCCGGCAGCTCGTGCTCCGAGTTGTCGTCGCGGCGGAACCGCTTCACGTCGATGATCCGGCCGTGCACCCCGTGCGGCACGCGCAGCGAGGTGTCCTTCACCTCGCGCGCCTTCTCGCCGAAGATCGCCCGCAGCAGCCGCTCCTCGGCGCTCAGCTCCGTCTCGCCCCGCGGCGAGACCTTGCCGACCAGGATGTCGTTCGGCTGGATCGACGCCCCGATCCGGATGATCCCGTTCTCGTCGAGGTTGTCCAGGCTGTCGTCGCCGACGTTCGGGATGTCCCGCGTGATCTCCTCCGGCCCCAGCTTGGTGTCGCGCGCCTCCGTCTCGTACTTCTCGATGTGAATCGAGGTGTAGACGTCGTCGCGGACCAGCCGCTCGCTCAGCAGGATCGCGTCCTCGAAGTTCCCGCCCTCCCACGGCATGAACGCCACCAGCACGTTCTGGCCGAGCGCCAGCTCGCCGTCCTCGGTCGAGGACGAATCGGCGAGGATCGTCTTGTTCGCCACCACGTGCTGCCCGCGCCGCACGCTCGGCCGCTGGTTGATGCACGTGTCCTGGTTGGAGCGGACGAACTTCTGGAGGTTGTAGACGTGCTCCGTCCCCTCCTCGTCCCGCACCCGCACCTGCCGGGCGTTGACGTCGGTCACCTCGCCCGTGTGGCGCGAGACCAGCACCTGCCCCGAGTCCTTCGCCGCCTGGTGCTCGACCCCGGTCCCGATCACCGGCGCCTTCGGCCGCAGCAGCGGCACTGCCTGCTTCTGCATGTTGGCGCCCATCAGCGCCCGGTTCGCGTCGTCGTGCTCGAGGAACGGGATCAGCGCCGTGCCGACCGAGACCACCTGCTTCGGCGAGACGTCCATGAACGAGACCTGCTCCACCGGCACCACCGGGAAGCTGTGGCCCCCGCCCACCCGGACCGTCACCTCGCTCGGGATGATTCGACCGTCCTCGGCCAGCGGCGTGTTCGCCTGCGCGATCTTCAGCGCCTCCTCGCGGTCGGCCGAGAGGTAGACGATGTTCTCGGACGCGACCGGCTTGATCCGGACGTACTTCACGCCGGAGGCCTCGACCGCCTTCGCCGAGGCCTCGGTCAGCGTCTCGCCCGCCTTGGCGACCAGTTCCCCCGTCTCCGGGTTCACCACGTCGTCGCGCAGGATGCGGCCGACCAGCGGCAGCTTCGGCTCCTGCACGTTCAGCTGCGAGACGACCTCCCGGTACGGCGCCTCGATGAAGCCGTACTGGTTGATCCGGCCGTAGGTCGCCAGCGAGCCCATCAGGCCGATGTTCGGCCCTTCCGGCGTCTCGATCGGGCAGATCCGGCCGTAGTGCGACGAGTGCACGTCGCGCACGTCGAACCCGGCCCGGTCGCGGCTGAGGCCGCCCGGCCCCAGGGCCGAGAGCCGCCGCTTGTGGGTCAGCTCCGCCAGCGGGTTCGTCTGGTCCATGAACTGCGACAGCTGCGACCCGCCGAAGAACTCCCGCACGGCCGCCATCACCGGCCGGGTGGTGCTGACCAGCCCTTGCGGCGTCACCGTCTCCAGGTCCTGGATCGTCATCCGCTCCCGGATGCCGCGCTCCAGCCGCTGGAACCCGGTCCGCACGTGCATCTGGATCAGCTCGCCGACCGCGCGCACCCGCCGGTTGCCGAGGTGGTCGATGTCGTCCGGCTCGCTCAGCCCGTTCGACAGCCGGATCATCTCCTTGATGATCTCGACGAGGTCGTCCCGGGTCAGCACCCGGCTCTCGGAGACGTCGCTGCCGTCCTCGCCGCGGTGCAGCCGGCCGTTCAGCTTGAAGCGGCCGACCCGCGCCAGGTCGTACCGGCGCTCGTTGAAGAAGAGGTTCTCCAGCAAGGTGCGGGCGTTGTCGCGGGTCGGCGGGTCGCCGGGCCGCAGCCGCCGGTAGAGCTCGATCAGGGCCTCCTCCCGCGAACGGGTCGGCTCCTTGTCGAGCGTCGTCCGGATGTACTGCCGGTCCGGGTTGGTGTCGACGTCCGCGAAGATGTCGATCAGCTCCTCGTCCGACTCGATGCCGATCGCGCGCAGCAGGATCGTCACCGGCATCTTGCGCTTGCGGTCGACCTTGACCGAGAGGACGTCGCGGTTCGAGGTCTCGAACTCGAGCCAGGCGCCCCGGTTCGGGATCAGCTTGGCGGTCGCCAGCAGCTTCCCGGTCGACGGGTCCGTCGTCCGGTCGAAGTAGACCCCCGGCGAGCGGACGAGCTGGGAGACCACGACGCGCTCGGCGCCGTTGATGATGAAGGTGCCGTCGGTCGTCATCATCGGGAAGTCCCCGAGGAAGATGCCGTCCGACCCGGTCTCCTTGATCTCGCCGGTCTCCCGGATCAGCAGCCGCGCGCTGATCCGCAGCGGGGCGGCGTAGGTGACGTCGCGCTCCCGGCAGTAGGCCTCGACGACCCGCTCGTCGGTCTTGGCCCGCTCCATCAGGTCGCCCTTCGGCAACCGGGTCCACGTCGGCTCGAACCGCGGGTCGAAAAGCTCCAGTTCCATCTTGTTGTGGTGGTCGGTGATCGGCGAGATCTCGTCCAACAGCTCCTGGAGCCCTTCCTCCACGAACCACTTGAACGACTCAACCTGCACCTGCACCAGGTTCGGCATTTCCCACACGGTCGGGATCCGGGCGAAACTGCGTCGCCCGATCCCGGTGTTCGAGGTCACCTCGCGCTGGCTGGCCTCGTCCGCCTCGCTCGTTCCCCACGCACGCTTCGTCGCAATGACCACCTGCTATGACTCCTCTCGGGCAACGTCCGTCAGCCGCGTCCGGGGTCGCCGGCGGCGGCCGACCCCGGACGCGCAGCGCGCGTCACCCCCGCCGGCCCTCGCTTGCGCCGAAGGCCGGGCCACTGCTACCGGTGCGGAAAATGCCAGTGCTCCCGAACACGCCGAAGCGGGAGGGCAGACTGCTCCCCTCCCGTGCTCCCTTGCCTGTCCCAAGCTGGGGACCTCGTGTCGTTGTCCAGCTCGCGCTTGCCTGCCCGTTGTTCCGCCGACCCCGCCAGTCAGCGAAGCGGAACGAGCATCATACCAATCCCGGCCGGTATTGTCAACCTGACCGGACAAGATCGGGTAGCCCGAGCCAAGTCGGCTCGGGCCACCCGCAGACCAGACCCGTTCGGGCTACGCCGACGGGGTCGCCGCCGCCTCCGCCGGGGTCGGCTTGACGCCGGTCAGTTTGTAGTTCGAGCAGTCCGCGACGTACAGCGCCGCCTGCGACTCCGGGGTGTCGAGGTTCTCGCGCGTCACCAGCGTGGTGCCGGTCACGTACTTCTTCGGCTCGATCGGCTGCCCGGTCTTCAGGAACTGGTCGAGCAGCTGCACCGCGATCTCGCCGATCTCGCCCGGGTGCTGGGCCACCAGCATGTCGACCACGTTCCCCTTCAGGTCCTGCACCTGCTGCGGCCCGGCGTCGAACCCGACGACCTTCACCACGCCGGTCTTGCCCTGCTCCCGCACGCCGGCGGCGGCCCCTTGGGCCGAGAAGAGGTTCGTGCCGAAGATGCCGGCGAGGTCCGGGTCCGACTGCAGCTTGGCGGCGGTGATCTGCGCCGCCACGTTGGCGTCGTTGTTGCAGAACTCCTCGCCCAGGAAGGTGATGTCCGGGAACTTCGCGATCTCCTCCTTGAACCCGGCGCCCCGCTGGTCGGTCGTCGAGACGCCCGGCTGCACGTTGACGACGAAGACCTTGCCCTTCTTGCCGATCGCGTCGGCCAGACCGCGCGCCGCCAGTCGGCCGCCCTCGACGTTGTCGGTCGAGACGTCGGCCAGTTGCACGTCGCTGTCGATCGTCGTGTCGACGCAGAGGACCGGCACCCCGGCCGCGATCGCCGCCTTGATCGGCTCGATCATCCCCTTGCTGTCGTTCGGGGCCATCATGATCGCGTCCGGCTTGGTCTGCACGACCGCGTTCAGGATCGGCGTCTGCAGGGTCTGGTCGAACTTCTCCGGCCCCTGCGTCTCGACCGTGATGTTCCCGAGCGACGCCGCCATCGCCTGCGCGCCGCAGTTCATGGTGATGTAGAAGTTGTCCCCGATCACGCCTTGGATGAACGCGATCCGGAACTTCTTGTCCTGGGCGTCCGCCGCCGGCCGGTAGCCGGCCGAGAAGAGGACGAAGCCCCCGCCCAGCGCGGTGCCGGCCTTCAGCACGTCACGGCGGGACATGCCCCGGAATCGCTGCAGATCAGTCACATCGACCCCCTTGTGAAGCTCCTCGTCGATCGCCGCCGGCAGCCGCCGGACGGCGGGAGGGTAGCAACCCTCCCCCACCACCGCAACCGCCATCGGAAGCGCCGATCACATGCGTTCCTCGGCGCTGCGTCGTCGCTGGTCCAGCCAGACCGCCACGATCAGCACGATGCCGATCGCCACGTTCTGCCAGAACGACGGCACCCCGGTGATCACCAGCCCGTTGCGCAGCACGACCGGGATGAACGCGCCGATCACCGAGCCGCTGATCGCGCCGATGCCGCCGAACAGGCTCGTGCCGCCGATGACCGCCGCCGAGATCGACGCCAGGTTGTCAAGCTGGTGAGTCCCGATCGACGCGGTCCCGAACCGGAACAGGTCGAAGATGCCGGCGATGCCCGAGAGGAACCCGCTCAGCGTGTACACCTTCAGCAGGTGACCGTCGACGTTGATGCCGACCCGCCGCGCCGCCGCCGCGTTCGAGCCGATCGCGTACGTGTAGCGCCCGAACCGCGTGCGCGAGAGGACGATCCCGGCGATCAGCGCGATCACGAACGCGATCACGATCTGCGGCACCAGCCGGAAGTCGATGCCGAGGAACCCCGGCGGCCACAGGTTCCGCAGCCCGATGTCGTTCTGGATGGCAGGCGGCACGCCCGGCACCGTCGTGCCGCCCGTCAGCAGTTGCGCGATCCCGAGGTAGACGCTCAGCGTGCCGAGGGTGACGATGAACGGCGGCAGCTTCAGCCGGGTGATCAGCAAGCCGTTCCCCAGGCCGCAAATCGCCCCGGTGACCAGCCCGAGCACCACCCCGATTGGAATCCCGATGTGCTGGTTCGGGAACTCGTAGGCCGCGGTCTGCTCAGGGGTGCCCGAGAACCGGATCATCGACTGCGCCGCGATCACCGCCGACAGGATCAGGATCGAGCTCACCGACAGATCGATCCCGGCCGTGATGATCACGAACGTCGCCGCGATCGACAGCATCAGGATCTGCGACGTGTCCAGCAGGATGTTGTTGAAGTTGGCGAGACTGAAGAACGTCGTTCCCTTCAGCACCGTGAAGACGACGACGATCGAGAGCAGGATCGCCAGCGTGAACGAACTGGCGAACCGCGCGCCGAGCGTTCGCCCCAGCTCGGCCTCGGCTGCGCCTTCCTGCGTCGACTCCGTGTCCGCCACCCGCCACTCCCTGCGGCCGCGCCGCGTGCCCGTCGTGGTCGACCGCCCGAGATCCCCGCCCTGGTCGTCGGTGAGACCGACTCGCTACCTGCGCCCCGCCGCCGCGAGGTCGGCCCGGTCCTCGTTCCCGATCGCGCCGGTCATCGCCGCCACCGCGTCGTTGATCGTCGCCGTCGCCGGGTCGAGGTGGGCCGCGACCTGCCCCAGCCGCAGGACGACGATCCGGTCGGCGACCTGAAACACGTTCGGCATGTTGTGGCTGATGAACACCACCGGAATGCCGGTGTCCCGCACCCGCCGGATCAGGTCGAGCACCATCTCGGTCTGGGCCACGCCGAGCGCCGCCGTCGGCTCGTCCATGAAGACGATCTTGCTCGCCCACATCACCGCCCGCGCGACCGCCACGCCCTGCCGCTGCCCGCCCGAGAGCGTCACCAGCCGCCGTCCGAGGCTCGGGATCCGCACCCGCAGCCGTTCGAGCTGCTCCTCCGTCTCCTTGCGCATCCGCTTGTTGTCGAGGAAGCCGAAGAATCCCCCGATGCCGCCCACCAAGTACTCGCGGCCGAGGAAGATGTTGGCGACCGCGTCCGCGTGCGGCGCGATCGCCAAGTCTTGGTAGACCGTCTCGATCCCGGCGGCCCGGGCCTCCTGCGGCGAGGAGAACCTGACCGGCTTGCCGTCGAACACGATCTCCCCGGCGTCCGGCGGCGTCACCCCCGTCAGGACGTTGACCAGCGTCGACTTGCCCGCTCCGTTGTCGCCGATCAGGGCGACAACCTCTCCGGGGAACACCTCGAAGTCGACGCCGCGCAGAGCGCGCACCGGCCCGAACCGCTTCTCGATCCCGGTCGCCCGCAGCACCGGCGCGACCGCTGCCGGTTGCTGGCCCTCCATGACCGCCCCTCCGTCGACCCGATCGGCGAATCCGCGCCACTCTACCCGCTCGCATTCTCCCGTCAATGGCTGGGGCGTGGCCGGGCGCTCGGTTGGGTACGATTGGGGACGGGTCACACCATGCGGGGCCCGCGCGACGCGCCTGTCGCCGAAGCACGAGGACGATCGGATGCCCACGTTCGACGGCGCGCACGTCGCGCTCGCAGTCACCGGCGGCATCGCCGCCTACAAGGCTGTCGACCTCGCCAGCCGCCTCGTCCAGGCCGGCGCCAGCCTCGACGTGATCATGACCGAGGGCGCGACGAAGTTCGTCACCCCGCTCACCTTCGCGGCGGTGAGCCGAGGCGATGTCTGGGTCGATCCGTTCGCGGACTGGGACCGGGCGCAGGCCGGCCACGTCACGGTCGCCGCCCGCGCCGACCTGCTCGCGGTGGTCCCGGCCACGGCAAACACCGTCGCCAAACTCGCGACCGGTCTCGCCGACGACCTGCTCGGCATGGTCGCCCTTGCCACGACCGCCCCGCTCGTCCTCGCCCCGGCGATGGAACACCACATGCTCCACCACCCCGCCACGCAGGCGAACCTCGCCACCTTGGTCGCCCGCGGCGCGATCGTCGTCCCGCCGGAGACCGGCCGCCTCGCGTCCGGGGCGACCGGCGACGGCCGCCTCGCCGGAGTCGACACGATCTTCTGGACGATCGCGAACACCATCGGGCGGCACGGTCCACTGGCCGGCCTCCGCGTCGTCGTCACCGCCGCCGGCACCCACGAGGCGATCGACCCGGTGCGCTACGTCGGCAACCGGTCCTCGGGCCAGATGGGCTACGCGCTCGCCACGGAAGCGCGGCGGCGCGGCGCAGCCGTCGTCCTCGTCAGCGGTCCGAGCGCACTGCCGGACCCGGTCGGCTGCGAAGTCGTTCGCGTCGAGTCCGCGCTCGAAATGCTGCGGGCGGTCGAGGACGCCACGGCGACCGCCGACGTGCTGATCATGGCCGCCGCGGTCGCGGACTTTCGGCCGGAGCACGCGGCCGACCACAAGCTGAAGAAGACTCCCGGTGAAGAGCACCGTGCGTTGACCCTCGTTCGCAACCCGGACATCTTGGCGACGGTCGCGCGGCCGGGCCTCGTCAAGATCGGCTTCGCCGCCGAGACCGAGGACCTGATCGCCAATGCCGAGCGGAAACTCGCGGCCAAGTCGCTCGACCTGATCGTGGCCAACGACGCGGTGTCCTCGATCGGGGCATCTGACAGCACCGTCACCCTCGTCGCGCCGGGCACGCCGCCGGAACCGCTCCCCGTCATGGCGAAGGACAAGGTGGCCGCCGCGATCCTCGACCGACTGCCGGCCCTCGTCGCCGCCCGCCGAGCCCGTCGATGACCTCGCACGGCACGTCCTCGCCGCGCCCGGCGCGTTCCCAGTTGACGACGGAGATGGTCCTCACCGCCTGCGCGGTGATCGTCGCCCTCAGCGTCGCGCGGCTGGTCCTCCACGTGGTCCGGGTCGAGCCGCTGGCCTGGTCGCGTCGCGTCGTCGATCTCGCCTCGCTCCCGTTCGTCTGGCCGCTCCAGCGACTGCCGGGCGGCAGTCGCGTCCTCGTCGGCGACGCCACGCTGGCCGACCTCACCGTCGTCGCCGTGGTGATCCTCGCCCTGATCGTGGTCGGGGCCCGCGGCGGCCGTCCCTGAGCGGCAGCCTCGGTCGCGCGCGTGCGATCATGACCGCAAAAGGTTGCGCGGCACCAAACCGCTCGGGAGGGTGGGTTGATGGCAAGGAACTTGGTACGCAGCATTCTCGGCGTCGTGCTCGCCGCCGCCGCGGCGTGGCTGGCCAACAAGATCGTCGAGTCGATCTTCGGCCCGGAAGACGACGAACTGGCCGAGGCCTAGCGCGTTCTTCCTGACCGGGGGCAGCCGGTGGACCGCTCGGACCAGAACCGCGAACTCCGTCACGTTGCCGCGATCATCAACCCGGGCACCCGTGGCTCGCTGGTCGCGGCGCTTCGCGCCCTGAGAACCGCCGTGCCGCCCGGCGTCCGGCTTGAGGAGTTCGTCAGCGCCGGCCACGCCACCACCCGGGCGGTCGTCGCCGAGGCGGCGGAGCACTGCGACCTGGTGATCGCGGTCGGCGGCGACGGCACGGTCGCCACCGTCGCGTCCGGTCTGATCGGCACCGACGTTCCGTTGGCCATCGTGCCGACCGGCTCGACCAACGTCATCGCCAAGGAACTGCGACTGCCGGGCTCCCCCCGCGCGGCCGCCGAGCTCGCCTTCCGCTCGTCCGTGCGCGTGCACCGCGACGTCGGCACGTACCAGGACCACTGCTTTCTGCACATGGCCGGGGCCGGCTTCGACAGCCAGTTCTTCGAGAACACCGACCGGGAGCTGAAACGCAAGATCGGCTGGGTCGCCTATCTCCCGGCCGCGCTCGCCGCGCTCCAGATCCACCCGGTCGAGTTCCGCATCGTGGCCGACGGCGACCTGCTCGAAGTCGTCAGCTCGCTCGTGCTGGTGGCCAACGGCTCGGCGGTGATCAGCCCGGCGTTCCGGCTCCATCCCGACATCGACAGCAGCGACGGCTGGCTCGACCTACTGGTCTTCACCGCCACCGAACCGGCTGACGTGGCGCGCACGCTCGGCCTGCTCGCCACCTCACGGCTGGCGGATTCGCCCTACCTGATGACCCGCCGGGTCCGGAAGGTGGCGATCGAATCCGCTCCGTCGCTCTCCGTGCAGCTGGACGGCGACGTCGTCGGGCAGACACCGGCAACGTTCGAGATCGTCCCGTCCGGCGTCCAGATCGTGGTCAACGACCCGACGATTCGCCTCTGGCCGCCGTTCCTCGCCCAGAATCGGTTCCTGACCGACGTCCTGAAGCCCGCGACGGCTGGTGCGGGCGGCAAACGCTGACCCCCGTCGAACCGAGCGACGGTCAACGGCACGCCCGGCCCGCCGGTCGCCGCGAACGGTCCCGGCCTACGAGCCGCTCAGGTAGTAGGTCGCGTTCGGGTCGTAGCCCATGTAGAACTGGGCACCGGTGTCGGCGTTCTCGAACAGCGTCAGGCTCCCGTCGCTGGTCGTCACCGCGAACGAGCTCGCGGTGTACCAGTCGGTCGCGCCGCCCGCGCCGAGCCACCCGGAGTAGACGGTGTTCCCGTCGGCGACGATCGTCACCTGAATGTCGCCTTGCGAAAGGACGCGGATCGTCGCCGTGCCGCCGGTTGGCGCGGGAGCCTGCGGCGCTTCCTGTTGCACCGGGGCCGGCTGCTGGGCGACCGGCGCCTGCTGTGCCTGCCCGGGGACCGCGGCACCGTTGTTGGCCGCCTGAGGCAGGGCCGCCGCCGGTTGCGTCGGCTGCGCCTGCGCCACGAGCGTGGGCGGCGGCACCGGCGTGTTGGTCGCGACCGGCAGCGGCGTCGCCGTCGCGGTCGGGATCGGCGTCGGGCTGGGCAGCGCGAGCTTGTCGTCGGCGATCGGCGTCACCGTCGGGATGGCCGGCGGCAATGTCGCGGTGACCGGCGTGTTGTTGAACGAGAGGCTATACACCCAGGCGAAGATGATTGCGCTCATCACCACCATGAAGGCGATGATGGCGAAGTTCGGCGCCCAGTGATTCGGCATGTCCAGCGGCTTGACGGCCGCGACGATGTCCGCCGGGGAGTCCTCGCCGCGTGCCTCCTCGAACATGGCGAGGAGCTTGCCGGGGTCAAGATCGAGATAGGTCGCGTAGTTGCGGACGATGCCGCGCTGGTAGATCAGCGCCGGCAGGTTGACGAAGTTCTCGTCCTCGAGCGCGGCGAGGTGGTGGCGGTTGATCCGGGTCGCCTGCTCCGCCTCTTTCAGCGTCACGCCCTTGTGGGCACGAGCCTGCCGCAGTGTGTCCCCGAAGACACTCATCGGTGCTCGCCGGCTCCCCTCTACCGGACGCGCCGCGACCGGCTCCCGGGTTGCCGTCCCCGTCCACGGCACCCAGTGTCCGCCCCGTCGCGCGCAGCCCCATCCGACTGCCCACGACCTGCTGGGACGGTGACCCTTCGGCACGAGTATAGCAGGTCAGGACCCCCTCCGCTGCCGCTCCTCCTCGCGGTGCCCCGGCAGCCAGTGGTCGAGCAGCGGCGTCGGCCGACCGTGCTCCGAGACATCCCCGACCTCCATCCAGGCGTCGTCGACCGGCAGCCACCACGAGCCGAACGACGACTCGCACGGGGCGGCGTCGTCCCCGTCGACGACTCGCCGGTGGGTGAAGGCCCACGGGTTGGCGCACCAACCCCGCCCACCCTGCTCAGCCGGCCGGAAGTCGCGGCAGGTGCGGCAGATTCGGGGCAGGTCCGGAGCGAGGTCAGGGCTCGGCACCACCATTCGGCCGTCGAAGTCGCTTTCGAGGTCGAACGCGCCCCATCGCCCACCGTTCCCTTCGTCGGTCGGCGAATCGTGCGCGAACCCTTCGTCAATCCCGTCGGCGTCCGTGCGCCCACCGGCAGAACCCGAAGCGACGTGCCCGCCCACGCCCGGTGTCGACTCTCGCCGCGCGTCGACCACCTGCCCGGATCCGCTCGGCTCCAGCCGCCGGACCATCGTGTCGAACTCGGCCTCAGGGTCCCCGACCCAGGCGGGATCCGTGACGATGGTCTCCGGCGCGTCCGGCCCCGGCTCGAAATCCGGCGTCGTCAGGGCCTCAGACGCATAGGTCTCGCCCTCGTCGTCGGACGCGATCGGCTCCGGATGGGCTGCCCGGGCGGTCCTCCCGTACACGTCAGTCAGGAACCGACCGAAGCCGCCGAACAGCCCGCGGGCAACCTGCCGACCGCTTGCCGGATGCTCGGCCTCCTCGTCCTCGCTGGAACCGACTGCCGGGTCGTCGTACCAGTCCGGCTCGGGGTCGTCCGTCCATTCCGCGCCGGCGACCAGTGGCTCGGAGGCGTCGTAGGCGTCGTCGGCATCGGGAGCATAGGGGTCGCCGTCGTCCGCCACGTGGCCACCGTGGTCCGAGATGTGGCGGTGCGCCGTCAACGCCGATCCGGCCGAACCGATCTCCGCCACGTTGGCAGCGACCTCAGTCTCAGAGGTCGCAGCCGGCGTCAGGACCGACCGTGGCTCGACACGCCGACGCTCACGGATGTTCTCCCGCGCCCGGACCATCGCGCTTCGCGTGTCGTGGTGTCGGTCGGGTCTCGTGAACACCCGGTCGTCGTCGGAGTCGTCAGCCGGCGGCAACCCGATCTCGCTCAGAACCCGATCCTCGTCCCGTTCCTCCGCCAGTCTCGGGCCGCGGGCGCGCACCGCCGAGGCGATCTCCCGTTCGTTCGCCGGGATCACTGGCCTGCCCGCGAACTGCGCTTCCGCGGCCGTTTCGCTCGCCGTTTCCTCCGGTTCCCAGACGCCCGGCTCCCACAAGCTGTTGAACCAGCCGTCACGGCAGGCGAGCTCGTTCTTGCGAACCATCAGGAGCAAGTCGTTGGACGTCCGTCGCAGCGGGTGGTGGCACCAGCCGCTGCCGGAGAGGGGGGACTCTTGGAAGAAGCGGCACGTGCCGCACCGCTGTTTCGACATGGCGGCGCCCCGTTGACCGTGTCTGGTCCGTCGGCGGAATCTCTAGCGTCCGGCGGGCGACGCCGGCCCGTCGAGCGGGCGTGTTCGGTGGCGGTGCGGGTCCCGAAGTCAAACGTCGTGCTCGCTTCCCGAGCCGGGATTCTAGCAACGGCCGGAATCGTTGTCTAACGGTCAAGCCCCGCCGCTCGCTGCCCTCGGGGCGCTCGCACGGGGAGCGCCCCTCGCCGGTTGTATACTTCCCAGTCGACCAGCAAGGACCGCCCTCGACGGGCGGGGTGACTTGTGCCCGAAAACGCTCGAAGGTGCACCACGATGCCCAGCAGGCCGACGATCCCGCTCCGCCCCGCGGCGTCCCCCGCGCCGCGCGCGGACAACGGCAAGCGCTTCCACATCTGGACCATCGGCTGCCAGATGAACGAGGCCGACAGCTCCAAGATCGCCACCCTCCTGCAGGAGGCGGGCTACCGGTCCACCGACTGCGAGGACGAGGCCGACATCGTCGTCCTCAACTCGTGCGTGGTCCGTCAGGCCGCCGAGGACAAGGTCGCCGGTAAGCTCAACTCGCTCGTCCGCCTGAAGCGCGAGCGCCCCGACGTCTCCGTCGTCCTCACCGGTTGCATGGTCACCAGCCAGCAGGCCGCGCTGACCAAGCGTTTCCCGCACGTCGACCTCTTCTTCGACCCTTCCGACTTCGCCAAGCTCGAGCGCGTTGCGCCCGAGCTGGCCGACCTGGACGACGACCTCGGCCAGCTCCCCCACTACTACCTGCCGGACGCCGCCGACCAGGCCGGCGTCACCGCCTTCGTCCCGATCATCTACGGGTGCAACTTCCTCTGCTCCTACTGCATCGTGCCGTACCGCCGCGGCAAGGAACGGAGCCGCCCGCTCGACGAGATCGTGCGCGAGGTCGAGGCGGTCGTCGCCCGCGGCGCGCGGGAAGTCACGCTGCTCGGCCAGACCGTCAACGCCTACGGCCACGACCTGCCGGACAAGCCCGGCCTCGCCGGCCTGCTCCGCGCCGTCGATCGCGTGCCCGGGCTCGAACGGCTCCGGTTCCTCACCTCCCATCCCAAGTACATGTCGGACGACATCATCGAGACGATGGCCGAGTTGCCCTCCGTCTGCGAGCACATGAACCTGCCCGTCCAGGCCGGGGACAACGAGGTGCTCCGCCGCATGCGACGCACCTACACTCGCGAGTACTGGGCCGACCGGATCGCCCTGACGCGCGACCGGATGCCCGGCGCGACCATCGCCACCGACATCATCGTCGGCTTCCCGGGCGAGTCCGACGCGCAGTTCCAGCAGACTCACGACCTGCTCGAGGAGGTCGCCTGCGACAAGGTGCACCTGGCGATGTACTCCCCGCGCCCGGGCACGCTCTCGGCGCGCTGGGAAGACGACATCCCGCACGACGAGAAGTGGCGGCGGCACCGGGCTCTGGAACAGCTCCAGGAACGACTCCTGACCGCCAAACAGGCCGCCCGTCTCGGCACCGTCGAGGAGGTGCTCGTCGAAGGCAAGGCCAAAGGCCGCTGGACCGGACGCAGCCGGGGCAACACGCTCGTCCATTTCGACGACGACCGCGACGTCCTCGGCAAGCTGGTCGACGTCAAGGTCACGCAGACCAGCCCTTGGTTCCTGATCGGAGAACCGGTCGGCGCACCGCGGTAATCGGATGCCGGGGCGCGCGCGGCGCGGCCCGGTTCGTGATGAGGAATGCAGCCTGGTGTCGGACAAGAAGCAACTCCCGAAGCGCGCGTTGCAGGAACAGGCCGTCCGGGCCGCGCTCGAGGCGCAGTGGGACGACGCGATCGAGATCAACAAGGAGATCGTCGAGCGCTCCCCCAAGGACGCCGAGGCGTTCAACCGGCTCGGCCGGGCCCATCTCGCGCTCGGCCAGTACGACGACGCCCGCGACGCCTACGGTCGCGCCCTGAAGGCCGACCCCGCGAACCTGATCGCGCGTCGCAACCTGCAGCGCCTCGACACGCGGCGTCGCGCCGGGGTGTCGGACGCCGTCGCCGACCTCGGCGGGGACGAGTCCGGTGCCGTCCGGACCACCACGCTCCCCCGGACCTCCGTCTTCATCGAGGAAGTCGGAAAGACGTGGGTCGACGAGTTGGTCAACCCGGCCGCGGCGGAACTGCTGGCCGACATCCCGCCCGGGGAGCAACTCCTGCTGGTGATCGAGGGGGACCGACTGAGCGTCCATCGCAGCGACAACGGCGAGCCCGGGTCGCTGGTCGGCGTGATCGAGGCCAAGACGGCGGAGCGAATGATCGGGCTCGCCGAGCGGGGCAACCGCTACGAGGTCTACGCGCTCGGTCTCTCCGGGCAGAGCCTCCGGGTCATCCTGCGGGAGGTTCACCACGACCCGTCGCTCGGCAACATCGTGTCGTTCCCGCGACAGATCACCTCCCGCGCCTACCTGCGGGAGCGCGACGCCCTTCGCCAGCGGGACGAGGCCGACTTCCTCTTCCTCGACGACGACGACGAGGACGAGGACGACAACATCTCCGCCGTCGACGCCGAGGAAGAGGAGTCGTCGGAACCCGAGGAGGAGCGCTTCGTGGCGGAGTCGATCCCGATTCCGGACGACGAAGAGTCGGGGATGTAGCCGCTGACCCCTTGCGTGAGACAAGGCCCGGGCCGGAAGGCCCGGGCCTTTGCGCGTCACGCGATCCGAATGACCGGCCTGCCTACCGCTCGACGATGTAGAGAATCACCAGCATCAGCACTAGCAGGATGCTGGCGATGATCACCAAGCGGCGCAGGTCGCCGGTGATGTAGTCGTACTCCTGCTCGCGCGTCAGGGTGATCGTCCGGCCGCCCTGCCGCAGCCGCGCGTTGCTCGTCACCGGCGCGACCTTGCGCGTCACCGGCACGCCGTCGGCGGCCAACTTCGCGCTCGGAGCCTCGCGGCCGACGGCCGCGTTCCGCGCCTCCATCGCCCGGAGCTGGGCGCGGGTCGGCTTGCGCGGCGGCCGGCTCGCCGGCCCGCCCGTTGATGGGGAACTGCTCAACCGACCGACACTCCTGACGTCGACGAGACCCGTTGTCGGCCGCTAGTCTCGCACACGGTACGACGCATCGACGATCCGGCCGCCCGGCGGCGCGGTCGCCCCTGCCGGGTCCGGTCCGGGCTCCGTCACGTGTGCCTTCCCCATGCCCCGCCGGTGCTCGTCGACCACCCACGCCGGGGCGAACTTCGGTAGCAGCTGCACCATCAGCACCACCATCGCCACCAGCACTCCGACATCGTCCACCTGCCCGACGCCCGGCAGCAGGTCCGGGATGATGTCCAGCGGGAAGAAGACGTAGAGCACGGCCAGCAACGGGATCGCGTTGCGCAGCCAACCGGTCCGCGGGTCGCGGAACAGCCGCCACGCCAACTGCATCTGGTCCCACATCCCCGGCTCGAGCAGCGTTTCCGATCCCGCGAACGCGCTCTTGCCGCTCGAATCCGCCATCTGGTCCTCCTTGGTTCAGGTCCCTGAAAGAGAAGACGCATCCGGCGCTGAATGGTTCCCTGCGGTGCCGGGATCCTGCCGACGGAGCCAGTCGGCGGCGACCGCCGCCGCTTCCGGCGTGTTGGCATTGTGGAAGCTCCGGAGCTCGGGATCAAACCGGCGGACCTCGTCCTCCGCCACCTCGTGCACCCGAACCTCCGGGAAGAAGCCGATCACCTGCAGGGCCCCCGCGCGGATCCGCTCCTTGATCGGGGGCAGGCACGCCGGCCGGTAGATCGCGTGCAGCGTCTGTCGCACCAGCCGCCCACCCTGCCGGCTCTCGCCCGCCAGCACCGGCACCAGCACGTCGTAGTCGCGGGGGGTGTCGCGCAAATGACGGACCAGTGGCGCGGAGAGCAGCGGCATGTCGCAGGCCACCACCAGCGTCGCGTCGGTGCGAGCCGCCGCGATCGCGGTGGCGATCCCGCCCAGCGTCGCCGCGCCGGGGTGGGCGTCGGGCACCACGCGGACGCCGAACTCGGCATAGGCGGGCCGGTCGCTGGCGACCACGAACACGTCGTCGGCCAGCGGTGCGACGATGTCGATCACCATCCGCAGCAGCGGCGGCCCGCCGGGCCAGAGCGAGAGCATCGCCTTGTCCCGGCCCATGCGCCGACTCTGGCCGCCAGCCAGAATCGCGACGCTCAGCGGCAATCGTCCCGGTTCGTCGCCCGGCATTCGTCCCGTCCCGCCCGAATTCGGTCGCCGGACCAGTATCCGCCGAGCCGATCCTGTCTTATACTCGCTTCTACGTTCTGGCAGGGAAAGCGCGACCGGCAGCAACGCAAGGGAGCGAGGAGTACCGCCTATGACCCCCGCCGGGAGCCGGCATCAGATGCTCGAGACGACCGCCGCGTGCGCTTGCGCCGCGGTGTTTTCGTCTCCGGCACGCTGCTGGCCAAGCCCCGGCCGCTCGGCATCGTGCGAAGCGTCGGGCGCCGGCGTCGGCGTCCGGGGACGATCGCGGCAGGAGGGATGCGAGTCATGAACTCGAGCATCATCGGCAAGATCGAGAAGGCGCACCGCTACGCTCAGGAACCCGACCGGGTGCGCCTCAACGGCTTCACTGCCACCTTCCGCGGCAGCCATGACGACTACAAGGTTTCGCTCGAGGACGGACGCTGGAACTGCTCCTGCCACGCCTTCTCGTCCCACTCCGTCGGCACCTGTGCCCATGTGATGGCCATCCAGCAGATGCTCGCTCCGATGCTATCCGAGGACGCCCGCTACGGCGGTGACGCCGCCGCCGCTCCGGCCCCCGTCGCCGCCGGCGTCTAGTCCCTCTCACGTCGTCCAGCGACGGTGGGTTCCGGCCTGTCACTTTCAACCGAGGAACGAGCCTTCTTGCATGGCGAGGCGGGTGAGGCCACTCGCCTCGCCATGCGCATCCTGACCCGGGTCGCGCCGTTCTACGGCGCGACCTCGCTCATTCCCGTCACCCGCGCCCACATCGACGGCATCGTCCTCGAAGGCAACGCCGGACTCGCCTTCGCGGAGCGCCTCGCCAATCTCGGCGCTCGCGTCCGGGTTCCCACCTCGCTCAACGTCGGGTCGCTCGACCGATCCGACTGGCAGCGGCACGGCATGGACCCGGACTACGCCGACCGTGCCTACCGGCTCGGCCAAGCCTACGTCCGGATGGGGGCCGTGCCGTCGTTCACCTGCGTCCCCTACCAAGTGCTCGACCCGCCGGCCTTCGGCGAGCAGATCGCGTGGTCGGAGTCGAACGCGGTCGCCTACGCCAACTCCGTGCTCGGGGCCCGCACGAACCGCTACGGGGACTACCTCGACGTCTGCTGCGCCATTGCCGGTCGCGCCCCGGCCGCAGGCCTGCACCTCGACGAGCCGCGCCTGGCGACACTCCGGATCGACATCGGTCCGCTGCCTCCGGGGCTCGCCGAGCGCTCCGACTTCTGGCCGGTGCTCGGCTATCTCGTCGGCACCCTCGCGGGCGACCGGGTGCCGGTCGTGACCGGGCTCGAGGATGCTCCCCGGCCCGACGACGACGCGCTGAAGGCGATGACCGCCGCGTCCGCCACGTCGGGGGCCGTCGCCCTCCTGCATGTCGTCGGCCACACGCCCGAGGCCCCGACTTTGGCAGCGGCCCTCGGTGGCCGAAGACCGGCCGAGACCCGGTCCGTCAGCCTGCGAGACCTGCGCGACGCGCGGGCGGAACTCAGTTCCGCCGACCCCGACAGTCCGCTCGACCTCGTGGCCTTCGGCAGCCCGCATTGCAGCCTGCGCGAGTGCCGCACGCTGGCCGGCCTGATGTCCGGCCGCCGCGCCGCGACCGGGGTCGACGTCTATGTCACGACCAGCCGGGCGGTGCGCGAACTGCTCGCCCGCGACGGCACCTTGGCGACGCTGGAAGCGTTCGGGGCGACCGTCACCGCCGACACGTGCATCGTCGTCGCCCCGCTCGTCCGACCGGGCGTCCGCACCCTGATGACCAATTCGGCCAAGTACGCACACTACGGCCCCGGCATTCTCAACGTCGGGGCGATCTTCGGCTCCACCGAAGCGTGCGTGGAATCGGCCGTAGCCGGGCGCGTCGTCCTCGAGGAGGGTCCGTGGACGAGCCGTTGACCATTCGGGGCACGTCGCTGGTCCCCGGCACCGCCGATGGTCTGGCCCTTGCCAGCGATGTCCCGATCAGTTTCTGGGGCGGCGTCGACCCAGACCGCGGAACCGTGATCGACCAGCGCCACCCGTGGGTCGGCGAGCGGATTTCCGGTCGCGTGCTGGTCCTGCCGCAGGGACGAGGCTCCTGCTCGGCCAGCGGTGTCTTCCTGGAATCGGTCGCCAACGGCGTCGGCCCGAGCGCGGTGGTCGTCTCGTCCCCGGACCCGGTGATCGGCCTCGGCGCGGTCCTCGTCGACGAACTGCTCGGCCGACAGGTGCCCGTGGTTCTCGTCGCCGAGGCAGATCGGATCCGCATCCGGACCGGTCAGCGAGTTGCGGTCGAGCCCGACGGCACACTCACTGTCGGCCCGCCCGCCCGCGACGTGGCAGGTTCGGGCTAGACCGCCACCTTGCTCGACGAGGCGAGCCCCGCCGCCGCAGCCAACGCCGCCGCTTTGTCGGTCCGCTCCCACGGCACGTCGAGGTCGTCGCGCCCGAAGTGGCCGTAGGCCGCCGTCTGCCGGTAGATCGGCCGCCGCAGGTCGAGCGCCTCGATGATCGCCGCCGGTCGCAGGTCGAAATGCTCCGCGACCAAGGCCCGGATCACGTCGTCCGACACCTTCCCGGTGCCGAACGTCTCGACCATGATCGACACCGGGCGCGCCATCCCGATCGCGTACGAGATCTGGATCTCGAAACGGTCGGCCAAGCCGGCCGCGACCACGTTCTTCGCCACGTAGCGCGCCGCGTAGGCTCCCGAGCGGTCAACCTTCGTCGCGTCCTTGCCGGAGAACGCGCCGCCGCCGTGCCGGGCCATCCCGCCGTAGGTGTCGACGATGATCTTCCGCCCGGTCAGCCCGGCGTCCGCCATCGGCCCGCCCAGCACGAACCGGCCGCTCGGGTTGATCAGGTACCGCGTGTCGTCGTCGAGGAGTGACGCCGGCACCACCCGGTCGACCACCTTGGCCCGGATGTCCGCCGCCAGCGTCGCCTGGTCGACGTCGTCCGCGTGCTGGGCGGAGACGACGATGGTGTCGACCCGCACCGGCTTGCCGTTCAGGTACTCGACCGTCACCTGGCTCTTGCCGTCCGGCCGCAGGTACGGCAGCTCGCCGCTCTTCCGCACTGCCGTCAGCCGCCGCGCGATCGCGTGCGCGAGCGAGATCGGCAGCGGCATCAGCTCCGGCGTCTCGTCGCAGGCGAACCCGATCATCATCCCTTGGTCGCCGGCCCCGAGCTGGTCGAAGTCGTCGACCCGAAGGCCCTGGCGCACCTCGATCGCGGCGTTGATGCCCTCCGAGATCTCGGTGCTTTGCTCCTTGATCGCGACCATCACGCCGCAGGTGTTGGCGTCGAAGCCGTGCGAGGAATGGGTGTACCCGATGTCCCGTACGACGTCGCGGACGAGGGCCGGGATGTCGACGTACGTCTCCGTCGTGATCTCGCCGAAGACGAGGATCATCCCGGTCGTCGTCGCCGTCTCGCACGCGACCTTGGCGTTCGGGTCGTCGCGCAGCACGGCGTCGAGCACCGCGTCCGAGATCTGGTCGCAGACCTTGTCCGGGTGCCCCTCCGTCACCGACTCGGAGGTGAAGAAACTCCGCCCTGCCGACAAGAACGTGTCCTGACCGCGTGCCATCACCGCGCTCCCGTGCCGCTTCCGCCCGCCTGCCAGCCGTGCCAAGGCCGCCGGCCTACGTGCCGCCCTCCCACGAGGTCAGGTAGCGCTGCTGCTCGGCGGACAGCTCGTCGATTTCGATCCCCATCGCCGCCAGCTTCAGCCGGGCGATCTCGTGGTCGATCTCCTCCGGCATGGCGTACACCTTCGGCTCCAGCTCCGAGCCGTGGGTCACGAGATAGCCGGCCGCCAGCGCCTGGTTGGCGAAGCTCATGTCCATCACGCTCGCCGGATGCCCCTCGGCCGCGGCGAGGTTGATCAGGCGCCCTTCCCCGAGCACGATCAGCCGCTGGCCGTCGCCGATCACGAACTCCTCGACGAACGGTCGCAGCGTCCGTCGCCCCTCACCCGTCATCTCCTCCAGCGCCTTCAGGTTGATCTCGGAGTTGAAGTGGCCCGAGTTGGCCATGATCGCCCCGTCCTTCATCTGCTCGAAGTGGACGCGGTCGATCACGTTGATGTTGCCAGACGCGGTGACGAACAAGTCGCCGAGCGCCGCCGCCCGGTCCATCGACATCACCATGAACCCGTCCATCGCCGCCTCGAGCGCGCGCACCGGGTTGACTTCGGTCACGATCACGTGCGCGCCCATCCCCTTTAGGCGCATCGCGATCCCCTTGCCGCACCAGCCGTAGCCGGCCACCACCACGGTCTTGCCGGCGAGCAGGATGTTGGTCGACCGCAGGATGCCGTCGATGGTGCTCTGGCCCGTGCCGTAGCGGTTGTCGAAGAAGTGCTTCGTCTCGGCGTCGTTGACCGCGATGATCGGGAACTTGAGCAGTCCCGCCTGCTCCAGTGCCCGGTGCCGGACGACGCCGGTCGTCGTCTCCTCGGTGCCGCCGATGATCGCCGGCAGGAGGTCGGTCCGCTCGGTGTGGAGCTTCGTCACCACGTCCGCGCCGTCGTCGATCACGATGTTCGGGCCATGCTCGAGGGCGCGGTCGATGTGCCGGTAGTAGGTCTCGTTGTCCTCGCCCTTGATCGCGAAGACCGCGATCCCCTCGTCGACCAGCGCCGCCGCCACGTCGTCCTGCGTGGAGAGCGGGTTGCTGGCGCAGACCACCGCGTCGGCCCCGCCTGCCTGCAACGTCAGCGCGAGGTTGCCCGTCTCGGTGGTGACGTGGGCGCAGACCACCATCTTGATCCCGGCGAGCGGGCGCTCCTTCGCGTAGCGCTCGCGGATCTGGCGCAGCACCGGCATCTCGCGGCCCGCCCACTCGATCCTGCGCCGTCCGTCACCGGCCAGCGACGGGTCCTTGATGTCGAACGGTCGCTTGCCGGCAGCCCCGGACGTCGCGGTCATCTGGTGCGGTCCTTTCCTATCTGACGACGAGTGGCCTCCCGACCCAGTCGGGGTTGGCCGGGTTGGCAATCCAGTCCGGCCGGATCGCGCCGGCGAACTCGGGGAACGTGGCGTCGAATCGCGAGCAGTAGGTTTCTGCTGTGTAGCAATGCTCCTGCGTCCCGTACAGCTCGACGGCATAGGTCGCCGCCAGGGACGCCATCCGACCGGCGACCTCAAGCGGCAGTCCGAGCAGCAGTCCCTTGATCAGGCCGGCCCGGTAGGCGTCGCCGCCGCCGGTCGGGTCCTTCAGCGGGTCGGCCGGCGCGATCGGAATGCGCACCCGCTCCCCGCCGTGCCGGATCTCCGAGCCCTCGCTGCCGTAGGTGACCACCAGCAACTCGACTCGCTCGGCGATGTCGTCGGAGGTGAGGCCGGTCTTCTTCTCGATGATCGCCAGTTCGTAGTCGCTGCCAATCACGGCCCACGCGAGCCCGATTCCCTCGGCGATGTCCCCGGCCGGGAGCGCCACCACCTGCTGCGACGGATCGTAGATCAGGCGGCAGCCACCCGCGGCGAATTCGCGGGCGTGGCGTCGCATCGCCTCGAGCGTGGTCGGGTTGACCACACCGAACTCCGCCCCCGCGGCCAGACCCGCCACTGAGATGTCGGCCGCCAGCCGCGAAGCGCCGGGGTAGAAGCCCGCGATCTGGTTGCCGGTCTGGTCCGTGGTCATGAACGCCGAGCCGGTCAACGACTCCGAGTCGTCCGCCACCCAGCGCATGTCGACGCCGAGTTCCTCGAACGCCCTTCGGTAGCCTTCGAAATCGGACCCGCCCGCCCCGACCAGAGCCGGCCGCTCACCCAGCAGCGCCAGACTGTAGGCCACGTTTCCCGCCACGCCGCCCCGCAACCGCACCAGCGAGTCGTAGAGGAAGCTGACCGAGAGCACGTGCACCTTGTCGGGCAGGATGTAGTCGGCGAAGGAGCCGGGAAAGCTCATGATGTAGTCGAATGCGATCGACCCGCTGACGACCACCCGCGGCGCGGCCTCGGGCACGTTGATGTCGGACATTCGATCGTCGCTCGCTTCGCCCTGCGCGTCCCAACGCGGCGTTGGGCCGGTGGGAGGATAGCACGCGGCATCGTTCCCCTAGCCGGGCAGGCGCTCGGCGGCCACACTCCTGAGCGCGTCGCGCACGTCCGCGGCGGCCACGTCGTCCCGGATGGCAACGCCGCCGCCGCGCACGGGCAGCACCCAGCGTTGTCGTCCCGCCGCCCGCTTCTTGTCGCTCCCGAGCAGGCCGAGAACGCGCGATTCGTCGAGAACAGTCGCTGCCGGCAGGCCGTAGGCGTCGGCCAGCGAGCCAATCCGCCCCGCGTCCGCTTCGTCGCACGAACCGGCCAGCACGCCGAGCCGCGCCGCGGCCAGCATCCCCAGCCCGACCGCCTCCCCGTGCAGCAACTCGTAGGACGACGCCTCGATCGCGTGGCCCAGCGTGTGCCCGAAGTTGAGGAACGCGCGGACCCCGGACTCGCGCTCGTCGGCGGCGACCACCGCCGCCTTCAGCCCGACGTTGCGCCGGATCAGGTACGTCGTCGCCGGCTCCGCGAGCGCCAGCAGCCGCGACCGATTGCGCTCGAGGAACCGGCCGAGGTCGGCTCGTTCCCCGCCCGGGGTCGACGGCTGGATGATCGCGTGCTTGACGATCTCGCCCCAGCCGCAGGCGAGTTCGCGCGGTGGCAGCGTCGCCAGCAACCCCGGGTCGATCACCACGTCCGGCGGCTGGTAGAACGCCCCGATCAGATTCTTCCCGGCCGCGTGGTTGATCCCCGTCTTGCCGCCGACGCTGCTGTCGACCATCGCCAGCAAACTCGTCGGCACCTGCACCAGGCCAACCCCGCGCAGACAGGTGGCCGCCACGAAGCCGGCCAAGTCGCCGACCACCCCGCCCCCGAGCGCGACCACCACGTCGCCCCGCTCGACCCCGCCGCCCAGCATCCAGTCGTACAGCGTGGACGCGCCGGCGATGCTCTTGCTCCCCTCCCCGGCCGCGACACAGCGCATCTCCGCGGACAGCCCGGCCCCCCGCAGCGACGCCAGCACCCGCTCCCCGTGCAACGCCCCGACCCGCTCGTCGGACACCACCCACGCCCGCCGCGCCTTCGGCCACCGCCGCGACAGCACAGCCCCGACCGTGCCGAAGGCCGCAGGCCGGATCACGATGTCCGAGGAGCCGGAGGCGGCGCGGAGCCGCACATCGGGTTCGCCGTTGGGTTCCGCCACGCCCGGCAGGCGGGCGATCTCGTCCGCCACGATTTCGGCCGACACGCGGTCGACGACGAGCGTCACGTCCGCGCGGTCGTAGGCCAGTTGACGGGCCGATTTCAGGGCACGAATCCGCGTCAACGGGTCCGACCCCGCCAGCATCGGCCGCGACGTGGCATCCCCTTCCGCCGCCCGCTGGGCGACCAGACGCGCCAGAGACGTGTCGGGCTCGGCGTCAAGCGCGACGACCAGAGTGCCGGGGCGTCCGAGCAGGCCGTCGGCCCACGCCTCGTCGGCCACCGGCGCGCCGCCACCGGTGGCGACCACCACCGCGTCGCGCCCGATCGCCTCGGCGAGCGCCTGCCGCTCCCGCTCGCGGAAGCGCGTCTCGCCCTCCCGCTCGAAGAGGGCCGGGATGGTGGCTCCGGCGTGGCGCTCGATCTCCGTGTCCGTGTCAACCAGCGCCCAGCCGAGCCGCTCGGCAAGATGCCTGGCGACTGTACTCTTTCCGGTCCCGCTGAAGCCGATCAGCACCACGCGCGAGAATCGGTCCAACGCCATCCCCCGTCCGGTTTCGCCCCGGTCCGCGTGTATACTCGGGCCGAGGGTGCGGGGCATCCCGCGCATCGCGCCGGATTCCGCACGCTCGGCGAGAGAGGTTCCCGAACCGATGCCACGCTTGCTCATCGCCGACGACGACGCCGGGATCCGCTCGGTCCTGCGGCAGTCGCTCGAAGACGAAGGGTACGACGTTGACGAGACCGGCAACGCGGCCGGCGTGATCGCCGCCCTCCGCGCCGGCGACGCGCGGCCCGACCTGATCCTGATGGACGTCCGGATGCCGGACCGGAGCGGGCTCGACGTGCTGCGGGAGGCCGCCGGCAAGGGGCCGAACCTCGGCCAGCCGGTCGTCGTGATGACCGCCTACAGCGCGTCGAACATCGCCATCGAGGCGACCCAGCTCGGCGCGTACGACTACATCACCAAGCCCTTCAACCTCGACGACGTCGTCGCCACCGTCCAGCGCTTCTTCGAACGCCGCTCGCTCGACGAGCAGGTGCCGGAACTGAGCACCCGCCTCGGCCAGCGCGACCCGAACGAGATCATCATCGGCAACAGCCCGGCCATGCAGGAGGTCTACAAGACCATCGGCCGGGTCGCCCGCTCGGACGCCACGGTCCTCATCTCCGGCGAGACCGGCACTGGCAAGGAACTCGTCGCCACCGTCCTCCACCGCAGCTCGTCCTACCGGGGCGGCCCGCTGGTCAAGGTCAACTGCGCCGCCCTGCCCGAGACGCTGCTGGAGAGCGAGCTGTTCGGCCACGAGAAGGGAGCCTTCACCGGCGCGGTCAATCTCCGCAAGGGCCGCTTCGAGATGGCCAACAAGGGAACGATCTTCCTCGACGAGGTCGGGGAGATGACGCTCGCGACACAGAAGAAGCTCCTTCGCGTCCTCCAGGAGCGCGAGTTCGAACGGGTCGGCGGCTCGATCCCGATCAAGGTCGACGTCCGCGTCATCTCCGCCACCAACAAGGTCCTGCCGCAGGAGATCGAGGCCGGCCGCTTCCGCGAGGACCTGTACTACCGCCTCAACGTCATCGACCTGCACCTGCCGGCCCTCCGCGAGCGGCGCGACGACATCCCGCTGCTGGTCGAGCACTTCCTCCACATCCACCGCTACACGTCGACCGCCTCCCCGGCCCGCATCAACCAGACCGCGATGTCGATGCTGATGGACGCCGACTGGCCGGGCAACGTGCGCCAGCTCGAGAACGTGATCGAGCGGGCCGTCGTCCTCTCGCAGGGCGGGGTCATCACCGAGGAGCACATCGACTTCTCCGACCTCGAGGGCCGCCGCCTGATCGACGTCGCCCAGCGGGTCCGTTCCGGCATCTCCCTCGGCGAACTCCTCGAGGACGTCGAGCGCCGGGCGCTGACCGAGGCCCTCGACCAGTCAGAAGGCGACCGGGTCGCCGCCGCCGCCCTGCTCCGCATCCCCGTGCCCGACTTTCAGGACCGGCTGGACGCGCTCGGACTGTAGGCCGCTGCTCCGTTCACGAGGAACGACGCATGGCGCACGACCCGATGCTGCTTGCCCTGGACCAAGGGACGAGTTCGAGCCGGGCCATGCTCTTCGGCCCGGACGCCGAGCCGCGCGCGGTCTCCCAGCAGCCGACCACGTCGACCTACCCCCGCCCCGGCTGGGTCAACCAGGACGCCGACGAAATCTGGGCCACCACCCTCGCCTCCGCCCGCGCCTGCCTCGCCGAGTCGGGGGCATCCGCCAAGTCGGTCACCGCGATCGGGATCGCCAACCAGCGCGAGACAACGATCCTCTGGGACCGCGCGACCGGCCATCCGGCGGCCCCGGCGATTGTCTGGCAGAGCCGCCAGTCCGCCCCGCTCGTGGACGCCATCGACCAGCGCGGCATGGCCGCCACCTACCAGCGCGTCACCGGTCTCGTCCCCGACGCCTACTTCTCCGCCACCAAGATCGCTTGGCTCCTCGACGCCGACCGCGAACTGCGCGACCGAGCCGAGGCGGGCGAGATCTGCTTCGGCACGGTCGACAGCTGGCTGCTCTGGAACCTGACCGGCGGCCGCGTCCACGCCACCGACGTCACCAACGCCTCCCGCACCATGCTCTTCGACCTGCGACGGCTCGACTGGTCGGACGAGCTCCTGGCCGACTTGGCCATCCCGCGCTCCCTGCTGCCCAAGGTTCTGCCGAACGCAGGGTTCCTTGGCGAAACCGATCCGCAACTCCTCGGCGCGGCGGTGCCGATTCTGGGCAGCGCCGGCGACCAGCAGGCCTCCCTCTTCGGCCAAGGCTGCGTCGAGCCGGGGCAAGCCAAGAACACCTACGGCACCGGCTCGTTCCTGCTGATGAACTGCGGCCGCGCCGCGCCGGAATCGCGCCACGGCCTGCTCGGCACGGTCGGTTGGCAGATCGGCTCGACCACCACCTATGCGATCGAGGGCGCGGTCTTCGTCAGCGGGGCCGCCGTGCAATGGTTGCGCGACGGCCTAGGCATCATCCGCGACGCCGCCGAGGTTGAGGCCTTGGCCGCTTCGGTCGACGACAGCGACGGCGTCGTCTTCGTGCCCGCCCTCACCGGACTCGGCGCGCCCGACTGGGACCAGCGCGCCCGTGGCACCATCGTCGGCATCACCCGCGGCACCACCGCCGGCCACATTGCCCGCGCCACGCTGGAAGCACTCGCCCACCAGACCCGCGACATCCTCGACGCGATGTCCGCGGACGCCGGCATGCCGGTGACCGAACTCCGCGTCGACGGCGCACCGGCCCGCAACGATCTGCTGATGCAACTGCAGGCCGACGTGCTCGGCATCCCGGTCGTCCGCTCCGCCGTGGTGGAGGCGACCGCCCGCGGCGCGGCCCTCTTCGCCGGTCTCGCCGCCGGCGTCTGGACCTCAGCCGCCGAGACGGCGCAGACGTGGCACCCCGACCGGCGGTTCGAGCCGACGATGGTCGCCAGCGAACGCGAACAGCGCCACGCTCGCTGGCGCGCCGCCGTGGCCCGCTCGCTCGACTGGGCGGACTGACCCGCCTGTCGGCTAGCCGTCGGTTCCCGTCTTTCGGGTCGGCATCGGCAGCCGCTTCATCGCGTCGGACGCCTGCCTCCGCCACTGCTCGAGTTGCGTCCGGGTCGGCTTCTTGTTGGTCCGGTAATAGAAGTCGGCCGACAGCCCGACGACCATCGTCCCGGCGTAGGCGATGCCCACCTTCGGGATCGTGCCGGCCGCGAACGGCAGCAGGTTCGTCGCCTCTCGCGCCGCGGTCCGCCAGAGGAACCCGGCCCCGATCGCCGGCGCGACCTCCTGCAGCAGGCGCACTTGGTCGTTCAGGTCGCGGCCGTTGATCGCCGCCAGCTTGAAGACCAGCATCACCTGGTTCTTCGTCAGCACGATCAGGTCGGCCCCGGCCGAGGCGATGTTGCCGACGATCGGGATCAGTTGCGGGATGTTCGAGACGAGCGCGAACTGCGCGTTCGCCATCGACGTCTCCTCGGTCACCTGCTTCACCGCCGCCGGCCGAAACGGTGGCAACGCCCGGCCGAACGCCGTCACGCGCTCCGGAACCCGCTTCAGGATCGCCGACCGCAGGTGGTCGATCGCCGCCGTGTCGGTCGGCCCCAGCCCCGGGAACTTGACGACCGGCGTCAGCACGCCGTCGAGCCGGAGATGGTCCTCCGTCCGTGCCGCCGCGCCGGTTCGCTCCGGGTCGAAGACGACGACCACGTCGTAGCGATCGGCGTCGCCGATGTGCCCGTTCACGTCGCGCACCGTCACCGCGTTCTCGCCCTCGGGCCCGACGAGAGCCAGCCCGATCTCCCTCGCAACCTCGGTGTCCGGTCCAAGCAGGAGGATGCGCGGCGCTTCGAGCGCCTGCTCCCGCAGGTCGTCGAAACTGACCTCACGAACGATCGTCATCAGGTGCCGGAGGGCGAACACGCCCTCGCCGGATGCAGTCATGCTTGCCTCGTCAACGTGCCGACGGCTCGTCAGGGCGCGCCCCGCGACGAGTCCCCGCCGCAGCGGTGTAGACGACCGCCGCGACCCGCCGGTTCCCGCTCAGTACGAATCCCCGGCCAACGGGATGGCCCGCAGTTCCGCGCCCGGCTCGACCAGTTCCGTCGTCTCCGGCACGATCGCCAAGGCGTCCGCCCGGGCCAGCGACGTCAGCACCCCCGCGCCTTGGTCGCCGGCCACCACCGCGACCGGCGGGCCCTCCGGTCGAGGCAGCAGTCGCGCCCGCACGTAGTGTCGGCGCATGCCGCGGTTGTCCATCGCCTCTCCCGCCACCACCGCGATCGTCCCCACCGTGGTCGGGCGCGCCTGCAGGCGCCGAACCAATGGCCGACCAAACACCTCGAAACTCACCGCCGCCGCCACCGGGTTGCCGGGCAGCCCGATCAGCGGCGTGCCGCCGAGTCGGCCGAACGCCAGCGGCTTGCCCGGCTTCATCCGCACCTGCCAGACCGCGATCTCCCCGTGCCGCCGCAGCACGTCCTTCACCAGATCGTAGTCCCCGACCGAGACGCCGCCGGAGGTCACCAGCAAGTCCGGGGCGTCCGCGTCGAGGAGTTTCCCGGCAAGCACCTCCTCGCGATCGCGCGCCACCCCGAGCAGTTGCACCTCCGCGCCCCACGACTTCGCCATCGCCGCCAGCGTGTACGAGTTGCTGTTCCGGATCTGTCCGGCCGCCAGCGGCTCCCCGGGATCGACCACTTCGTCGCCGGTCGACAGAATGGCCACCCGCGGTTGCCGGTGGACGCGCACCTTAGGCCGATTTGCCGCAGCCAATAGCCCGAGTTCCGCCGGGCGCAGCAGCCGCCCTCGTTCCAGCAGGACCATCCCGGCCGGGATGTCCTCACCGGCCTCGCGCACGTTGTCGCCCGGTTTCGCCGGGTGGAAAACCACCACCGACGCCGCCTCCGACGTGGTGGTTCCCTCGTCCGTTTCCTCGAATCGGACCACCGCGTCGGCACGCTCCGGCAGCACCGCGCCGGTCATCACGCGGACCGCGAGCCCCGGGCCCACGTCCTGCAGGCACGGCCTTCCTGCCGCTGCCGTCCCGGTCACCTCGAGCCGGATGCCGCGGTCGAACGATGCGCCTGTCGTGTCCGCGGCGCGCACCGCGTAGCCGTCCATGGCCGAGTTGCGGAACGGTGGCACCGGCCCGTCGGCAACGACGTCGTCGACCAGCACCGAGCCGAGCGCGTCGAGCAGCGGCACCTCCACCGGGCCGAGCGGTTCCACCGAACCGAGCAGGATGCCGAGCGCCTCGTCGACGCCGAGCATCTGCCCGAGGTCTTCCCAAGGCCGCTCCGTCAGCGGGGTGGTCGGCTCCGGCACCGGGCCGCCGTCTGGCCGCGCCCTAGGCGGACGCGGCGGCCTCCGCCGACAGGCGGGCCATCGCGTCGACGAGGTCCTTGACCGCCGCGGCCGACTTGTTCAGCGCTGCCTGCTCGTCGCTCGACAACTCCAGCTCGAGAATCTGCTCGAGCCCCGCCCGGCCGAGCTTGACTGGCACCCCGACGTAGAGCCCGTTGATCCCGTACTCGCCCTCCAGCAGCACGCTGCACGGCAGCACCCGCTTCTTGTCGAGCAGGATCGCGTTCACCATCGCGACCACCGACGCGCCGGGCGCTTGGTACGCGCTGCCGGTCTTCAACAGGCCGACGATCTCCGCCCCGCCGTTCGCCGTCCGCTCCTCCAGCGCCTTGATCCGGTCGGCCGGCAGCAGTTCCGGCAGCGGCACCCCGGCCACGGTCGAGAAGCGCGACAACGGAACCATCGTGTCGCCGTGACCGCCGAGCACGAACGACGACACCTCCTCGACTGACACGCCGAGCTCCATCGCGATGAAGGTGCTGAACCGCGCCGAGTCGAGCACCCCGGCCATCCCGATCACCCGCTCCCGCGGCAGGCCCGCCGCGGCGTGCGCGACGTGGCACATCGCGTCGAGCGGGTTCGAGACGATGATCAGGATCGCGTCCGGCGACTGCGCGACGACCTGCGACACCACCGAGCGGACGATGCCCATGTTCGTCCGCAGGAGGTCGTCCCGGCTCATCCCGGGCTTCCGGGCGATGCCCGACGTGACCACCACCACGTCGGACCCGGCCGTCTCGGCATACGAGTTGGTGCCGGTGATCTGGGTGTCGTAGCCGAGGACCGGCCCCGCCTCCATCAGGTCGAGCGCCTTCCCCTGCGGCAGCCCCTCGACGATGTCGAGCAGCACGATGTCGGCGTAGTCGCGCAGCGCCAGGAACTGCGCCGCCGCGCCGCCGACCATCCCCGCGCCGACGATCGTCACCTTCGGTCGCGCCAGACTCCCAGCCATTGCCGTTCCCCCGCTCGGATTCCGCCGGACGCGCCGGCGCGTCCCCGGGCGTCCCGATCGCCCGGCCTGCACTGACTGTGTAGTATAGGGGGCCACCCACCGCGCCCCGTGCCGTTCGGCACTTCGCCTCGGAAAGGCCAGTTCCATGTCGCTCTCGGGAAACACCGGCAGCTTCTCCGTGCCGTTCGGCCGCGGTTCGATCGCCTTCGACCTGCCAACCGGGGTCACCGGCACGACCGTTTCCAGCCGCGACCTGCCGCCCCTGCCAGACCCGGCCGCCGCCGCCCACGAGGCGGTCGCCCGGCCCGTCGCCGGCCCGCGTCTCCGCGACCTCGCCCGAGACGCGCGATCCGTCGTCATCGCCGTCACCGACGCCACTCGCGCCTGCCCCGACCACCTGCTTGTCCCCCCGATGCTGGACGAGCTGCACGCCGCCGGCATCGCGCCCGAGCAAGTCACCATCATCGTCGCGGTCGGCGCGCACCGCGCCAGCACCGACGAGGAGAAGCGCCAGAAGCTCGGCGCCGGGATCGTCGACCGCTACCGGGTGATCGACCACGACGCCGAGGACGACGCCAACCTCGTGGCGGTGATGGTCGGTCCCGGCGGCATCCCCTTCCGGCTCAATCGGACGCTGGTCGAGGCGGACCTCGTCCTGGCCACCGGCGTGGTCGAGCCGCACCAGTACGCCGGCTACAGCGGCGGTGCCAAGACCGCGACGATCGGCTGCGGTGACAACGCCACCATCGCCTACACCCACGGCCCGGCGATGCTCGACCAACCCGGGACCCGCCTCGCCCGCATCGACGGCAACCCGTTCCAAGCCGCCGTGCGCGAGGTCGGCGCGGCTGCCGGCCTCCGCTTCGTCGGCAACGCGGTGCTCGACGACGCCTACCGACCGGTCGCCATCGCCTACGGGCCGCCCGACGTCGTCCATGACCATTTGGTCGAGGTCGCGTCCTCGATGTACACCGTCCCGATCCCGGCCCAAGTCGACATCGCCGTCGCCGGCGTCGGCTACCCGAAGGACGCCAACCTCTACCAGACGAGCCGGGCGGCGAGCTACCTCCAGTTCGCGCCGACCCCCGTCGTCCGCAAGGGCGGCGTCGTCATCCTCCCCGCCGCCTGCCCGGAAGGAGCAGGCGAAGGAGCGGGCGAGCAACGCTTCCTCGCGGCGATGTCGGCCCCCGGCGGCCCGGCGGCCGTGGTCGAGCGCGCCCGCCGCGACGGCATCCGCCCGGGCGAGCAACGGGCCTTCGTCATGGCCCGCGTCCTCGAGGACGTCGAGATCATCGTCGCCGGGGTCGAGGACCCGTCGATCGCGCGCGCGGTCGGCTTCCGCACCGCCCCGGACCTCGACGCGGCGCTGGCCGAGGCCGTCCGCATCGTCGGCGCGCCCGCGACCGCGGTCGTCGTCCCCCACGCCCTGTTGACGCTGCCGGTGGTCGCCGCCCCGGTCCCGGTCTGAGCCCGCCGGTGGCGGTTGACGAGGGGCGAGGGGCATCCATATACTGTCTCGGCGGTCGCGCACCCTTGCCCAGGTGGCGGAATCGGCAGACGCGCTAGCTTGAGGGGCTAGTGCCCGTTTAGGGCGTGAAGGTTCAAATCCTTTCCTGGGCACCGTGGACACCGCCGCAGCGGGCGATTAGCTCAGCTGGGAGAGCGCCACGTTTACACCGTGGATGTCAGAGGTTCGAGCCCTCTATCGCCCACCGTTGCGTTGCGGGGTTCGAGTCGCAACTCCACGCCAAGGTAGCTCAGTTGGTAGAGCTCACGACTGAAAATCGTGCGGTCGGCAGTTCGAGTCTGCCCCTTGGCACCAACGAATCGTGACCGAGCGCCCCGGCACCCCGCCGGGGCGCTCCTTCGTCGGCGGCGAACTTCGCGAGCCGGCTACGGCTCTTCCCCGAGCCGCGTCGGCAGGTCCTCCCGCTCGCCCCACTCGTTCCACGACCCGTCGTAGTTCGCCCACGACGGGTGCCCCGCGTTGGCCAGCGCGAAGAGCACCGCGGTCGCCGTTACCCCGCCGTTGCAGTAGGCGATCACCCGGTGCCGCGGGGTGATCCCCGCCGCCTCGATCAGCGCGCGTTGCTCGTCGGGCGACTTCCACGTCCCGTCGGCGTTGACGAACGCCTTCGCCGGCAGGTTGACCGCCCCGGGGATGTGCCCGCCCCGGCTGCCGCGCCGGGTCGCGCCGGAGTACTGCGCCCGGTCTCGCGCGTCAACAACCAGCACGTCGTCTGCCCCGGCGACGGCAATGATCGCCTCGGGCTCGACGCGAAGCCCCGGGCGGAGCGACACCCGAAACTCGGCCGCGGCAGGCACTGTCGGGTCCGACGTGAGCGGTCGCCCCTCGGCTGCCCACTTGTGGAACCCGCCGTCGAGCACCGCGGCCCGGTCGTGTCCGTGGTATTTCAGTGCCCACCAGAGCCGGGTCGCGAAATGGCCGCCGGTGTGGTCGACCACCACCACGTCGGTCTCGTTGCCGATCCCCCGCGCGGCCATCGCCGCCGCGAACCGCTCCGGCGGCGCGATCTGCGCCTTGACGGCGTTGTCCGGGTCGGTGATGTCGGTCGTCCAGTCAACGAAGACCGCGCCCGGGATGTGGCTGGCCGCGAACTCCGCCGGCGCGCCGACGTACTCCGCCCGCTGCACCCCGTTCCCGAGGTCCTCGGTTCGCACGTACCCGCGGATGTCGACCACCTGCAACCCCGGCTCCAGCAAGTGCTGCTCGAGCCAATCGCCGTCGACCAGCGTTCCGGGCAGCACGCTTGCGCCCTCCGTCATCGTCGCCTCCTCGACCGTTCGCGTCGCCCGGTTTTCGCTTGACACTCGGACCGGCCCCTGACTATACTCGGCGGGCGTTCGCGGAAGTGGCTCAGTGGTAGAGCATCTCCTTGCCAAGGAGAAGGTCGCGGGTTCGAATCCCGTCTTCCGCTCCAGTCGACCCGGGCACCCGCCCGGGTTTTCTCTTGCCCGCGCCCGGGCCGGACGGCACCGTCTACACTCCTCGCGCAACGCCGAGCGGGCGTGGCGAAACGGCAGACGCCGCGGTCTTAAACACCGCTGGGGGGCGACCCCCGTGCGGGTTCGAATCCCGCCGCCCGCACCCAACAGGCTCTCGCCATCATGCCTCTCGCGGGACCGAAGCGGCCGCAAGACTCAGGAATCCATGCCGAGTTGGTGCGACCTGCGTTTCTCACTTGATCCCCGATTTCGCATCGCCCCGCGATAGGATGGAGCCGTGGCGCGGAACGTCACCCCGTGCCGGGTCAGACGCCGCGCGGTCCACGTCGCGAAGGAGAGACTGATGCCACCCGATGTCCGAGACGGCGCGCAGCTTCCCAGCCTTGGCATCACCACCCGGCGCCGGACTCTGTTGAAGAGCGCCGCCGGACTGGCCTTCGGCGCGACCGGACTCGCCGGCAGGACCCCCGCGGCGCACGCGCAGGCCACGCCTGCGGCCGGCAGCACCGGCAAGCGCCCGAACATCGTCGTCATCATGTCGGACGACGTCGGCTGGGGCGATCTCGGCTGCTACAGCGGCGGCCCGATGCGCGGCGCGCCCACCCCGCACCTTGACCGGCTCGCGTCGGAAGGGATGCGATTCGCCAACTACTACGGGCAGGCCAGCTGCACCGCCGGCCGTGCCTCGTTCATCACCGGCTGCATCCCGATCCGCACCGCGCTCTCGCTGGTCCTGCTGCCGGGGGACCCCGACCACCTGACGCCGCAGACCCCGACCGTCGCCCAGTTCCTGCGCGACCAAGGCTACTCCACGGTGCAGATCGGCAAGTGGCACCTCGGGGACGTCGAGGAGGCCTACCCGACCAGCAACGGTTTCGACGAGATGTACCACATGCTCCCCTACTACGCGGGAGTCTACGCCTACAGCGACACCAACCTGACCCCCGACTGGCCGGCCGACAACCCGGAGTTCATGGCCGAGTGGAACAAGGTGAACCTCGGCGAATGGCAGGGCAAGGCGGGGTCGCCGCCGGTCAAGACCCGCGAGTTCACCCCGCAGGACCTCGCCACCGTCGACACCGACATGCGCAAGACCGCCATCCAGTGGCTGCAGGACCACGCGGCCGACGACCAGCCGTTCTTCATGTACCTGAACTTCATGAAGGTCCACCAGCCGAACTTCCCGTCGCCGGAGTGGAAGGGCAAGTCCCCGGGCCGCCACCCCTACCTCGACTCGCTGATGGAACTCGACGACAACTCCGGACAGGTAGTCCAGGCGATCCGCGACCTCGGCATCGCCGAGGACACCCTCGTGGTCTGGACCACCGACAACGGCGCATGGGTCGACGCTTGGCCCGACGCCGGCTACACCCCGTTCCGCGGCGAGAAGGGGAGCGGCTACGAGGGCGGCTTCCGGGTTCCCGCCATCGCCTGGTGGCCGGGTACCATCGAGGCCGGCACCGTCGCCACCGAGATGATGTCGCACATGGACTGGTGGCCGACCTTCGCCGGCCTGATCGGCGTCGAGGCCCCGCCACACATCTGGCAGGACAACGACGGCAACGGGATCGTCTTCGACGGCATCGACAACAGCGCCTACGTCCTCGGCAAGGGGCCGAGCGCGCGCGCGGACTTCTTCTTCTACTACGACCAAGCGTTCGCCGGGCTCCGGGTCGAGAACTACAAGTTCATGTTCACCGCCAAGGACACGTGGCTCGGCCCGACCATGGCCCTGACCAGCGCCCCGGCGGTCTACAACCTCTTCTGGGACCCGGGCGAGCAGTTCGACGTCCTCTTCAACGGTGCGATGCCGACCGCCGGCGAACTCAAGACCTCCCCCGGCCGCTTCGCCGGCGCGGACCACGGCTGGACCGTCTCGATGCTGATGACGCCGGCCATGCAGGCCCACTTCG
>JBDHWC010000011.1:0-44532 GCA_039809985.1 Thermomicrobiales bacterium | reverse complement strand
CGTCGCGGCCGGCGGCGGGGAAACCGCGGCGACGCCCGCCAGCGAGGCGTCCACGCCGGCGGTGGCTCCCGCCGCGACGCCGGTGGCCCCGGTCGCGGAAACCGGGACGCCAGAAGCCGCCGCCAGCCCCGAGGCCGTTGAAGCGACCCCGGAGGCCTCTCCCGCGGCAACCCCGGAGACGGCAGCGGGCGCGACGCCGCTTGCCAGCGGTGAGGCGGCTGCGCCGACGGCCACCGAAGAGCCAACGGCCACCCCGGAGCCCACCGCCACCCCGGAGCCGGCGGCAACGGCGACGCCCGAGCCGACCGCCACGCCCGAGCCGACCGCGACTCCGGAACCCACCGCCACCCCAACGCCGGAGCCAACGGCCACCCCGGAGCCCACCGCCACCCCGGAACCGACGGCGACCCCAGAGCCCACGGCGACGGCGACCCCGGAACCGACGGCGACTCCGGAGCCCACCGCGACCCCGGAACCCACGGCGACCGCAACGCCCGAGCCGACGGCCACGCCGGCACCGACGGCGACCCCGGAGCCCACCGCGACCTCGACCCCCGAGCCCACCGCGACGGCCGCTCCGGCACCGACGGCGACCGCCACCGCGGTTCCCGCCCCGGCCGCGCCGAGCAGCGCGCCCCTGCCGCCGCCGCCGCTCTGATTCGGGGAGCGCCATCCGGTGGCACAATCGGCGGCGGCGGGATTCCTCCCGCCGCCGTCGGCGTTCAGGATGTGCCTTCGTGACCGAACCGCTCTGCCCCACCGTCACCGTCGTCGAGGTCGGGCCGCGCGACGGCCTCCAGAACGAGGCCGTGCCCGTCCCGACCGCGACCAAGATTCGCTTCGTCGAGGCGCTTACCAATGCCGGTCTCCGTTGGGTGGAGGCCACCAGCTTCGTCAACCCGAAAGCCGTGCCCCAGATGGCCGACGCGGCCGACGTGATGCGCGGCATCCGCCGGGCCACCGGCGTCCGCTACCCGGTCCTCGTTCCGAACGAACGGGGCTACGACCGCGCGCGCGAGGCCGGGGTCGATGCCGTCGCCCTGTTCGCTGCCGCGACCGAGGCCTTCGCCAATGCCAACCTGGGCACGAGCGTGGAAGGGGCGATGGACCGGTTCGCCGCCGTCGCCGTCCGCGCCCGGGCTGACGGCGCATGGCTGCGCGGCTACGTCTCGGTCGCCTTCCACTGCCCCTACAGCGGCGCGGTGAGCCCCGAGGCGGTTCGCCCGATCGTGGACCGCCTGCTGGGGATGGGGTGTGCCGAGATCTCTCTTGCCGACACCACCGGTCGAGCCACGCCAGAGGCGGTCTCCCGCCTCCTCGCCGCCCTCGCCGACCAAGTTCCGGTCGGCACCCTCGCGCTCCACCTGCACGACACCAGCGGCACCGCCCTCGACAACGTCGACGTCGGCCTCGCCGCCGGCGTCCGCGTCTTCGACAGCGCCGCCGGTGGGCTGGGTGGCTGCCCGTTCGCCCCGGGCGCGCCGGGGAACCTCGCCACCGAGTCGTTGGTGGCACATCTGGAGGCGAAGGGCTTCCGCACCGGGGTCGACCCGGCGAGGCTCGGCGCGGCAACCGCGATCGTCATGCCGCTGGTCCGCCCGGGCAGCGCCCAATGATCGGCTACGGCCTCGCCATCGCCATCGTCGCGCTCGCGGTGGTCGCCGCGTCGTACGCGGTGTTCTGGAAGAATCCGCCCGACTGACCGTCGCGTAGGCTGCACCAGCACCGGTTCCGGTCGCCGCGCCACGTGCGCCGGAGCCGGGAGCAACCTGAACAGGAGGACCGCGTGACCCTCGAAGACCACTCGCTCCAGTTCCTGCGGCGACTGCTCGACGCCCCCGGGCCGTCCGGCTACGAGGAGCGTCCGGCGAAGGCCTGGCGCGATGAGGCCGCCACGTTCGCCGACGAAGTCTCGGCCGACGCCTCCGGCAACTCGTACGCCCTCGTCCGGGCCAAGTCGCGCGGACCGCAGACTCGGACGGTGGCCTTCGCCGGCCACATCGACGAGATCGGCTTCATCGTCACCCACATCGACCCCCAGGGGTTCGTCTGGTTCGACGCCATCGGCGGCTGGGACGCCCCGGTCGTCGTCGGCCAGCGCTTCCGCATCCTCGGGCCGCACGGCGACGTCCTCGGCGTCGTCGGCAAGAAGGCGATCCACCTGATCCCGCCCGACCAGCGCGACAAGGCCCCGAAGCTCGAGGACCTCTGGGTCGACATCGGGGCGACCTCGCGCGAGGAGGCGCTGAAGCGGATCGAGGTCGGCGACGCGGCCGTGCTGGACGCCGGCTTCGTCCGCCTCACCGACGACCTGTGCGTCTCGCGCAGCATGGACAACCGGGTCGGCGCATTCGTCGCCCTCGAGGCGGCGCGACGGCTCGCCGCCGACCGGGCCGACGTCGACGTCTACGCGGTCGCCACCTCGCGCGAGGAGATCTCCTTCGCCGGCGCGATGACCTCGACCGTCCGCCTCGCCCCGCTCGCCGCCGTCGCGATCGACGTCACCCACGCCACCGACTACCCCGAGGCGGACAAGAAGCGGAACGACGAGGTCAGGCTCGGCGGCGGACCGGTCCATTCCCGCGGCTCGTCAGTCAACCCGGCCGTCTACCGCGCGCTCCGAGCCGCCGGCGAACGGCTCGGCTACACCTGCCCGGTGCAGGGCAGCGGCCGGGGGACATGGACCGACGCCGACGCGATGACCTCTGCCGGCGTCGGCACGGCGGCCGGGGTCCTCTCGATCCCGAACCGGTACATGCACTCCCCGAACGAGGTGGTCAGCCTCTCCGACCTCGATCAGGCGGCCCAGCTCCTCGCCGAGTTCGCCCGCTCGATCACCCCGGAGACGACGTTCGTCCCCGAGTAGCGATCTGGCGTGAGCACCCGTCGGGATGCGACTGGAGAGCGGCAATTCGGGGGTCCGGGGGAGGGCTTGGCTCTCCCCCGACCGAATACCGCCTCCTCCGGCACCGTGGCTGACGTGGGGAGATCCGTCGGGAAGCGACCGCACCGCGGCTGTTCGGGGTTTGGGTGAGGGCTTGACCCTCCCCCAATCTGGTTCCCCCTCTCCCGCGGCCTGACAGGGGTAGGCATCCAAGGAGCGATATCCGAGTCTCGCGGCCGGGATCGCCCTCACCCCCTACCCCCTCTCCCGCGGCGGCGGGAGAGGGGGCTGGGGGTGAGGGCGATCCCGGCGGACACAGCAGCAAAGGGCGAAAGCCACCATCCATCAGACACCTCATCCCGTCAGCCGCGGCGGCGGGAGAGGGGGAGCAACTGAATCGGGGGAGGGTCAAGCCCTCCCCCGGTCCCCCAGATTGCCGCTGCACGGAGGCCTTCCCGTCGCTTTCCGACGGATGGCTCACCCTGTCAGCCGCATCGGCAGCAGAGGGGGAGGAACAGGCTCAGAGGAGGGCTTGACCCTCCTCTGAACCCGCAATTGCCGCTGCGCGGTCGCTTCCCGATGGATACCCCCTCCTTTCAGGCGGCGGTAGAGGGGGCTGGGAGAGTGAGGGCAATCCCGGTGAGCCCGGCCGCGTCGCGTGAATCCCGCGATCGATCACAGTCCTCCCCTCTTCAGTCGAGGCGACCGGAGACGGTGCCGGGATTCAAGGCCCGGACCCGGTGGGCCCTGATGCGAATTGCGGCTGCCGATCCCGATCAAAATCCTGCCGATTTCAGGCCCGGTTGGCGGACCGGGGCGTCGGCGTCGAGCGACCGCACGCCCCTCAGCTGCGGACGACGACGCGACCTTCACGGCGAACCGTCAACTCCGCGCCGCCCGCCCGGACGAAGGTGACCTCGTCCCCGGGGCCTATCCGCACTGCCACGACTTCCGACAGGACGGCGGTCACCGCCGCCGCCACCACGTCCACCCGCCGTTGCCTCGGCCACACCGTCAGGGCGACCACTGGTCGGTCGTCGGCGCCGAGGACGAACGCCTGCCAAGCCTCGCGGCCGGGGATCGAGCCGCCGAGCACGCGGAACTCGACCCCGAGCCGGGCCGCGATCGCCTCGACCGCTTCCTGCGCCATCGGCAGGGTCCGCACCGCCTTCGCCGACAGCTCCCCCGGCAGTTCCGGGATCATCCGATCCTCCGCTCTCGACCCACCCGAACACGAGGGCCGGGTTGGCTATACTCCTCGGCATCGGACCATCCGCGCACGGCTGCCGCCCCCGGCAGTCCGCCCGACCCGCGACCCTTGCGCCGGGCCGCCGAGGCACCCGCATGACCCAACCCGCAACCACCACGTCGTCCGCCGACCACACCCTCGGCATCGACACGACGTGGGCCGACTCCGACGTCACGATCGACGACATTCGCGCCGCCGCAAAGCGGATCGCCCCCTACATCCACGAAACCCCGCTCTTCCCGACGGCCACGCTGAGCCGAATGACCTCCACCCGCCTCGGCCTGAAAGCGGAGAACCTGCAGCGCACCGGCTCCTTCAAGGCCCGCGGCGGCCTCAACGCCGTCCTCCAGCTGACCCCGGAACAGCGCGAGCGCGGGGTGATCACCCTTTCCGCCGGCAACCACGGCCAAGGTCTCGCCTACGGCGCGCAGATCGCTGGAGTCCGCTGCGTCGTCTTCATGCCGGAGTCGGCCGTCCCGACCAAGATCGCGGCCATCCGGAGCTACGGCGCGGAGTGCCGGTTCGCCGCCTCGATGGAGACCGTCTTCGAGGAGATGGAAGCGTACCGGGCCACCCACGACCTCCACTACGTCCACCCCTTCGGCGACCCGGCGATCATCGCCGGCCAAGGCACGGTCGGGCTCGAGATCGTCGCCCAGCAGCCGGACCTCGAGGCGGTCGCGGTCTGCGTCGGCGGCGGCGGTCTCCTGGCCGGCGTCGCCGTCGCGGTGAAGTCGCTCCGGCCCGAGGCGCGGGTCGTCGGCGTCGAGCCCGAGGGCGCGCCAGCGGTCACCCGCAGCCTCGCCGCCGGGCACGCGGTTCGGGTCGAGCGGATCACCACCATCGCCGACGGGCTGGCCGCGCCGTTCGGCGCGCCCCTCTCCCAGAAGCTGATCGAGCGGTACGTGGACGACGTGGTGCTGGTCACCGACGACGACATCGTCGAGGCCATGCGCCTGATCCTCGAGCGGACCAAACTGCTGGTCGAGCCGGCCGGGGCCGCCGCCGTCGCCGGCCTGCTGACCGGCAAGGTCGGTGTCGCCACCGGGGCGGTCACCGTCGCCACGCTCAGCGGCGGCAACATCGACCGCGCTCGCCTCTGCGACCTGCTCTAGCCGCGCTCGGCCCGTCGTCGTCCTGCGGAGGTCCCGGATGGCACTGCGTCGCGCCCGCGTCCTCGTCCTCGCCGTGGCCGCGCTGGCGTTGCTCACCGGCGGCCGATCGCTCGCCCAGTCTGGCCCCCAGCTCCACACCAAAGTCGGCGGCGTCTCTTCCGAGACGTTGGTCGTGGCCAGCCCCGAGGCGGTGGCCGACCCGGCCCTCGCCATGGTCCGGGTCATGATCGCCCCCGGCGCGTCGATCCCCGAGCACCGGCACACCGGCACCCAGATCGCCGCGATCATCTCCGGCGACCTCACCTACAGCGTCGACACCGGCGAAGTCGACCTCTACCGGCTCGGGTCCACCCCCGGCAAGGACGCGCCAACCGTGCTCGGCCCCGGCACGACCACCGTCCTCCGGCCGGGCGACGCCATCGTCGAGCACCCCGGGTCGCTGCACCAAGCCACCAACGCCGGCTCGGCGCCGGTCCTCCTCTTCTCCTCGATCCTCTTCCCGAGTGCCGCGGGCGCGACCGTCTACGCGACGACCGCGGCAACCCCCGAACCGGAGGCGTCGCCTGGACCCTGACGCGCCGCCCCCTCAGTCCCCCCTCCTGCCCGCCCCCGCTCTTCCCGGAGACGCGGTCGGCATCTACCTCCACGTTCCGTTCTGCTCCCACATCTGCCCCTACTGCGACTTCAACACCTACAGCGGCATGGACTCGCTGATCCCCCGCTACGTCGCCGCCGTGGAACGCGAAGTCGAAACCCGGGCGAGCCTGGTCGCCCGGCGCACGGTCGCGAGCATCTACATCGGCGGCGGGACGCCCTCACTGCTCGCTCCCGCCGAGATCTCCCGTTTGATCGATGCCTGCCGACAGCATGGTGTCGCCGGACCCGAGGCCGAGGTGACGCTGGAGGCAAACCCGAACGGCCTCGACACCGCACGGCTGCGCGGCTACCGGCAAGCCGGCGTCAACCGTCTGAGCCTCGGCGGCCAAACCCTCAGCCAACGCGGCTTGCGCGTGCTCGGCCGCTTGCACGAGCCGTCCGACATCGCGGCCGCGGTGACGGCCGCCCGCGAGGCCGGATTCGACAACGTCAGCGTCGACTTCATCTTCGGCTGGCCCGGCCAGACGCTGGCGGACTGGCGCGACGATCTCGACCGGTTGCTCGACGGCTCGCTTGGCTCGGTGCCGAAGCACCTCTCGCTCTACTCGCTGATCGTCGAACCGGGAACCCCGATGGCCGACGCGGTCGCGCGCGCCATTCTCGTCGCCCCTGACGACGACGCCACCGCCGACATGTACGAACTCGCGCTCGACCGTCTCCAAGCCGCCGGCTGGCACCACTACGAAGTCGCCAACTGGGCGGCAGATCCGACCAGACGCTCGCAGCACAACCTGCTCTACTGGCGCAACGGGGAGTACCTTGGCTGCGGCGCGGGCGCCCACGGACAGGTCGGCGGCAGGCGGTGGATGAACCACCTCGCGCCCTTGACCTACATCCGCGCCGTTGAGAGCGGCCAGCCGCCGACCTCCAACCTCGAGGAGATCCCGCCGCCGACGGCGAGGGGCGAGACGATGATGCTCGGCCTGCGACTGCTCGAGCAGGGCGTGTCGCGCGCGGCGTTCGCCGCCCGACACGGCCTCGCGGTCGAGGACGCCTTCCCCGGCACGGTCCGACGACTCGTCGATCTCGGAATGGTGACCGACGACGGCGCGACGATCCGCCTCACCCGCCGCGGCCTGCTGCTGGCCAACGACGTCTGCGCCGAGTTCCTGCCGTGAACCCGAGCGAACCCCGAACTGGCGTCGCCGCGGCCGACGACTGGGAGGCCTACCATCACGCCGAACGGCTCCTGCTCGACTTGATCTCCCCGAACCGCGTGGTGCAGGGCACGGACCGCGACGTCCGCGCCCGCCAAGTCCGCCGGTTCGATCGCTTCCGCCGGTTCATGGCGGCGATCGGCAACCCGCAGGAGCGGTTCCGGGTCGTCCATGTCACCGGAACCTCCGGCAAGGGCTCGACCGCGACGATGGTCGCCAACGTCCTCGGAGCGGCCGGGCACCGCACCGGCCTCGTCACTTCGCCCCACCTGCAATCCGCCACCGAGCGGGTGCTGGTCGACGGACGGCTGATCGCGGGCAGCGCCTTCCTGAACGAGGTCCAGTCCGTGCTCGACGCTGGGGAGGACTGGCTTAGCGCCCAAGGCGAACTAGGGCACCTCACCTACGGCGAGGCGATGGTCGCCGTGGCGTTCTCCCATCTCGCCCGATCGGGCGTCGAGTTCGCCGTCGTCGAGGTCGCCGCCGGCGGCCGCTACGATCTCACCAACGTGGTGCGGTCCGAGGTGGCCGTGATCACCACGGTCGGACGCGACCATCTCGCGACGCTCGGACCCACGCTGCTTGACGTGGCGTGGCACAAGGCGGGCATCATCGACCCCGGCGCGCAGGTGGTGACCGGGATCGCCGATCCGGACCTACTGGCGGTCGTGGCCGAAGAGGCCCGTCGCGTCGGAGCACGCCTGCTGCCGCGGGACGCGGCCAACGGTCCGGAAGCGGTGACCGGGCCACCCGTGGCATTCCAGCGCGAGAACCGCCGGACCGCGCTCGCGGTTGTTGAAGCGCTCCGCCGGAACGGCGTCGCCATCTCGGACGAGGCGATGGCCCGAGGGCTTGCGACAGCGCGCTTGCCGGGTCGGTTCGAGTGGCTCGCGTCGCCTGACGGGTCGCCTGCAAGGGTTCTGCTCGACGGGGCCCACAATCCGGAGAAGATGGCAGCCTTGGTCCGCAGCCTGCCGGTCCCCCGGCAACAGACGGATCGCCCGGTGTTCGTCCTCGGTCTGATCGGCAGCAAGGACGAGGTGGCGGTGCTGAAGGCGGCGGTTCCGGCCGCCGGGTCGGTGGTGGCCACCGAGCCGCGCGTGCTCGGCAAGTCAGCGCATCCCGCGGGACGCATCGCGGACACCGTCCGGGCGCAAGGCTTTGGCGGTGAGATCGTGGAGGCGGCAGACCCGGATGCCGCGGTCAACCTCGCGCTCGAGATCGCCGCGCGGCGCGACGTGCCGGTCGTGGTCACCGGCTCGCTCTACCTCATTGGCAATGTGCGCGAGCGCTGGTTCCCCACCGCTGCGATCGTTCGGCAGCGGACGCCGTGGCCCGTGACGACGTCACGGGCCACCGGAGCATCGCGGCAATCGAATCGCGCCGCGAACCGCTAGTAGGTTGAGCGGTCGGCCGGGTCGGTGCTCCGCTTGATCAGCAAACCGACCACCGCCGCCACGCAGCCGACGATCGTCAGAATGCCCCACAACTGGGTCGCGCCCGGGTCCGGCTGAATGTACGACGTCGCCATCCCGAACAAGGTGAACCCGACCGCGGCCGCGACCGAGCCCACGACCACCAGCCACTTCGCCATGCCCGTGCCCCCTGCGCCTTCCCAACCGAACCCGATGTCGCCCGCAACCCTACCCGATCATCCGCCGACCGTCGAGAGGGCGGGGCGGGCCGCACGGCCCGACTCTGCCCGTTCCCGGCATCACGGCACCGGCGTCGCCCCGGCGGCGGGCGTGGCGACCGGGCTGGTCGCGGCCATCGCCTCCAGCAAGTGGCGCAAGTCGACCATTGCCGACTCGTACCCGTTGAGGTCGCCGGCGTCCCGGGCCTGCTGCGCGCGGTCGAGCGCGTCGAGCGCCTGCGCCGCGATCTCGGCGTCGGTCCCGCCGACCGACGCCGAGGAGCCGGTGCCGGCCGCCCCCTCGCTGCCTGCTTCCGACCCCGTGGAGGCAGCGGTGCCGCCGCCGCCCGGCGCGGCCGCGGGCTCGCCCTGCCCCGCCGCCAGTGCGGTCAGCGCCTCCGCCAGCGTCGGCCGCATCACCACCTGCTCCTGCGTGGCGAGGATGACGAAGCGCAACTCGGTCGGCGCGCCGCCGGAGGCCGTTGCCTGCAGGTAGAGCGGTTGTGCGTAGAGCACCGACGCGCCGATCGGGATGACCAGCAGGTTGCCCCGAATCACCCGCGAGCCCGACCGGTCCAGCAGCGTGATCTGCGACGAGACCGTGGGGTCCTGGTTGATCCGGGCCTCGACCTGCTGCGGCCCGAAGATGTTCGACTGGCGCGGGAAGCGGTACAGCACCAGCCGCGAGGATCCGTCGGCGTTCCCCTGCCCGGCCATCCACGCCGTCATGTTCTGGCGGTTGATCGGCGTGAACGGGATCACCAGCTTGAAGCCGGCCGCCTGCTCGCCCGGCAGCGGCAGGGTCATGTAGTAGGCCTCCATCGGCCGCGGCTCGCCGTTCGCGCCGTCCGCCCCCTCCGTCTCCTCCATCGCGATCGACCAGCGGTCCTCGCCGTTGTAGAAGGCGTCGGGATCGGTCAGGTGGTAGGCGGCGTAGACCTCGGTCTGGATCTTGTACAGCTCCTCCGGGTACCGGAAATGCTCGGAGACGGACGCCGGGGCCTCGCTGATCGGCCGGAAGACCTTTGGGTAGACGCTCGCCCACGCGTCGGTGATCGGGTCGTGGACCACGGTCCGGTAGACGGTCACCTGCCCGCTGTAGGCGTCGACCGTGATCCGGGCCGTGTTCCGCATGTAGTTGAAGCCCTCGGCGACCGGGGTGGCGCTCGGGAAACGGTCGGTGGTCGCGTAGGCGTCGATGATCCAGACCAGCCGCCCGTCGGCGATCGTCAGGTACGGGTCCGGGTCGAGCCGCAGGAACGGCACCGCCGCCTGGGCCCGTTCGCCCACCTGCTGCCGCAGCAAGACCTGCGAGTCGGAGCGCAGTTCGCGGCTGAGGAGCACCCGCTGGTCCTTCAGGTAGAAGGCGAGGAGCACCCGCTTGAAGAAGTTGCCGACCTTGACCGAGCCGTAGGCGGTCCCCTCGTACGCCTTCTCCGACGCGTCGTCGCCGAGCGCGGAGACCTCCGGCTGGTCGGTGTTGGTCGCCACCCACGCGCGGGGACGCTCCCCGAAGTAGATCTCCGGCCGCGTGATCTGGAGCGGCCCGGTGCCTTCGGGCGGGATGCCGCCGACGAGGAACTCCGGCAGTCCCTGCCGGGTCGCCGTGCTGATCGGGCTGACCACCATCGCGTAGCCGTGGGTGTAGGCGAGGTGGAGGTTGACCCACGTCTGGGCGTTCGGCTGGAGTTGGCTGGTGTCGACCTCGCGCGCCGACGACAGCACCTGCTGCTCGCCGGCCGCCAGCTGGTAGCGGTCGACGTCGACGTCGTCGAAGACGTAGAACGGCACGAACGAACGGATCTGCTGGAACGTCTGCCGCACGATCCGGTAGTCCCAGAGCCGGATGTTGTCGAAGGTCGGGGTGTTCGGCGCGAGCTCGTCGACCGGCGGCTCGCCCGCGCCGCTGATCTCGCGCGTCTCGGTCTGGTCGAGCCCGAACGCCGCCTGCGTCATCGCCAGATTGTTGGCGATGAACGGACGCTCGCGGGAGAGCTGGTTCGGCACCACCAGACTCTGCTGCACGACGTTCGGCAGGAAGATGCCGAGCAGCACGGCCACGCCCCATGCCACCGCGGCCAGCAGGAGCGGCTTGGTCCGCGGGGTCCGCGCGTTCAGGAAGATGATCGCCGCGGCGACCACCGAGAGCGCGGCGAGGAACCAGTGGAGCGGTCGCACGACCGCCGCGTCGGTGTAGCCGACGCCGTAGGCGAACCCGCGCGTCGACTGGTGCAGTTCGTAGTTGCGCAGCAGGTAGCCGAGCCCGATCGCCAGCACCACCGCCCCGGCCAGCAGCAGCAGGTGCGTCTTCGGCCCCGGCCCGAGCTTGCTCGGGTTGAACGAGCGCCGCCGCAGCCCCTGCCCGAAGTAGATGACGAAGACGGTGACCAGCGTGATCGCCAGCAGCGCCGTCACCCCCCACCAGACGGTGAGCAGCGCCGGCAGCGTGAACACGTAGAAGCCCACGTCGTGGCCGTAGATCGGATCCTTGACCCCAAAGTCGGACCGGCTCAGGAAGAGTCGGAAATCCTGCCAGTGGTCGGCCGCGCCGAACCCGGCGACGGCGACGACCAGCGCCGTCAGCACCAGCAGGATGGTCCGCAGACCGGTGCCGACCAGGCCTTGGCCACGGGCGATCTTCTCGGCCCCCTGCCGCTGCGCCCGCCGCCAGTTGAACCAGTAGAAGAGGCCGGCCACTAGCCCGGCGACGACGAACGCGAGCGCCTTCATCACGTACTGGGTGATCAGCACCTCCCGGTAGCCGAGGCTGCCGTACCACCACCAGTCGACCCAGAAACTGGCCGTGGCGAACGCGCCGCCGATCACGACGGCGATCACCACCGCGGTGACCAGCATCCGCTTGGTGGACGCCGACAGACCGCGACCGCCGGGTGCTGGCGGTCGGGTCCCTGCGGGCGTAGGATTCGTCACCGGCTCGATCTTGGGCTTCGACCGCCGCAGTCTGTTCACCGATCCCTCCCGCTCTCCCCGCGCCCGCGCGAGGAACCGGCTCGTGCGGACCGGGGGTCCGCCGGACGATCGCGGCCCAGTCTACACGGCGCCCCCGGGCGAAAGCGGAGCGGCGAGACCTTGACCAGCACCCCGACCGATCCCGAAGACCGTGACGACCCGGGAGTGACGGTCGTCTCGTTCGGCAGCGGCAGCTCGGGGAACGCGATCCTCGTCCGCACCCCGGTCGGAGCCCTCCTCGTCGACTGCGGCGTCGGCATCCGTACCATCACCGCCGGCCTCCGGGCCCAAGGGATCGGCCTGCGCGACCTCGACGCCGTCCTCGTCACCCACGAGCACGGCGACCACGTTCGCAGCCTGCCGCAGGTCCTCCGGGCGGGCGTCCCGATCATCGCCACGCATGGCACGCAGTCGGCGGCGCGGATCCCGGCGGCGGCCTCGGTGCGGATCGTCGCGGGAACGACGTTCCACGCGGCCGGACTCGCGGTCGTGCCGCTGACGGTCTCCCACGACGCCGCCGAGCCGTGCGGATTTCTGCTGGAGCGCCAAGGAATCGGCGTCCTCGTCGTCACCGACCTCGGCCAAGCCGACGACGGGCTCGTCGAGCCGATCCGCCGGTCCACGCTCATCGTGCTGGAGGCCAACCACGACGAGGCGATGCTGCGGGCCGGCCCGTACCCTGCCCACCTCAAGCGCCGCGTCCTCTCGCACCGGGGCCACCTCTCGAACGCCGACTGCGGCCTGACGCTCGCCGAGTCGCTGCGCGGCGCGCCGGAGCGGCGAACGGTCTGGCTGGCCCATCTCTCGGAAACCAACAACCGGCCGGAGCTCGCGCGGCGCACCGTCGAACAGCATCTGGCGCGGGTCAGTTCCGGGGCTGTCGTCGCCCCGCTGCCCCGCCGGTCCTCTGTCCGCTGGTGCTCCACCGAGCGGCCCAGCCCAACGGCCCAGCTGTCGATGTTCGCGTCCTGAGCCCGCCTTGCCGCGTCGCGGGCAACGCCCGGGCGCGGAGCTCCCGCCAGCCGGTGCTATAGTCGCCCCCGACGCACCGTCTCCACCGAGCGGAAGAGGGCTGCCCTGAGCACGATCCTGCTGTTCCACGACCGTCTGGCGATGACCACGGCCATGTACATGCTCGCGGTCGGCATCTGGGCCACCGTCGCCTTCGTCCGCGGCGGCACGCTCTCCGGCAGCCTCGCCGGCAGCCTCGCCATCGGTCAGGTGCTGGTCACGGTGCAGGTGCTCGCCGGCGTGCTCCTGCTCTTCGCCAACCTGCGGCCGCCCGACCCGACCCACTACCTGTACGGGGCGACCGCGATCCTCACCCTGCCGTTCATCTGGAGCTACGCCCGGGCCAAGGATCCCCACCGGGCGCTGATGCTCTACGCCCTCGCCGCCCTCTTCATGTTCGGCCTCGCCGTCCGCGGCATCACCACCGGCCGGGAGAAGGCCCCGGACTTCCCGGTACCCGTCGTCGTCTCGGCCACGCCCCAGCCGTAGGCGCCCGCACCGGGGTCCGTCCAACGAAAACCTCACCTTGTACGGTGCGAGCCGAAAATTCGTACGCTGTGTCGGTACGCGCGCCCGCCGCGACGGAGCGACGGAGTACACCGGGTGCCGGGCCAGGCATGATTCGTCCGTCGGTTCAGCGTCGCGCCGCTGGCAGTGCCAGTCAGGCACGTACGTACAGGTTGCGCAGGGTGTCCGTTCACTTGTCCGAACTTCCGCAGAGCGAATCCGGCTCCTGCCATTGTTACACCAAGAGTCCCGGAAAATCCCCGAACCTTGAGGGGCAAATTGACACCCTCATCTCATGTGCATAGAATCCGACCGTACAGTGGTTGAGAAGAAGTGGCGGCCACTGTTGCCCGACCGGTCGGAAGGAGTCGTCGTGGAGGCCGAGCAGCCGGACTATCAGGACGTGGTGGACCAGGCGCTGCAGCTTGTCTACAGCCACCACCACCGGTTGATCTCCCAGCTGAGCCCCGCCGCCTTTGCGTCCCTCTCCATGGACGAGCTTCGCGGTGGCCCGCTCGGCAAGGATTTGACCCGCCTCGCCGCGCTCGCGCGGGGCGAGATCCGGGAGCAGAAGGAGGCCGTCCTCGGCGCGATCGAGTCGGTGCTCCAGCTCCTCTTCTGGCCGGCCGCGGCCGAGGACTACTCGGTGCCCCGCTCTTTCTGGGACACCGACCTCGGGCGAATGCTGGCGGTCGCGAAGTACCGGGCCTACGATCCACAGGAACTGGTCAGCATCGGCAACGCCGCCCAGCAACTCGGCGTCACCCGGCCGACGATCTACCGTTGGATGGACGACCGGACGCTCAACTACGTCCGCGACGACATGAGCGGGCGCACGTTCGTCGTCCGCCGCGACATCGACAACCTGAAGCGGGTCGCGGCCGAGCTCTCGGCGCAGGAGTAGCGCGCGACGACATCAGGCACGGGCCGGGGACATCCGTCCCCGGCCCGTTGTCGTTCCCGCGATTCCGCGCCGGTCAGACGACCAGCCCCTCGGCCACCGCGACCAGCTTGCCGCCCCGGACGTAATGACGCGGCACGCGCGCGGAAATGCCGACCAGCATCTCGTACGAGTTGGTGCCGACGATCTCGCCGAGTTGGTCCATCGTCGGCGCGACCCCGGCGGGGTCCGCGCCGGCGACCACCACCTCGTCCCCGACGCGGTGCTCCGCGCCAGCCGGCAACTCCACGACGGTCTGGTCCATCGAGACGCGCCCCAGCACCGGCGCGCGCTCGCCCTGCACCGCCATCCAGCCTCGCCCGGAGAGCTGCCGCCGGTACCCGTCGGCGTAGCCGATCGGCACCAGCCCGGCGAGGATCGACCGGCCGGCCCGGAACGTGCGACCGTAGCCAACGGTGTCGCCCGGGGAGAGCGGGAACAGCCGCACCAAGCGGCTCCGCAGCGTCATCACCGGTCGCATTCCCGGCAGCAACGGCCGGTCGGCGGAGGGCGCGATCCCGTAGATGGCGATCCCCGGCCGCACCGCCCCGGCGTGGAACGCGCTGCCGCCCAGCACCCCGCCGCTGTTCGCGGCGTGCACGCGCCGCGCCACCACGCCCTCGGCCGCCAGCCGCTCGGACACCGCCCGCAGGGCGGCGTACTGCTCCTCGGCGAACGGGTCGTCCTCGTCCTCCGACGTCGCGAAGTGGGTGAACAACCCTTCGAGGGTCAGATTCGGGTTCGCCGCGACCCGCCGCGCGAGTCCCGCCGCGAGTTCGGGATACGCCCCGTAGCGTCGCAGGCCCGTGTCGACCTTGACGTGCAATCGCACTGGTCGCGACCTCCGCGCCGCGCAACGTGCCACCGTCGCCTCGACCCGGTCGAGCAGTTCCGCCGTGCCGATCGTCAGCTCAAGGTCGGCCTCGAGCGCGGCCTCCACCTCGCCGAGGTCGACCGCGCCGAGCACCATCACCGGAGCCGTGGTGCCCGCGGCTCGGAGCTGTGCGCCCTCGCCCACCGTCGCGACCGCGAGCCGGTCCGCGCCGGCGGCAACGGCGGCGGCCGACATCATCGGCGCGCCGTGGCCGTAGGCGTTCGCCTTCAGCACCGCGGTCAACTCGACCGCCGGCCCGACGAACGCGCGAAGCGCCCTGATGTTCCCCTCGAACGCGTCGAGATCGACCACCGCTCGGGTCGCGCGCCCGACGCCCGGGTATCGGGAGATGTCTGGCAGGAGGCCCACGGACCGTCCCCTACGGCTCGGCCTCGAGCCGGGCGATCACCGGCACCAAGTCGGCGCGACTGACGATGCCGACGATCTCGTTTGCCGCGTTCACCACCGGGGCCTGCCGGAACTTGCGGTCGACGAAGAAGGTCGCCACCTCGGACAGGGTCGCCGTGTCGCGCAGGCTGAACACCGGGGACGACATCAGCTCGCCGGCGGTGGTGGCGAGGATCTTGGCCAAGTCCTCGTCGAACGACGTGCCGGCGTCGGCGACGAACACCGCGTCGAAGTACGGCACCAGCGTCGGGAAGTCGGGCTCGGCGATGCGCTCGATCAGGTCCTCCTCGGTCACGATGCCGACGAGCACCCCGTCCTCCAGCACCGCCACGCCCGACACGCGCTGCTCGGCCATCAGCCGCGCCACCTCGCCAACCGAGGCGGAGATGTCGACCAGCGGGGCCGGCGTCCGCATCACGGCCCGGACGGTGACCGACGATTCCGCGGTCGACTCAGACACCGCTCTCCTCCTCCTCGCCGCGCTCGAGACTGGCGAGTTCCTCGGCAATGGCCAGCGGCAGGTCGCCCGCCACCAAGCCAAGCGTGCCAGTTCGTCGCTCGATTCGCCGGGCCGCCCGGCTGCCGACGTAGATCGCCAGCGACGCCGCGTCGAAACCACTCAGCCCTTGGGCCACCAAGGCGGCGATCGTCCCGGCGAACACGTCCCCGCTGCCCGCGGTCGCCAGCGACGGCGGCGCGTCGGCCGCGACGAAGGTGCGCTCGCCGTCCGAGACCGCGGTGTGGCCGCACTTCAGCACCACCGTCTGCTGCCAGCGAGCCGCGGCCTCCCGCGCCACGCGCAACGGGTCGGCGGTGACCGCCTCGCCGTCGGTGCCGGTCAGGCGCGCCATCTCGCCGGCGTGGGGGGTCAGGGTCGCCCGTCCCGCCGGCATCCAGTTCGACCAGCCGTCCTGCGTCGCCAGCCAGTTGAGGCCGTCGGCGTCGATCACCACCGGCTTGCCGGAACGGACCACGAGGCCGCCGTCGGCGCTCAGGTCGGAGGCGGCACCGTCCGCCGCGCTCGGCCCTTGGCCGAACCCGATCGAGGTGCGCGACCGGACGCTTCCGAACAGCGACCGCAGCAACGCGGTCGAAGCCTCGTCCTGGCCGAGCCCGGGCCCGATCAGGAGCGCATGGGACTTCTCGATGCGCTGCTCGAGTTGCTCCCGTGTCCGCTTGCTGCCGGCGCCCGTCTCGCTTTCCGGCAACGACAGCGTGGCCGTCTCCGGCACCGCGCCGACGACCGTCGCCGCCACCGAGCGGGAGCAGGCGAGCGTGACGATCCCCGCCCCGGCCCGCCCGGCCGCCATCGACGAGAGGACCGCCGCCCCGGCGTAGCCGGGCGCGCCGGCGACGATCACCAGGCCGCCCACCCCCCACTTGTGCGCGCCGACCTCGCGGCGCGGCAGGAGCCCCATGGCCAGCGAACGGTCGATCACCTTGTCATGCGGCCCCAGCTTCGGCGGGGCCGCGGTTGCGCGTCGAGTCACGGGTGCTCCTGCTCTTGCTCGTCGGCGGCCGTCGCCGCCCGTCTCAAGGCGACGACGAACGCCATGGCGTCGGTTCGGGAGTGCGTCAGCGAGACGTCGAAGGCATCCAGACCGAGCTGCTCGGCGCGACGCGCCGCCTCGCCGTGCAGCACCAGGACCGGCTTGCCGCGCCGGTTGGCGAGCACTTCCATCTCCTGCCAGCGAATGCCGCGAATGCCAGTGCCGAGCGCCTTGGAGGTCGCCTCCTTGGCGGCGAACCGCGCGGCGAGCTCCGGCACCCGGCCCCGGTACCGTTCCCGTTCCCGCTCGGTGTAGACCTTGCGCAGGAACCGCTCCCCGTAGAGCGCCAGCACCCGCTCGATCCGGTCGATCTCGATCACGTCGATGCCGACCGTCACCGCGCCGCACCGCTCCGGGTCGAATTCCGGGACGTACAAGCCGCCTCCCGCCGTTCGATGCCGCTGGCCGCGCCCGGCATCCTCCCCGGCTCGCCATTGTACGGTCGCCCGCGCCGCGCGCCCAACGCGAGGCGACGGCACGCCTAGGCTTGGCCGACCACCCGGTACCGGTCGCGGAACGCGGCGTGGGCCGACCGGAACGTGCCGGCCTCGATCGCGGCCCGGATCGCCTCCGCCTGCCGGGCGAGGAACCGCAGGTTGTGGACCGAGGCCAGGCGCAGGCCGAGCACCTCCCCGGCCCGGAACAGGTGGTGCAGGTACGCCGCGGTGAACGTCCGGCAGGTGTCGCAGTCGCACTCCGGGTCGACCGGGGCGTGGTGGCGTGCCCAGCGCGCGTTGCGGATCGCGATCCGGCCGTCGCTGGTGAAGAGCGCCCCGTTCCGGGCCAGTCGCGTCGGCAGCACGCAGTCGAACAAGTCGACGCCGAGCTCGACGCCCATCCAGAGGTCCTCGGGCGAGCCGACCCCCATCAGGTAGCGCGGCTTCCCGGCCGGCAGTTCCTCGGTCACGACGCGCAGCATCTCGGCCATCACCGGTTTCGGCTCGCCGACGCTGAGGCCGCCGATCGCGCACCCCGAGACCCCGGCGGCGGCGAGCATCCGTGCGCTCTCCCGCCGCAGGTCGGCCTCCATCCCGCCTTGGCAGATGCCGAACAACGCCGACCCCGTGGCGTGCCCGTCGAGGTCCGCGAACGCCCGCACGCACCGGTCGAGCCAGCGCGCGGTCCGCTCTGTTGCCGCCTGAACCGCCCCTCGCTCGCTCGGCAACCCGACCAAGTGGTCGAGGGCCATCGCGATGTCGGACCCCCAGCCGACCTGCAGCCGCATCGCCTCCTCCGGCGTCAGGTGGTGCCGGCTGCCGTCGATGTGGGAGGCGAAGGTGACGCCGCGGTCGGTCACCTTCGCGTTCCGGGCCAGACTGAAGATCTGGAAGCCGCCGCTGTCGGTCAGGATCGCGCCGTCCCAGCCCATGAAGCGGTGCAGGCCGCCAGCCTCCCGCAGCAGGTCCAGACCCGGCCGCAGCATCAGGTGGTAGGTGTTGGCGAGCAGGATGCGCGCCCCGACCGCACGGACCTCGGCCGGGTGCAGCGTCTTCACCGACGCCTGCGTGCCAACCGGCATGAACGCCGGGGTCTGCACCTGGCCGTGGGCGGTGGCCATCACGCCGCGGCGGGCCCGGCTCGAGCCGTCCACGGCCAGCAGGCGGAACGAGACCGGCGACCCCGGAACGGTCGGCTCACCCCGCGAAAAGGCTCCGCCGGACAGGGGCGCGACGGCATTCGCCGTCAAAGACACTGGTGACAAGGGGCGGCGGTCAGGCGCGGCGGCCGTAGCCGGCCTTCGCCCGACGCTGGCGCACGCGGTCCATCGCGGCGGCGGCGTCCGCCTCGTTGTGGCTCGACCCGTTCGCGCTCACCATCGGCGTGCGCACCGGCTTGACCCACGTGTCGTCGAGCAGGGAGACGTCGGAGAGCGGGTCGGTCTTGGTCGCCAGCGGCACCGTGTCGGCCAGCCCGTGCTTGCCCTTGCCGTTGCCGGAGGTGCCGTTCGCCTTGGCGATCTTCTTGCCGCTGGTGGGCGCGTTGAGGTCCTTGGCGACGCTCTTGCCGACCGCGTCGACCTCGTCCATCACTCCGGTCAGTTCCTTGCGGAACGACTCCTTGATCTCGTCAACCTCGGCGAAGGTCTTCTCGAACTCGCCGGTCAGGTCGGCGGTCATCTTGCGGAACTCGCGGACCCACCGCCCGAGCTGCCCCGCCACTTCCGGCAGTCGCTTCGGTCCGAAGATGACCATCGCGGCCACCACGATCAAGAACATCTCCTGGTAACCGATGCCGAACATGCTTGGGGAACCTCATCGCGTCGGCGGTCGCTGGGCGCGACAGAAGCGGGCTGCAACGTGGCACAATCGCGGCGGAGTATAGCACTCCCCCTGTCGCCCCCCGGTTCCGGAGCAGTGGCGTTCGCGTGAAAGTCGTCGTCGGTCTCGGCAACCCGGGGCGCGAGTACGCGGCCACCCGGCACAACCTCGGCTTCATGGTCGCCGACGCGGTCGGCCGCGCGATCGGCGCGACGCCGGCCCGTCCTCGCTTCAAGTCCGAGTTGGCGGAAGGCTCGCGCAACGGCGAGAAAGTCGTCCTCGTCAAGCCGCAGACGTACATGAACCTGAGCGGCCACCCGGTGCGTGAAGTCATGAGCTGGTACCGGGTGCCGCGCGAGAACGTGATCGTCGTGCTCGACGACCTCGACATCCCGTTCGGCACCATCCGGATGCGGGCCGACGGCGGCTCCGGCGGCCACAACGGCCTCGGCCACATCATCGAGCAACTCGGCAGCAAGCAGATCGCGCGGCTCCGGGTCGGCATCGGCCGCGGCCCCTCGTCCGCGACCGCCCAAGTCCTCTCCCGCTTCTCTGCCGCCGAGGAAGCCGAGCTGGCCGTAGTGGTCGCCGCCGCCGCCGACTGCGTTCTCGCCTGGGCCGACGAGGGCGTCACCCTCGCCATGAACCGCTGCAACCGGAAGGTGACCGCCGACCCCGCGCCGGCGACGGCCAACGCGCCGACGTGAGCGTTCGCCCCGTCGACGACCGCCCCGGGCTGCGGTTCCGACACCTCGACCTGATCACGGCATCGTTCGTCGCGGTCCTGCTGATCTCGAACGTGGCCTCGACCAAGATCGTGCAGATCGGCCCGCTCCAGTTCGACGGCGGCACCGTCCTCTTCCCGCTCTCCTACATCTTCGGCGACATCCTGACCGAGGTGTACGGCTTCCGCCGGGCGCGGCGGGTGATCTGGATCGGCTTCGGCTGGATCGCGGTCGCCGCCCTCGTCTTCTGGCTGATCGACGTCCTGCCCGCCGCGCCCGGCTACGAACTGGCCCCCGCCTACCATGCCATCCTCGGCCAGACGCCGCGGATCGTCCTCGCCAGCCTCGCCGCCTACTGGGTCGGGGAGTTCGCCAACAGCGTCGTCCTCGCCCGGATGAAGGTGCTGACCGAGGGCCGCTGGCTCTGGACCCGGACCATCTCCTCGACCTTGGTCGGCGAGGCGATCGACACCTTCATCTTCCTCACGGTCGCCTTTGCCGGGGTGCTGCCGAACGACCTGCTCTTGGCCGTCTTCATCTCGAACTACGTCTTCAAGGTCGGCGTCGAGGTGCTCTTCACCCCGCTCACCTATCTCATCGTCGGCAACCTGAAGCGGAGCGAGGGCGTCGACGTCTACGACCGCGACACCGATTTCAACCCGTTCCGGGTCGGGGACGCGGCGACCCCGGACGCCGTTCGCTAAACTGCCGTGAACGGCGCAGCAGGGACGGGAACCGCGTTGGCCAGCGATCAGGAGACAAGCAAGCAAGCTGAGCACGGCGTCCGCCGGGTGCTGGTGGTCGGCGCGGGCACGATGGGCCGGGGCATCGCCCAAGTCGTTGCCGAGCACGGCTTCGACACCGCCATCCACGACGTCGACGCCGCCGGCCTCGAGCGCGGCGTCGCCATCGTCCGCGATCAATGGGCCCGGGGCGTGGCCAAGGGACGCATCACCGAGGCGCAGGCTGCTGCCTATGCCGCACGGCTGGTTCCCGCCCCTGACCTGACCACCGCCGCCGATGTCGACCTCGCGATCGAGGCCGTCTTCGAGCACCTCGAGACCAAGCTCGCCCTCTTCGCGGAACTGTCGCGCCGCTGTCGGCCGACCGCAATTCTCGCCTCCAACACGTCGTCGATTTCGGTCACCAAGCTCGCGGCGGCGGTCACGAACCCCGAGCGGTTCGTCGGCCTCCACTTCTTCAACCCGGTGCCGCTCCTGCCGCTGGTCGAGGTGGTGCGGGCCTTGCAGTCGTCCGAGCCGACCGTGGAGCGGGCGACGGCGTTCGCGCGCGCCATCGGCAAGGAACCGGTGCTGGTCAACGACTCGCCCGGGTTCGTCGTCAACCGCGTGCTGCTGCCGATGATCAACGAGGCCGTCTTCTGCCTCGCTGACGGCGTGGCCACCGCCGACGCGATCGACGCCACGATGAAGCTCGGCGCGAACCACCCGATGGGGCCGCTCGCCCTCGCCGACCTGATCGGCCTCGACGTCTGCCTCGACATCCTCGACACCCTGCACCGCGACTTCGGCGACGACAAGTACCGCGCCGCCCCCCTCCTCCGACGGCTGGTCGCCGCCGGCCGCCTCGGCCGCAAGAGCGGCCGCGGGTTCCACGCCTATGCCTGACCCGGTCGCCCCGCCCCGCCGCTCCCCGATCCGGGTCCTGATCGCCAAACCCGGCCTCGACGGGCACGACCGCGGGGCGAAGGTGATGGCCCGCGGGCTGCGCGACGCCGGCTTCGAGGTGGTCTACACCGGCCTGTTCCAGACCCCGGAGATGATCGCCAGCGCCGCGCTGCAGGAGGACGTCGACGTCGTCGGCGTTTCGATCCTCTCGGGAGCGCACCTCGCGATCTTCCCCCGCATCATGGCTGCCCTGCGCGATCAGGGCGTCGACGACGTGCTGGTGGTCGCGGGCGGCACGATCCCGGAAGAGGACATCGGCACCGTCAAGGCGATGGGCGTCTCCGAGGTGTTCGGGCCCGGCACCTCGTTCGCCGCGGTCGCCGACTACCTGCGCGAGCACGCCCCGAACCGCGACGCCGCGCCGACCTCGTGACCGGCGCCGACCTCGTCGCCCGCTTGGACGCCGGCGACCCGCGCGCCCTGCCCCGCCTCCTCACCTTGGTCGAGAACGGCGACCCGGCCGGGATCGACGCGCTGCGTCGGCTCGCGGCCCGGTCCGGTCGGCCCCACGTGGTCGGGATCACCGGCCCGCCCGGCTCCGGCAAGAGTTCCCTCGTCAACGCGCTCGTCGGTGAACTGCGGCAGCGCGGGCAGCGAGTCGCGGTCGTCGCGGTCGACCCGAGCAGTCCGGTCACCGGCGGGGCCGTCCTCGGCGACCGCATCCGGATGAGCGACCGGCACCGGGACGCGGACGTCTACTTCCGCAGCATGGCCTCCCGCGGGGCGAGCGGCGGCCTCGCGACCGCCACCCGACGGGTGGTGCGCCTGCTCGGCGCAGCCGGCTTCCCGATCGTCCTCGTCGAGACCGTCGGCACCGGACAGGACGGCGTCGACATCGCCGGTCTTGCCGACACCGTCGTCGTGGTGCAGGTTCCGGGGCTTGGCGACGGCGTGCAGGCGATCAAGGCCGGCATTCTGGAGATCGGCGACATCCTGGTCGTCAACAAGGGCGACCTGCCGGGCTCCGCCGACGTTCAGCGGCAACTGAGGGACCTTGGGCGAAGCCACCCCGACGATCCAGACGCTTGGCGACGGCCCGTCATGCCAACGATCGCGACCGAGGGTGCGGGCATAGCCGCGCTGGCCGATACTCTGGACGCGCATCGCGCTTGGCTCGGCCGGCACCCCGGCAACCGCGACCGTCTCGCCGCTGCCCGCGAGGTCGGCGAGGCCTCCGTCCCGGTCCTCCGGCACGCCGCGGAATCCGGCACCGGCTGGCTGTCGGCTGCGTTCGCCGACATCGACGCGGGGCTTCGCACCCCGGACGACGTGGCAGCCGAACTCGTTCGCCGGGCCACAGCCCAGTAGCGCGCTGGCTGTCGGCCAGTGCCCGAGTGTCCGACCCACGGCCGGCCCCGCACGAACAGTTCTGGCCGCACCGGGACGCCGGGCAGCGACGCGTCAGTTCTGGAACGGCTGGCGATCCTGCGCGCACCACGTGTCCGGCAATGGCAACTTGGTTTCGGTCAGGTACGCGCTGATCAGCTCGTCGGCGCAGGTGCTCGTGTTGAGCAATGACGTGTGCCCGTAGCCGTTGACGCGCAGCAGGACCGCACCCGGGAGCAGCTCGGCCATCTGCTCGGCGTTCTGCATCGGCGTCGACGGGTCGTGCGTCGTGTTCACGATCAACGGATTCGCGCTCAACGGCGTGTCCCACGGTCCCGTATACGGATCAGCGGCGGCAACGCCCCAGAAGGTGCACGGGTAGTCGTTGTAGAGCGTTGACAGCCCGAAGTACCCGGCCTCGAGCTGGCTTTCCGCGGCGAGCGACGGCAGGCGCTCGAGGGACGGGCTGGCCGTGTCGCCGCAGGTGACTGCCAGTGCCTGCTCCGGCCCGGCGTACGATTGCGTTGATGCCGTCGGGCTGGCCGGCCCTTCGTCCGGGACTGGGGAGGACGCGACAGCCGGCGCGTTCGCTGCTTCGTAGATCATTTGCATCGCTGCGCCGGTGGCCGGCCATCCCGAAGCGCCGGGAATCGGCCAAACGATGTCGAGACTGTTGTCGATCTGTCCAACGAGTGTGCTCAGATCCATGGCGCGCGGTCCGTTCGCCGTCTGGATGGTGACCGGCCCCTGACTGAGCCGGTTGAGCAAATCCTCCCACTTCCTCGTGGTGAGATCGACGCTTGACTCGGCGAAGGGACACGCTTCCCGGCCCGCCGCGGTGCAGAATTGGAGGAACAGGGCGAACACTTCGGGCGCCTGCTGGGAGCCGATCCGCTGGCCGATGGTCTGCTGCGGGCTCGGGTCGCCGTTCGCCGTCCACGCAAGCGGCGAGAGATTGCCGTCAAGGACGAGCGTCCGGATGTGGGCCGGGAAGAGGTTGGCGTAGGTCGCGCCAAGGAACGTGCCGTAGGAGACGCCCCAGTAGTTCAGGTCCTCGCCGCCCGACGCGATGCGCAGTTGTTCGAGATCACGCGCCGTGTCGGCGGTCGACACATGGGCCAGCAGGTCGGGCTGGGCGGCGGCGCACGCGTCGGCGAACGTCCGCCACGTCGTGACGAACGCGGCCTGCTCGACAAACGTGACGGGGAACGCCCCGACGCGGCCCAGCACCGCGCCTTCGGCCTCGGGACTGGCGAAGCACTGCACCGCCGTCGACTCCCCGACCCCGCGCGGGTCCCAGCTGACTATGTCGAACCGCGCGCGCACTGCCGGCGGGAACTGGCCCAGCCACTCGACGAACTGACCGGTTCCGGTGCCACCCGGCCCGCCCGGGTTGAAGAAGAGCGTCCCCACCCGGTGTGCGCCGGTGGCGGGCATCCGCCGCAGGGCGAGCTGGATGGTCGTCCCGGACGGATCGCGGTAGTCGAGCGGCACCGTGTAGACCGCGCACTCCAAGCCGGCGACGGGCGCCTCGTCGCACGCCTGCCACGCAATCGGCACGGTGCCGAACACGATCCCCTCGGTCGGCGTCGTCTTGGCAATTCCCACCGGGAAGCCGGCGAGCGTCAAGGCGAGGAGCGACACCAGCGCGAACCGCCGAGACCCCGCGGACATCGACCTCTCCCCTCCACGGCACGGATGGCAGATCCAATCTTGTTGGGTGCACAATTGTGGAGGGGGAACACGATGCCGTCAATCAATGCCGTGCAGAGGGGAAATCAACGCCATCGCTAGCCGCGCCGTCCCGACGCCGCCCGGTTCGCGATCAGCGCGGCGGTCGCCCCGGCGCCGATGCCGTTGTCGATGTTGACCACCGCCAACCCCGGCGCGCACGACTGCAGCATCGTCGTCAGCGCACCGGCCCCGCCCCCGCCATGCCCGTAGCCGACGGAGGTCGGCAGCCCGATCACCGGCACCGGCACCAGACCGGCGACAACCGACGGCAGGGCCCCGTCCATGCCCGCCGCCACCACCAGCACATCGATCCCGTCCTCGAGCATCTGCTCCAACGGGCCGAGCAGCCGGTGCAGCCCCGCCACCCCGACGTCGTGCAGTTCGCGCACCGACGCCCCCATCTCGCGCGCCATCAGCGCCGCCTCAGCCGCGATCGGGCGGTCGGAGGTGCCCGCGGCGACCACCCCGACGACACCCCCGGTCTCAATCACGGCTCTGCCCGGCAGGGCGACCACGACCGCTCTCGCGATCGGGTCGACCGTCACGTCGTGCGAATCGGCGAGCGCGGCGACGATGACCTCGGCGCTGTCGGGCGGAACCCGACTGGCGAGCGCCCGGCCGGCAAACGCCGCCTGCGCCCGCAGGGCGGCCACCACCGTGTCGGGCGGCTTCCGATCGGCCATGATCACTTCCGGGATGCCGGTCCGGGCCAGCCGGTTCGGGTCGAGACGCAACGACGCCGACGGGTCCTCGACTCGGCCCCGTGGCGAACCCAGGGCCGCTCGCAGATCGTCGAACGGCCGCTCCAGTGTCACTCGCACACCTCGCCCAAGGCCGCGGCGACCAACGCGTCGTCCGACGCACCGACCGCCCCGAGCACCAGATGGGCGAGGAACTCGCGGTTGCCGGCGGGCCCCAGCAACGGGGACGCGATCAGCCCAAGCGCGCCGAACCCCGCCGTCCGCGCCGCCTCGAGCGCCTGACGCAGGACGCGCTCGTGGACGGCGGCGTCACGGACGACTCCCCCCTTGCCAATGTCCCGCCGTCCCGCCTCGAACTGCGGCTTGACCAACGGGACGCACGTTCCCCCCGGCCGCAGCACTCGCGCCGCCGCCGGCAGGACCAGACCGAGCGAGATGAACGACACGTCGACGGTCACAAGGTCGACCGGCTCCGGCAGTGCCTCCAGATGCCGCACGTTCGTCCGGTCGAGCACCACCACCCGCGGGTCCGTTCGCACCCGTTCCACCAACTGGCCGTAACCGACGTCGAGCGCGTAGACCTTCGTCGCGCCGCGCTGCAGGAGGCAGTCGGTGAAGCCGCCCGTGCTCGCCCCGAAGTCCGCCGCCACCTGTCCGCGGACTTCGATGTCGAACGCCGCCAGCGCCGCGTCGAGCTTCTCGCCCCCCCGGCTGGCGAAACGGGGCTTGTCGGCAAGCTCGAGCGTGTCCGCCGGGCGGACGGGAGCCCCGGCCCGGTCGATCCTGGCGCCATTGACGCGCACGTCGCCGGCCAGGATCAGCGCCCGCGCCTTCGATCGCGTCTCGGCCAGGCCGGCGGCGACCAGCGCCTCGTCGAGCCGGGTTCGGCCGCTGGACGACCCCGTTGCCGCGCCGCTCATCCGCCGGTCCGAGCCCGGAAGGGCGCGGTCTGGGCATGGCAGAGCGCCACCGCCAGCGCGTCGGCGGCGTCGTCGGGGCGCGGCGCGTGCTCGAGCCGCAGGAGCAGCCGGACCATCTCCTGCATCTGCCCCTTGTCCGCCTTGCCGTAGCCGACGACCGCCTGCTTCACCTCGGACGGGGTGTACTCCGCGACCGGGACGCCACACCGGGCGGCGGCCAGCAGCACGACGCCGCGCGCCTGGCCGACGGTCATCGCGTTCGTCACGTTGCGGGCGAAGAAGAGCTGCTCGACCGCCAACGCGTCAGGCGCGTGCGTTTGCATGATCTCGACCAGCCGTTCGTAGAGGGTGTTGAGTCGGTGGGGCATCGCCTCGCCGGTGGCCGTCTCGATCACCCCGAAGGCGACGGCCCGCGGTTCGCCGGTGTCGTCGACCACACCGTAGCCGAGCCGCGCCGTTCCCGGGTCGATGCCGAGCGTGATCATCCGCCGCCCGGCCTACCCGACCGCCGCGAGCACCTCGTCGGTGATGTCAAGGTTGGTGAAGACCTCCTGCACATCGTCGAGGTCCTCGAGCTTCTCGACCAGTCGGATGACCTTGACCGCGACCGCCGCCTCGGGCTCCAGCAGCGTCTTCGGCCGCATCGAGAGCTGTGCCTCGTTCACGGCGAAGCCGCCGGCCGTCAGTGCCTGCTGCACTTGGTGCAGGTCGTGCGGCTCGGTGAAGACCGTCACCGCGCCGTCCTCGACCTCGACGTCGGAGGCCCCGGCGTCGATTGCCACCAGCGCGATCTCGTCCGGGTCGCTGGATCCGACCTCCAGTTCGAGCAGCCCGACCTGGTCGAACATCCAGCCGACGCTGCCGGTCTCGCCGAGGGTGCCGCCGGCCCGGGTCAGGACCGCGCGCACCTCGCCGACGGTCCGGTTCCGGTTGTCGGTCATCGCGTGGATGATCAGGGCGGTGCCGCCGGGGCCGTACCCCTCGTAGGTGATCTCGTCGTAGTTGTCGCCGCCGGCGTCGCCGGAGCCGCGCGCGATCGCCCGCTCGATGTTGTCCTTCGGCATGTTCGCGCCGCGGGCGCGCTGGACCGCGATCGCCAGGCGCGGGTTGGCGTCCGGGTCGGGCAGGCCCGCCCGGGCCGCGACGGTGATCTCACGCGCCAGCTTGGTGAACAGTTGCCCCCGCTTGGCGTCCGCCGCGCCCTTTGCCCGCTTGATCGTCGACCATTTCGAGTGTCCAGACATCGCCGTCCCCGCCACAACGACCACCGGTTTCGGCGCACGCCGACCGACCGGGCAACCCAACGCTCCGACGGCCCGAGTATAGCATCGGAAAGTCCCGAAACCGCGCCCGACCCCCTTGAAATATGGGCAAACCTTTCGTACACTCAAGGGGATACGAATCTGCCGACCGCTAACGACGCCACATTGCGAGGTGTGAGGGGATCATGCCAGCCCGCACTGGTCGCTACCCACCGCGTCGTCTAATCGTGTAAGGGACACCCTCCGCGCCAGCGGCGGGATTTTTTGTCGGTTCCTCGCCGCGCACCCCGCCCTGCCCGCCGTCCTCGCAGTGGCTGCGCTCTCGATGAAAGTGGTGACGCGCTCCATGGTTGCCAGCCTGTTCGCCAAGGGCAAGGACCAGGGGTTTCTCCTCGCGGACGACATCATCGCGGCGTTCCCGAACCCCGAGGAGCAGGTCGACCGGCTCGACGAGTTCTACTCGTCGTTGCTGGCCGAGGGGATCGAGGTGCTCGAGGAACTGCCGGCCGCGCCGCCGCAGCCGGTCGCCCGGGCGGTGATCGAGCGCCCGGTCGACACCCGGCCCCCGGTCAGCCGCGCCGACCGCGACCTGGAGCGACAACTTGCCAGCGAGGACTATGCCTCCGGCGTCGGCGACTCGGTGCGCCTCTACCTGCAGGAGATCGGCGAGACCGACCTGCTGACGATGGCCGAGGAGGTCTGGCTAGCGAAGCGGATGGAGCGCGGCAAGCAGGCCGAGGAGGCGCTCGCCCGGCCCGGTCTGTCGGCCGAGGACCGCAAGACGTACGAGGCCGACCGCGAGGACGGCGAGCAGGCCCGCTCCCACCTGATCCAAGCCAACCTGCGACTCGTCGTCTCCGTGGCCAAGAAGTACGTCGGCCGGGGCCTTTCCTTCCTCGACTTGATCCAAGAGGGCAACATCGGCCTGATGAAGGCCACCGACAAGTTCGACTACACCCGCGGCTTCAAGTTCAGCACCTACGCGACGTGGTGGATCCGGCAGGCGATCACCCGCGCCATCTCCGACCAGAGCCGGACCATCCGCCTCCCGGTCCACGTCGGCGAGACGATCAACCGGGTCAAGAAGACCGGGCACCGGCTGCAGCAGATCCTCGAGCGCGAGCCGACGCAGGAGGAGATCGCACGGGCGATGGACGTCTCGGACGACAAGGTCCGACAGGTGCTCGACGTCTCCCGCCACCCGATCTCGCTCGAGGCCCCCGTCGGCCAGGACGGCGATGCCTTCCTCGGTGACTTCATCGAGGACGAGACGATGCCGCAGCCGCTCGAGCTCGCCTCGCAGGAACTGCTGAAGGCGCAGATCTCCGACGCGCTCGGCAAGCTGACCGAGCGCGAGCGCCGGATCATCATCCTCCGCTTCGGCCTCGAGGACGGTCGGTTCCGCACCTTGGAGGAAGTCGGCCGCGAGTTCGGCATCACCCGCGAGCGCATCCGCCAAATCGAGGCCAAGGCGCTCCGCAAGCTCCGCCACCCGAGCTACAGCCGGAAGTTGCGCGGCTACCTCGAATAGTCGTCGACCGCCGAGGCAACGAGGGCGCGACCGGTCGGCCGCGCTCTCGTTCGTTTCTCCATCCTCGTTTGGCCCAACCCTCAGTCGGCTGCCTCGGCGGCCAGCACCAGCGACACGTTGTGCCCGCCGAACCCCATCGAGTTGCTCATCACGTGGCGCGCCGCCACCGCCCGGCCGATGTTCGGCACGTAGTCGAGGTCGCAGTCCGGGTCGGGCGTCGTCTGGTTGATCGTCGGCGGCACGACACCGTCGCGCATGGCCAGCAACGAGATCGCCGCCTCCAGCGCGCCCGCCGCGCCGAGCAGGTGCCCGGTCATCGACTTGGTGGAACTGATCGGCACGCGGTACGCCGCGTCCCCGAAGGCGGCCTTCATCGCCTCCGTCTCGAACTTCTCGTTCAGCTGGGTCGAGGTGCCGTGGGCGTTGACGTAGTCGATGTCGCCCGGTTCCAGCCCGGCGTCGGCCAGCGCCAGCCGCATCGCCCGCGCGGCCCCGGCCCCGCCCGGGGCCGGCTGCACCATGTGGTTGGCGTCGTCGGTCGTGCCGTAGCCGACGACCTCGCCGAGGATCTCCGCCCCTCGCGCCCGCGCGTGCGGCAGCGACTCCAAGATCAGGACCGCGCCCCCCTCCCCGATCACGAAGCCGTCCCGCTCGGCGTCGAACGGCCGGCTCGCCGCCTTCGGCTGGTCGTTGCGCCGCGAGAGCGCGCCCATCGCGTTGAACCCGGCGATGGAGAGCCGGGCCACCGCCGCCTCCGCCCCGCCGGCGATCATCACGTCGGCCCAGCCGCGCCGGATCATCTCGGTCGCCTCGCCGACCGCGTGGGCCGATGCCGCGCACGCCGACGTGGGGCAGAAGTTCGGGCCCTTCGCCCCGGTCACGATCGCCACCGTGCCGGACGCCATGTTCGGCAGCATCATCGGCATGAAGAACGGGCTGACCCGGCTCGCCCCCGCGGTCGCCAGCGTCGCCACGCCCGCCTCGATCGTCTCGATGCCGCCCATCCCGGTGGCGATGATGGCGCCGACCCGTTCCGACTCCTCCGCGGCGACCGTGAACTTCGCGTGGTCGAGTGCCTCGAGCGTCGCCGCCACCGCGAACTGGGTGTAGCGGTCGTAGCGGCGGGCTTCCTTCCGCCCGAGCAGCGCCGCCGGGTCGAACCCGCGCACCTCGCCGGCGATCCGGGTCTCAAGGTCCCCGACCTCGATCCGCTCGATCGCGCCGACACCGGACGTGCCGGATCGCACGTTGGCCCACGCCGTCTCCCGGTCGTTGCCGGTCGGGCAGACGATGCCGATCCCGGTCACCACCACCCGTCGTTGCGCCTCGCGCGCCATCCGTCCCTCCGCCCCGTCCGGCTCGTCGCTGACCGGCCCATCGTACCCGGTTGGCATCGGCCGGGGCGAAGATGCCCCTGAAATGACACCCCCGGCATTGTTGCGAGTCGGCTGCCAGTGGTACCCTCGCGGCCCGGCCGATTCCTGCGGTGCGCGTGATGTTCAACGTGGTCTTGAGCCAACAGAATGTGAGTCGGGAGCCCCGACGGGCGGGGTGAGCCCCGCGCCTGAGAGGCGCCCACCTGCGAAAGCAGGTTCAAGGCTCCGTTACACACGGCACAGGCGGGGTCGGTCGGACCTCTTCCTCGCATTCGCCCAGCCCCGCGGACAGGACGGCACGATGATCGTGGTCTCCCTCGGGCCCGACCCGGCGATCGCGCGCGACGCCGCGATCGCCGCGGCTCGCCGAGCCGACCCCAACGGCGACAACACCACGTGGCACGACGCTGACACCCCGGTCCAGCAACTCGCCGCCGCGGCGGGCAGCGTCGGCTTCTTCGGGCCGCGGGTGATGGTCGTCACCGGCCTGCTCGCCCGTGCGGGCAAGGGGTCCGGCGACGGCGACGGCGCGCCGCCCTCGGCAAGATCGAAGCCCGCGCTCGACTTGGCCCCCCTCCTCGGCGGCGTGCCGGCCCAGAACCTCCTCGTCCTCCTCGACCCCGGCCTGTCGACGGTGCCAGCGGCGATCCGCAAGCTGCTGCCCACAGACGCGGAAGTGCTGGCCGGCGAGCCGCTTCGCGGCGGCCCTCTCCTTGCCTGGATGTCATCCGTGGCCGCCGAGTCCGGCGGTCGCCTCGACGAACCGGTCGCCCGCCTCGTCGCCGAATCGCTCTATCCGCAGCACTGGCAGGCGAAGCCGACCAACCCGCGCTACGACCGACCGCCTGACATGGCCCGCCTGCGCCACGAGGTCGAGAAGCTCGCGCTCGCCGCCAACCCGGGGCCGGTCGAGGAACGGCACGTTCGGGCCCTGACGGTCGGCCACGCGCCGGAGAACCTGTTCGGCTTCGTCGACGCCGCGATCGCCGGCGACCTCGGGCGCGCGACCAAGGAACTCGACCGCCTCGTCGCCTCCGGCGAGGAGCCGGGAATGCTCGTCGCCCAGTTGTTGCAGCAGGCGGAACTCGCGGGGGTCGGCGGCGTGGCGGGCCGCCAGGACCCGGTGGCGGTTGGGCGAGACCTCGGCCTGCCGAACCCGCAGCGGATGGCCGGCGTGATGCGCTCCGTCGGGCCACGGCAGCGGGACCTGCTCGAGGCCGCGGTCGAGACCGACCGGATGCTGAAGCAGGGGCGTCTCCGGCAACCGGAGGACGGCCTCGTCCACCTTATCGCGCTGCTGGCCGCCAAACGCCGAACCGGCGGACGCTGACGCGTCGCCGGTTCGTCTCAGCCTCGGTTGCGGGGTGGAATCCCCGGATGCCTCAGGCGTTCGCCTGCGCGAGCAGGGCGTTGTACTTCGCCATCAGCCGCGACTTGCGGCGGGCGGCGTTGTTCTTGTGGATCACGCCCTTGCTGGCGGTCCGGTCGAGGCGGCTCAGCGCCTCCTTGACCGCTTCCGCGGCGACCGCCGGGTCGTCGGCCTTGATCGACGCCTCAGCCTTCTTGACCGCGTTGCGGGCGGCCGTCCGGTGCGGCTTGTTGCTCGCCCGGCGGCGCTCGGCGACGCGGATGCGCTTCTCCGATGACTTCGAGTTCGCCAAGAGTCGTCCTCCGCTGAAACCGTGCCGCAGGCACGCCACAAATCGCGTCGTCGACGCGTTGGTCGTCGAAGCATAGCAGACCGCGACCCGGGGCTCAACCGTCGCCAGTGCCGCGTCTGGGGTAGATTGCGGGCCGAACGAACGGCCGTCGGAGGGCGCGGGGCGGGTGGAGGCGAAGCAACAGCGGGACGCAAGGCCGGACGCCTGGCCCACCTGGCCGAGCCCCGGCATCCCCGTCTCCCCTGACGACTGGCGCAGGCAGGCGCGCGAAGCGGCCCGGCCGGCGCCGAAGGCCGCCACGGGCGGCACGCTGGCCCGCAGCGCGGTCGTCATCGCGGTCGCCTTCGTCCTCAGTCGCCTGCTCGGCCTCGTCCGCGAGGTGATTCTCGCCCACCTGTTCGGCACCTCTGCCGAGTACAGTGCCTACGTCGCCGCCTTCAGGGTGCCGGACCTGCTCTTCCTCGTGATCATGGCCGGGTCGTTCGGCGCGGCCTTCATCCCCGTCTTCTCCGGGCTGCTCAGTTCCGGGCGCGAGCGGGACGCCTGGCGTCTCGCCTCGGTCGTGCTCAACCTCGCCGCCATCGCCCTCCTCGTCGGCGCGACGGTCGCCTTCGTCTTCGCCGAGCCGCTCGTTCGCTACGTCGTCGCCCCCGGCACCTCGGAGGAGGTGCAGCGGATCGCGACGGAGTGCATGCGCATCCTCCTCCTGTCGCCCCTCTTCCTCGGTCTCGGCATCGCCGCCAAGGGCATCCTCGAGGCGCAGGACCGCTTCACCCTGCCGGCGTTCGCCCCCGTCGTCTACAACGTCAGCACCATCCTCGGCGCGCTGCTGCTGGGGCCGCGGATCGGCGTCTACGGCGTGGCGATCGGCGTCGCGGTCGGCGCGCTCTGCCATCTCCTGATCCAAGTGCCGGGGCTGGTCCAGTCCCACATGCGCTACTCGCCGTCGCTCGCCCTCGACACCGAGGGACTCGGCCAAGTCGGCCGCCTCCTGCTGCCGCGACTGATCGGCCAGGCGGCGTTCCAGCTCAACTTCATCGTCGTCACCAACCTCGCCTGGCGGAGCGGGGAGCAGAGCGTCTCGGCCCTGAACTACGCCTGGCAACTCCTGATGCTGCCGCACGGCGTGCTCGCCCTCTCGATCTCGACCGTCATCTTCCCGACGATGGCCCGCCTCTACCAAGCGGGCAACCTGGTCGGGCTGCGCGAGACCTTCGGCCGCGCCCTGCGGCCGTTGCTCTTCCTCTCGCTGCCGGCCGCGGTCGGGCTCTTCTTCTTCCGGACGGCGATCGTCCAGACGATCTTCCAGAACGGCGCGTTCTCGGGCACGTCGACAGAACTGGTCGCCGCCCCGCTCGCGTGGTTCGCGGCCGGCCTCGTCGGCTACGCCCTCGTCGAGGTGCTGGCCCGCGCGTTCTACGCCATGCACGACACCCGCACGCCGGTCATCACCGGCATCGCGATCATCGTCCTCAACATCGCGGTTGGCGCGTCGCTGATCGACCGCTACGGCTTCGTCGCGCTGGCCTTCGCGCTCAGCCTGTCGACGGCGGTCGAGGCCCTCGCCCTGCTCGTCATCCTCCGCAAGCGCCTGGGCCCGGCGCAACCGCAGACGTGGCGCTGGCTCGCCAACGTGCTCGCGGCGACGACCGTGATGGGCGTCTTCAGTTGGTTCGCCGCCCCGCTGGTCACCGCCGCGACGGTGCCGGGTTCGGCCAACCGGCTGAGCCAGATCGCCCTCTTCGTCGTCGCCCTCGGCGTCGCCGCCCTCGTCTACTTCGTGGCGGCATGGCTGCTGGGCATTCCGGAGTTGCGACTCGGCGTGGCACAAGTGCGGCGCCGGCTGCCGCTCGCCCGCTTCCGCCGGCCGGCCATCAACGACGACGAGTTCTGGCCGGGACCGTAGCCCTCGCCAAGAACCGGGTTCGGCCGGGACGCTCCGCTATACTCCGGGCTGGCATGGCGAAGCGAGCGAACTGTGCGGTTGGATGACTGACGACGCAACCCCGCTTTCCAAAATTCGCAACTTCTCGATCATCGCCCACATCGACCATGGCAAGTCGACACTGGCGGACCGCCTGCTGGAACGGACCCAGACCGTTTCCGAGCGCGAGATGGTCAACCAGCTCCTCGACTCGATGGACCTCGAGCGCGAGAAGGGGATCACGATCAAGGCCCGCGCCGTCCGCATGGGCTACACCGCCAGCGACGGCGACACCTACGAACTCAACCTGATCGACACCCCCGGCCACGTCGACTTCTCGTACGAAGTGAGCCGCAGCCTCGCCGCCTGCGAGGGCGCGCTGCTGGTCGTCGACGCCGCGCAGGGGATCGAGGCCCAGACGATGGCCAACGTCTACCTCGCGCTCGACCAGAACCTCGCCATCGTCGCGGTCATCAACAAGATCGACCTGCCGAGCGCCGACCCCGACAAGGTCGCGCACGAGGTCGGCCAGTTCATCGGCCTCCTCGACGACGAGATCGTCCGCGCCTCGGCCAAGTCGGGCCTCGGCATCGACGACGTGCTCGAGGCGGTGGTGCGGAAGATGCCGCCGCCCGGCGGCGACCCGGCCGCCCCGACCCGCGCCTTGGTCGTCGACTCCCACTACGACGCTTACAAGGGGGTCATCGCCTACGTCAAGGTCGTCGACGGCGCGATCGGCGAGCACGACCGCATCCGGTTCATGGCCGGCGGCCGCGAGTCGGACCTGCTGGAGGTCGGCTACTTCGGACCCGACATGCGACAGGTGCCGCGCCTGACCACGGGCGAGGTCGGCTACCTCGCGACCGGCCTCAAGGTGCTGCAGGACGTGGAGGTCGGCGACACCATCACCCTCGCCGAGCGCCCCGCCGCCGAGCCGCTGCCGGGCTACCAGCCGGTCAAGCCGATGGTCTTCGCCGGCATCTACCCGGTCGACGGCGAGGACTACCCGCTCCTCCGCGACGCGCTCGAGCGCCTGCGCCTGAACGACGCCTCGCTCACCTACGAGCCGGAGTCGTCGCTCGCCCTCGGCTTCGGCTTCCGCTGCGGCTTCCTCGGCCTGCTGCACATGGAGATCGTGCAGGAACGGCTCGAGCGCGAATACCACCTCGACCTACTGGCCACCGCGCCGAGCGTGGAGTACGAGGTCGAACTGCGCGGCGGCAAGGTCGTCCTCGTCGACAACCCGTCGGAGATGCCGAACCCGGGCGAGACGGAGGAGATCCGCGAACCCTGGATGGACATCTCGATCATCGTCCCCTCCCGCTACATCGGCGCGGTGATGGAACTGGTCACCGGTCGCCGCGGCCTCTACCGCGAGATGGTCTACCTCGACGAGGACCGGGTCCACCTCAAGTACGACATGCCGCTCGGCGAGCTGATCGTCGACTTCTACGACCAGCTGAAGAGCCGGACGCAGGGCTACGCCTCGCTCGACTACACCTTCAAGGGGCTGGTCCCGGCCGACCTCGTCAAGCTCGACGTCCTCGTCAACGGCCAGATCGTCGACGCCCTCTCGCTCATCGCCCACCGCGACGACGCCTACTACCGGGGCCGAGAACTGGTCGAGAAACTGCGCAGCCTGATCCCCCGCCAGATGTTCGACGTGCCGGTGCAGGCCTCGATCGGCAGCCGGATCATCGCCCGCGAGACGATCCGCGCCATGCGCAAGAACGTCCTCGCCAAGTGCTACGGCGGTGACATCACCCGCAAGCGCAAGCTGCTCGAGAAGCAGAAAGAGGGCAAGGCGCGGATGAAGCTCGTCGGCAACGTCGAGATCCCGCAGGAGGCCTTCATGGCCGTGCTCAGCCTCGGCGGCGACAAGGCCGTCGCCGGCAAGGCGTGACCGGCGAGGTGACCACCCTGACCATCGTCGGGCTCGGGCCCGGCGACCCCGGACTGCGCACCGTCGCCGCCGTGCGAGCCCTTGCCGCCGCCGACCGGATCATCCTCCGCACCGGCATCCACCCGGGCGTTGCGGACTTGCTGGCCGACCCACGGGTCACCACCTGCGACGATCTCTACGTCGCCGGCCGAGATTTCGACACGGTCTACGCCGCCGTCGCCGAGCGAGTGCTCGACGTGGCCGGGACCACGCCCGGCAACGTCGTCTTCGCCGTGCCCGGCCACCCCCGCTTCGGCGAGCGGAGCGTCGGCCTCGTCGTCGAGCGCGCCGCCGCCGACGGCATCCCCGTCGAGGTTCAGGACGCCGTCAGCCTCGTCGACGTCGTGGCGACCGCGGTCGGCCACGACCCGGTCGCCGAGCAGGCCCAACTGGTCGATGCCGCCGACCTCGCCGCCATCCTCGACGCCGAGCCGTTCGCCGGCGGCCTGCTCGCGGTCGACCCGTCGTGCCCGTTGCTCGTCACCCAGCTGTACGACATGGAGAAAGCCGCGGCGACCAAGCTCGCGCTCGCGCGGCTCTACCCGGACGACCACCCGGTGGTGGTGGCCCGCGCCGCCGGCGTGCCCGGCGAGGAGGCGCTCGTCGAGGTGCCGCTGCACGGCCTCGACCGACTGGCGGTCGACCACCTGACCAGCGCGTGGGTGCCCCCCCTGCCCCGCCTCGACGCGGTCCGCTCGCCGCAGACGCTGCAACGCATCGTCGCCCGCCTGCGCGCCCCGGACGGCTGCCCGTGGGACCGCGAGCAGACCCACCAGACGATCCGCAAGGCGGTGATCGAGGAAGCGTACGAGACCGCGGACGCGATCGACGCCGACGACCCGGAGAACCTCGCCGAGGAACTCGGCGACCTCCTGCTGCAAGTCGCCCTCCATTCCCAGATCGCCGAGGAAGCGGGCACCTTCACGCTCGAGGACGTCCACGCCCACGTCTCCGCCAAACTGCTGCGACGCCACCCCCACGTCTTCGGCGACGTCGACGCCAGCACCCCGGCCGAGGTGGTCCGCACTTGGGACGCGGTGAAGGCCGCGGAGCGAGCCGCCGCCGGCGCGAAGCCGAAGCCGGCCAACCCGCTCGCGCGCCTGCCACGCTCGATGCCGGTGTTCGACAAAGCCGTGGTCCTGTTGACACCCCGCAAGGGGGAGGCCGTTCGGGAGGTGGACGCCGCTGCAACCGCAGCGGCCGGCAACGCCATCCTCGACGCGATCACGAAGGCCGCCGAGGCCGGCATCGAGCCGGAGGCGGCGCTCGCGGTCGCCCTGCGCCAGCGCTACAGCGCGACGACGACCACCATGTCTGAGGGGAAGGAACGAGGGTGACGGACTCCACGACTTTGGCACAACCGGCCGCCGGCCGCCTCACCTGCGGCACGCTTCGCGGCGGAGACGCCGGCCGCGAGGCGACGCTCAACGGCTGGGTTCACCGCCGACGCGACCTCGGCGGCCTGATCTTCATCGACCTGCGCGACCGGCACGGCCTGACGCAGGTGGTCTTCAACCCCGAGATCGCGCCCGAGGCGCACGCGACCGCCAGCGACGTCCGCAACGAGTTCGTGCTGCGGGTCGCCGGCACCGTTCGCGCCCGGCCCGAGGGGACGGTCAACCCGAAGCTGCCGACCGGCGAGATCGAGGTCGAGGCCCATGCCGTCGAGATCCTGAACGAGTCCAAGACCCCGCCGTTCGAAGTCAACCAGGAGACCGACACCGACGAGAGCGTCCGCCTCAAGCACCGCTACCTCGACCTTCGCCGCGGCCGGATGCGTCGCAACATCGTCCTCCGCCACCGGCTCGTCGACCACATGCGACGCTTCCTGACCGAGCGCGACTTCCTCGAGATCGAGACCCCCAACCTGATCAAGAGCACGCCGGAGGGCGCGCGCGACTTCCTCGTCCCCTCCAGCGCGCTGCCCGGCAACTGCTACGCGCTGCCGCAGTCGCCGCAGCAACTGAAGCAACTCCTGATGGTGGCCGGCTTCGACCGCTACTACCAAGTCGCCCGCTGCTTCCGGGACGAGGCGTCGCGGGCCGACCGCCAGCCCGAGTTCACCCAGCTCGACCTCGAGATGTCGTTCGTCGAGCAGGACGACGTGATGTCGCTGATCGAGCAACTCTACGCCGAACTGGTCAACGAGTACTCTGAGAAGCGCATCGCCCAGTCGCCCTTCCCGCGCATCACCTACGCCGAGTCGATGGCCCGTTACGGCAACGACCGGCCCGACCTCCGCTTCGGCCTCGAACTGCAGGACGTCTCGGCCGCGTTCGCCGGAACCGGCTTCCGGGCGTTTGCCCAAACCCTCGAGCAGGGTGGTCAGATCAAGGCGATCGTGGTGCCCGGCTGCGGCGAGTACACCCGCCGCGAGATCGACGACCTGACCGAACTAGCCAAGCAGGCCGGTGCCAAGGGTCTCGCCACCCTCGCGGTCCGCGCCGACGGCATCCGTTCCCCGATCGCCAAGTTCCTGAGCGAGCAGGAACTGGCCGCGATCACCACCGGCCTCGGCGCGAACGTCGGCGACCTCGTGCTCGCGGTCGCCGACCAGCCCGCGGTCGTCGCCAAGTCGCTCTCGACCCTCCGCGACGAACTGGGGAGGCGACTGAACCTCGCCGACCCGAACGTCTTCGCCTTCTGCTGGATCTACGAGTTCCCGTTGCTGGAGTGGAACGCGGACGAGGATCGCTGGGAGGCGACGCACAACCCCTTCTCGGGCTATCTCGCCGAGGACGCCCACCTGCTCGACACCGAGCCGGAGAAGGTCCGCGCCAAGCAGTACGACCTCGTCGCCAACGGCTACGAACTCGGCGGCGGCAGCGTCCGCAACCACCGCCGGGCGGACCAGGAGCGGATGTTCGGCCTGATGGGGTACAAGCCGGAGGAACTGCAACACCGCTTCGGCGCGCTGCTCGACGCCCTCGACTACGGCGCGCCGCCGCACGGGGGGATCGCGATGGGCATCGACCGAATCGCGATGCTCCTCGCCGACGAGACGAGCATTCGCGATGTCATCGCCTTCCCGAAGAACCAGCGCGGCATCGACCTGATGTTTGAGGCCCCCGACGCGGTCGAGAGCCAGCAACTCGCCGACCTCGGCCTGATGGTGGACGAGAAGAAGCGCGTCGTCCTCTGGTAGGACGAGCCTGAGGCCGGGGACGGCACGCGCCCCCGGCCTCAGGCTCCGTGGCCGAATTCGGCCAGCACCTCGCGGGCGACTTGCTCCTCGTCCCACGCCAACTTGCTGCCGCCCCAGATGATGCTCCCCTCGTGCCCCTTGCCGGCCAGCAACAGGCAGTCCCCCGGCCGCGCCAGTCTGGCCGCGAGCCGAATCGCGTCCCGCCGATCGGTGACCAGATGGAGCCGTTCGCCGAGCCTCGCCCCGGCCTCGGTGGCGCCGCGGGCGATGTCGGCGATGATCGCGTCGGGGTCCTCGAACCGGGGGTCCTCGCTGGTCACGACCACCACGTCGGCCAGTTCCGCCGCGACCCGGCCCTGCACCGCCCGCTTCTCGACGTCACGCTCGCCGGCACTCCCGAACAGCGCGATCAGGCGTCCGGCGGGGTGGAGCGTCCGCAGCAACCCCAGCACCTTGGCCAGCGAAGCCGGCGTGTGCGCGTAGTCGACCACCACCGCGAACGGCTGCCCGACATCGACCATCGCCATCCGGCCCGGCACCGACGGCGCAGTGCCGAGGCTCGCCGCGACGTCCGCCAGCGGGATGCCGGTCGCGAGCCCGATGCCGGCCGCGCACGTCGCGTTCTGGACGTTGAACCGTCCCAGCATCGGCAGGTCGACCCGTGAAGCCTCGCCGCGCCAGTTCAGCGTGAAGCGGCAGCCGCCTCCGTCGCAGTCGATGTCAGTCGCCCGCAGGTCGGCGTCCCCGCCCTCGATCGACGTCGTCAGCAGCTTGGCACCGTCGCAGTACGCCAGCACCGAACGCGCGCCCGGGTCGTCGATGTTCACCACCGCCGCGCCGCCGACCGCCGCGACCCGCTCGAAGAGGGTTCCTTTCGCCCGCCAGTAGCGTTCGACGGAGCCGTGGAACTCCAGGTGCTCGCTGGTGATGTTCGTCACCGCGGCGACCCGGAACGCGACGTCGTCCAACCGGTGCATCCCGAGCCCGTGCGACGTCGCCTCGAGGATCGCCCATTCCGCGTCGGCGTCGACCATCGCCCGCAGCAGCCGCTGCACGTCGGCTGATTCCGGGGTCGTCTGCCGCAGCGCGTGGCGGTCCTCGACCCCGGCGATGCGCACGGCAACGGTGCCGATCATCCCCGTCACCCGCCCGGCCGCGCCGAAGATGGCGTCGGTCAGGAACGACGTCGTCGTCTTGCCGTCGGTGCCGGTGATGCCGACGACCGCGATCTCGCCGGAGGGGTGCCGGTACAGCGCGTCGGCCACCCGTGCCAGCGCCGCCCGGCTGTCAGGCACGATCAATTGGGGCAGCGGCAGCGAAAGCTCGCGCTCGACCAGCACGGCCGAAGCGCCGGCCGCTGCCGCCCGCTCCGCGAAGCCGTGGCCGTCGGCATAGCCGCCGACCAGCGCGGCGAAGAGATCGCCCGCAGCCACGTCGCGCGAGTCGTAGGCCAGCCCGCTGACCCGTGTCGCCCGGTCACCAACGACCCGGCACTCGGGCAGTCGGTCGGCGAGGTCCCCGACGGTGGCCAACGGCGCGAAGGTCACGCCTCAGCCCGCCGGGCGGTAGACGCGCCGGGCGAGCGCGGCCAGCACCGGCACGTAGCGCCGCTCGACGGCGGACGGGTAGGTCACGATCTCGCCGCCGAAGCGCGTCTTGAACTCGTACAGACCGCGCAGGTCGTTGCCGCGAGTTGGCGCGACCCGGTCGCCTTCCGCGGTCGCCGTGCTGACCGGGTCCTCTTCCGAGATGCCCCACAGGTCGTAGGACGCGCAACCACGGTCGCGGCACCAGCGCATCGCGTCGACTTGCAGCAGCGTGGCGGCGCCGTGGGCCCGGTTCTGGGTCGACGACGCGCCGTACATGTAGATGCCCTCGCTCCCGAACCGGGCGACGATCAGCCCGGCCGCGAGCGCCCCGTCGACCCGGGCGAAGAGCAGGGCGGCATTGTCCCCGAACAGGCGGAGAAAGTCGGCGTAGTAGTCCTTGCTGTGGATGCCGAACAGGTTTCGCCCCGAGGTGTCGGCCATCATCGCGTGGAACGCGTCGATGTTCTCGTCGGTGCTGGGCACCGCCTCGGTGCTCGCGCCGCGCCGGGCGGCCAGCCGCGAGTTGTACCGGTGCTTGTGGTGCATCTGGGCGAGCAGCGACTCGTCGTCAAGCAGGGGGACCTTGACCGTTCGCCCCGGCTGGATCCGGAAGTCGGCCCGGACGAAGCGATGCGCCTTGTAGCTGCCGTGGAACGGCAGCGGCTCGTCCGGCTCCACGATCACGCTGATGGCGCGGCGCGCCCGGCAGACGCGGTCAACCTCGGCGAACAGCGCATCGGCCAGTTCGGGATTCGGCCGGGACAACGCCGGGCCGCGCGGCACGTAGCCGATCGAAACCGGTCCCTTCTGCTTGAACAGCACCTGCGCCATGCCGACATCGGCGCCGTGCCGCACGGCTACGCGCTCGGCGCTCCAGCCGTGGCGCGACTTCAGCTCGCCCCACGGGGTCGACTGCAGCATCCGGCCGCCGATGGCCGCCAAGGCGCGGTCCCACGCCTCGGCGGACGCAAGCAGCGTGGGCACGTCGGCGATCTCAGAGCCAGCAGCCGTCACGCGTCGTACCGGAGCGGGTCGAGCATGGCCGTGGCCTCGGCCCGCGCCTCCTCGATCGCCTCGTCGTCGCTGCCGTCGCCACGGCTCGCGATCTCGTCGAGGGCCCGCACCGCCGCCCGACCGCCGATCTGGCCGAGGGAGGCGATTGCCGCCAGGCGGACCTCCGGGTCCTCGTCGGCCGCGGCCCGCACCAACGGCACGATGGCGTCGGCATCCCCGATCGCGCCGAGCGCCCGCGCCGACTCGAACCGCAGCTCGGCGTCGTCGCAGCCGAGGTCCCCGAGCAAGGTCGGCATCCACTCCCGGCTGCCGCTGCGACCGATCGCGTAGATCGCGCTGGCCCGGTAGCCTTGGTCGTCCTCCCCGAGGAAGGCCTCGACCACGGCCCGCACCGCCGGGTCGGATGCCACCGCCCCGAGCGACTCCAGGGCTCGCCGTCGCACGCCGTACCCCTCCGCCGCATCCCGAGCCGCGCCGAGCAGGGCGACGCACAGGGCGTCATCCGTCGCCACGATTGCCCCGTGCTCAACGCCGCGCTCGACGAAGCGCCCGAGGGCGGCGGCGGCCTCGGCCCGCACGTCCTGTGACGGATCCTCCCGCAGGATCCGCACGAGGTCGTCGGCCAGAACGGTGCCGTCCCCTTCCCAGAGGGCCGCCACCGCGAGTTGGCGCACCACCGCCGACTCGTCGGCCAATGCCACGCGCAGCGCTCGGCCGAAGTCGACGTCCAGGCGCTCCTCGGGCAGCGTCTCCATCAGCCGCACGATCTCGACCCGCACGGCTTCGGGATAGTGGGGCCACGCCCGACGCAGCACGGCCGCCTCAGCCCGACTCAGGTCGGAGAGGTGGGCAACGATCTCCGGGACGACGGGGGCGGTGCCGAGGGCGACCAGCGTGTGCTCGACCGGCGGCCGCTCCGTCGGGGGAGCGGCCGCCTCGTCGAACTCGTCGTTGCTAGGGGGTGGTTCCGGGAACGTAGGTGTAGGCATCTTGCCCTTCCGGATCGGGCGAGAACGCCCCGGTGTCGTCCTTGTCGAGGATCGCCCGAAGCAACGTCGCCGAGATCGGCCGCTCGATGTTGACCCCGGCCAGCAGGGTCGGGAAGTCGGCCGAGAAGTTGCCGTCGCGGTTCTCGCCGATCCGCTCGAAGGTCGCCGCGACCACCGACTCGGGCCGCCGCCGGACCTTCTCGTCGAGCGGCTTCTCGCCGGCGAGGCGGCTGAACCGCTCCTCCGTCAGGAGCATGTCCGGGTCGACCCCGCACGACGTGGTGGTCGGCCGGAAGACGTAGCGCTGGGCCCGCCGCTCGTCGAGTTCGAGCAGGCGCAGGTTCTGCGGTGTCTCGCGCTGGTACTCGACCCGGTAGTGGCCGTCGTTCTCGGTCCGCGTGATGCCGATCAGCGCCCCCGGCACCAGGTTCTCGGTGTAGAAGTCGTCGAGGCCGAGGATGAAGCCGCCGCGGTTCGGCGTCGGGTAGCGCAGTTCGACCAAGTAGGTCGTGTACGACTGCGGGCACTCGAACGTGAGCACCGCCGACTTCTGGCCCGGCAGCAGCGGCCCGGGCAGCAACGCCTGCATCTCCGCGTCGAACGGCAGCAGGCCGTGCAGGTACTCGTAGAAGGTCAGGATGTGGTCGAGCGTGGCAGCCGTCCGGTGGACCGGCTCGGCGGGCGTCTCGTCCAGCAGGTAGCGGTAGTCGGTGCCGATCTCGTTCGACTTGCGCCGCGTCGTCCCGATCGGCGGCAGGCCGCCGGTGGTCCAGTAGCGCTGGTTGGTGGTGCCGACGAACTCGAACTCGCGATGCTCGCGCGAGAGCCGGAAGTCGACCGCGAACCGGACCAGGTCGAACTCCGGCGTCGCCGGCCGCGCGCCGAGCACGTCCTGCGCGATGGAGTCGTCCGTCATCGGCTGCTCCTGCTCCTGCAGGTACTCCTTCATCCGGCGCAGGTCGCCGCGGCTGAACCGGGGAACCCGGTCCTCCATCATCCACTGTTCGCCGAAGTTGGCGATCCGCGGGTCGCCGACGAGACGGTCGCGAATGACGTTGGCAAGCTCGACGTCGTCGACGCCGGTGACGTCCGTCGGCGTCACTGCCGGCAAGGTGATCGTCCGGGCCGGCGGCGCGACCGGCTCGGCCGGCTCCAGCTCGTCCGTCGGCTCCGGCCCGGCCTCCGGCTCCGCCTCGGGCACGACCGCCAGCATCTCGACGGCAACGTCCGCGGCTTCGGTCGCCCCGAACTCGACCGCCGGTTCAAACGCCTCCGCGACCTCCTCGAACTCGTCCTCCATGCCGTCGAGAATCGACGGCAAGGTGGCCCACGCCGGGTAGATCTTCGGGCGGACGCGCGTCGGCTGGGCCGGGCGCTCCTGCTTCGGCAGGGGGGTCAGGAAGCGCTGCGCGAACGTGTGCTGCGACGGAATCGGACCGTCGATCGGCAGCCTCCCTTCGCGGGTCGTCACGACCACGCGGTCGTCGGCCTCTCCGGCGAGGGCGAAGACGCTCGGGTTGGCCGCCAGCGCGGCGTCGAGCCTCGGCGCGGCATCCCGCTCGCCCGCGGCCGACAGGAACTCGACGACCGCGGCGACCGGGACGCGGATCGCCGCGTCGGAGGCCATGAACCGGCCGTGCACGCAGAGGACGCGGAAGACCTCCGCCGCCAGCTTCTGCTCGTCGGCGCTGCCGGAGAACGTCACAGGGGCAACCCCAGTTGAGACCATGCGCCTCCCTTTCGGAGTGTGACGAAAAAGAAGAACGTCGTCGTTGACAGCATCGGCCGACCG
>JBDHWC010000010.1:0-45613 GCA_039809985.1 Thermomicrobiales bacterium | reverse complement strand
GGCCTGCGCACCCTCGGCGACCTCGCCGTCCTGCCGCCGACGGCGGTCCGGGCCCGTTTCGGCGCGGCCGGCGGCCGGCTCTGGGACCTCGCCCGCGGCGACGACCCGACCCCGGTCGTGCCCCGGCCCCGGCTCGAGTCGGCGGCCGAGACGCTCGACCTCCCGGCCCCGGCCACCAGTCACGATGCCCTCCTCGTCGCCGTCGCCCGGCTGGCGACGCGCCTCTTCGAGCGTCCCGCCCTGCGCGACCGCCACGTCCGCCAGGCTCGGCTGCGTGCCGTGCTGGAGGGGGGAGGCTCGTGGGAGCAGGTCGCCACCCTGCGCGAGCCGGGGGGCCGCCACCGCGTCGTCGAGGCGCTCGGCCACCGAATCCGCGCCGCCTCCCTCCCCGGCCCGGTCGAGACCCTGACCCTCGAGGTCGTCGGCCTCCTCGACGCCGGCGGCCGCCAGGAACTCCTCCCCGGCTTCCACGCCCGCCGCCCGCGGCACCTCGCCGAGGCCTGCCGCGACCTGCGCCAGCGGCTCGGCGGCACCCAACTCTACCGTGTGATCGAGGTGGAACCATGGTCCCGGATTCCCGAGCGCCGACTGGCCCTGATCGCCTTCGAGCCCTGAACCGGCCCCGGCCGGTGACCGTCCGCACCCGCCCGCCCGGCGACGCCCCCGCCCTGCTGGTCGAGGCCGGCCGCGAGCGGCGCGTCGCCCGCGTCCAAGACGCCTGGCGGATCGAGGAGGAATGGTGGCGGGAACCGATCCGCCGCCGCTACTTCCAAGTGCTGCTAGAGGACGGCGCGCTGCGCACCCTCTTCCACGATCTCGTTGACGACGCGTGGTACGAGCAGGCCCCCTGACGGCGATGCCTGCCCCCTCCTACGCCGAACTGCACCTCCACACCGCCTTCTCCTTCCTCGACGGCGCGTCGCTGCCGGAGGAACTGGTCGGCCGCGCCGCTGACCTCGGCTACCGCCACCTCGCCGTCACCGACCACGACGGACTCCACGGCGCGATGGAGTTCGCCCGCGCCGCCAAGGCCGCCGGCATCGCCCCGGTCACCGGCGCGGAGGTGACCCTCGCCGACGAGAGCCACCTCACCCTCCTCGCCGAGTCGGCCGCCGGCTACGCCAACCTCTGCCGCCTGCTGACCGCCGCCCACCGCGGCCCCCACCCCGACCCGCGGGCGGCCGTCGCCAACCATCCCGGCCGCGAGCGCGACCCGGAGGCCCGCCGCCCTCGCCTCGACCCCGCCCTGCTGGCGAGCCACAGCGAGGGGCTGGTCCTCCTCACCGGCTGCCGGCAGGGCCGCCTCTCCCAACTGGTCGACGCCGACGACCTCGCCGGGGCGCGGGCCCAACTGGGGCAGTACCTCGACTGGTTCGGCCCGGCCAACGTCGCGGTCGAACTGCAGCACAACCTCGTCCACGGCGACACCGCCCGGGTCCGCCGCCTCGCCGCCCTCGCCGAGGAGGCGGGGGTCGCCGCGGTCGCCACCGGCAACGTCCACTACCACCGGCCGGAGCGCCATCGCCTGCAGGACGTGCTGGTCGCCATCCGCCACCGGACCACCCTCGACGGCGCGCACCGCTTCCGCCGCCCGAACGCCGAGTTCGCGCTGCAGCCGCCGGCCGTGATGGCCGCGCGCTTCCGCCGCCACCCGGACGCCGTCCGCGCCAGCATCGCCCTCGCCGAGCGCTGCGCCGCCTTCGACCTGACGACCGACCTCGCCTACGTCTTCCCTCGCTACCCCGCGCCGCCCGGCCAGACCCCGGACGGCCTGCTGCGGCAGGCCTGCGCCGCCGCGCTCGGCGCACGCTTCCGGCCGGAGCAGCACGCCGCCGCCGAGCTGCGCCTCGACGACGAACTGCGGATCATCGAGCGGCACCGGCTGGCCGGCTTCTTCCTCCTCTACCGCGACCTGCTGGTGCTGGCCCGCGAGGTCGCCGCCGAACTGCGCGGCCCCGGCGCCCCCTCCGCCACGCTGCCGCCCGGCCGCGGCCGCGGCTCCTCGGTCAGCTCGGTCGTCTGCTACCTGATCGGCCTCTCCCACATCGACCCGCTCGCCTACGACCTGATGCCCGGCCGCTTCCTGAACGACGAGCTCAGCTCCGTCCCCGACATCGACATCGACTTCCCGCGCGAGATCCGCGAGCGGCTGATCGAGCGCGTCTACGAGACATTCGGGCCGGACCACGCCGCCCTCGTCTGCGCCTTCCCCACCTACCGCCTCCGCTCGGCGGTGCGCGAGGTCGGCAAGGCGCTCGGCATCCCCGGCCCCGACCTCGACCGGATCGCCAAGCTGAGCGAGCCGCGCAACGCCCGCGAGCTCGGCAACGAGCTGGCCCGCCTCCCCGCCTACGCCGAGCGGATCGGCACCCCGCCGTGGTGCCACCTCGTCGAGCTCGCCGCCCAGCTCGCCGGCTTCCCCCGCCACGTCTCCCAGCACTCCGGCGGGATGATCATCTCCTCCACCCCGCTCACCGAGCTGGTCCCGGTCCAGCCGACCGCCATGCCCGGCCGCTTCCTCTGCCACTGGGACAAGGACTCCTGCGACGACGCCGGCTTCGTCAAGATCGACTTCCTCGCCCTCGGCATGCTCTCGCTGGTCGAGGAGTGCCTCGGCCTGATCGCCACCGGCCGCGGCGAGACGGTCGACCTCAGCCGGGTCGACTTCGCCGACCCGCGCGTCTACGACATGGTCTGCGCCGGCGACACGATCGGCACCTTCCAGATCGAGAGCCGGGCCCAGATCCAGACGATCCTCCGCACCCAGCCCCGCTCGCTGGAGGACCTGATCGTCCAAGTCGCCATCGTCCGCCCCGGCCCGATCGTCGGCGGCGCGGTCAACCCCTACGTCCGCCAGCGCGAGGAGCAGCGCCGCGGCCGCCCCGTCGCCCCGACCTACGACCACCCCAGCCTCGAGCCGGTGCTGAGGGAGACGCTCGGCGTCGTCCTCTACCAAGAGCAGGTGCTCGGCGTCGCCATGGCCCTCGCCGGCTTCACCGCCGGCCAGGCCGACCAGCTGCGGCGGGCGATGACCCGCAAGCGCTCGGCCGAGGCGATGGCCCGCCTCTGGGACCAGTTCCGCGACGGCGCGCTCGAGCGGGGCATCGACCTCGAGACCGCCAAGGTCGTTTTCGCCAAGCTGCAGGGCTTCGCCGAGTACGGCTTCCCGAAGTGCCACGCCGCCGCCTTCGCCGTCCTCGCCTACCAGTCGGCGTGGCTGAAGCGCTACTACCCGGCGGAGTTCGCCTGCGCCCTCCTCAACAACCAGCCGATGGGCTTCTACCCGCCCCACGTCCTGACCAACGACGCCCGCCGCCACGGCGTCCGCGTCCTGCCGCCCGACGTCAACCGCAGCCACGACCGCTCCAGCATCGAGGGGAACGCGGTCCGGATCGGCCTCGGCACGATCGCCGAACTGGGCGACGAGGCCGCCGCCCGGCTCGTCGCCGACCGCGCCGCCAACGGCCCCTTCCGCTCGCTCGCCGACCTCGTCCGCCGGGTTCCCCTCCGGCTGGAGGCGGCGGAGAGCCTCGTCGCTGTCGGCGGGGCCGACGCCTTCGGCCTCAGCCGGCGCGAGGCGCTCTGGCAACTCGGCCTCTTCGTCCCCTCCCGCGCCTTCGGCGGCGGCCGCACCGCCAAGACCCCCGGCCGCCAGGTCGCGCTCCCCCTGCCGGTCGAGGCCGACGTGCCGAGCCTGTCCCCGATGGGGCCGTGGGAGCAGATGGCGAACGACTACCAGACGCTCGGCCTCTCCCCCCGCTACCACCCGCTCGGCCTGCTCCGGCCTCGCCTGCCGCAGGGCTTCGCGACCACCGCCGAACTGGAGCAACTGCCGGACGGCCTGCGGGTCACCGTCGCCGGCCTCGTCGTCTGCCGCCAGCGGCCCGGCACCGCCCACGGCATCACCTTCCTCCTGCTGGAGGACGAGCTCGGCCTCGTCAACGTGATCGTCTTCCCCGACCTCTACGAGGCGCAGCGGCACGTCGTCCGGGCCGAGCCGTTCCTCGTGGTCGAGGGGACCCTCCAGCGCCGCGGCCTGACGGTCAACGTCGTCGCCGAGCAGGTCCGCTCGCTCGAGGAAGCCCGCCGCCAGCTCGGCTCGCCGGCAGACGTCCCCGAGTCGGCTCTCCCCCCGGTCCGCGTCGTCACCAGCGAGGACGACCTCGCCGCCGCCCCTCTCGGCACCGTCGCGCCGTCGTCGCACAATTTCCGGTAGTGCATAGTGCAGGTAATCCAATCTGTCTAAACCATGGCATAAAGCAACTATCTACATATTGCGACATAGTTCTCCATCGCCTACCCTCCACTCATCGTGCGTTCCGTCCTCAGCCAAGCGCGGGACTCGCTGACCAACCGAACGTGGAGCAGACGATCGGAAGGGACAAAGCCATGAGCCAGAAGTCACGGTTGTTCGCACTGGCACTCATCATCGCGGTCATCCCGATCATCGCCAACCTCGCACGAACCCCGAACGAGACCGCGGCGGCAACGCAGACGATCAACATCGCCAACCTGAAGGACTCCGACTCACCGTTGGCAGGCGATGGTGTGGTCCGTCGCGAGAATCCCAAGAACCTTCCCGACATGAAGGAGACTTGGACCAAGATCATCCAGGGGATCACCGTGGCGGACGGGGTCTGCGGCTACTCATTGGAGTTCTACCAGCCGCTCGACAACGCCCCGGCAACCTACAGCTGGATCACCGCTGTCGATCCGGCAACATGCAAGTTCGAATTCCACATCGGGATGCTGGTCGATCAGACCCCGCAGGTGTTCTCCAACGACAAGCTCGACAAAGAAGTCGCCCAATCCCCAAGCACCGACGACACGAAGATCGTTGCCACCGCAACGCGGCACCATCCTAAGCAAGGACGTGATGGCTCGCTGCGCCCCCAAGACGAAGTCGATCCCGAAGGTGGCAAGAGCACCCGGAAGATGACCGCATATGCCTCTTGGGAGGACCCGGTGAACCAACGCGTCAACGGCGTCCTCTCCGCTGTCAAGGCGAACTACACCGGGCACCACGTCGACACAGCGGAATGCAAGTACGGATGGACGTGGCTCGGCACGACTGGCTGGGTCAACGAGAGCACCGGGCAGTGGGGCGACACCCACTGCAACAACACCAACCACACCGCCAAATCAACTTCGAACGGTCGGTTTCAGAACTCGTCCTTCCCAGCTTGCCTCGGATCGAAGGCTTGGGTTTACTACGACAATGTGTGGGCGAAGGTCAAGAACGCGGGGGATCCCGACGACGGCTACACATCCGGCATCGCCGGCACTTGGACGGATGGCGCGTCCTGTCGGAACCTTCTCCACTGGGCGGACGTCGCAAACTATCCGGGTGAGTACTGGACCTGGTAGCAAGTTCCGCAATCGCTCGAAGTAAATCGAAGGAGGACCCGATGGACCGCCGCTCATTCGCCACGAGCTTCCTCGGCGCATTGACGGCTCCGTCGGGCCTCCTCGGAAATGACCAAGTCAACCACTTGGTCGCCCCCGGTGAAATCCAGATCGACGTCCTCTTCTCCGGCAACATCGGCCGCGGCCAATGGCAGGGTCAGGACATCGCCATGCGGCGCGCCACCTTCGGGCCGGGGGCGACGCTCGACATCGCCATCCCGGGACTGGTGGTGGTCGCGATCGACGAGGGAAACCTGTCGGTGCCCCTCTACGCCGAGCACACCAAGCTCGGGGTCCACCTGCGCGGCCAAGGCCTCAACCCACCGCCGCTTCAGACCGACCGCAACGGGATGACCAGCATCCCGACCGGCAGTTCGGTGGTGGCCGACCGCGGCGGCGCGTTCCCGGTCCAGAACACCACCGACGACCAAGCCGTCGCCTACATCCTCACCATCCTCAACCTGCCGTGGGAGCACGAATCGTCCAACTCAACGGGCACGAGGGACACGCCATAGCCGGCTCACTGATGCAAACCGCCTACCCAGTCGCAATGCTGGTGGCCGTTGCCGGCTTCCTGCTGCTCCCGATCCGCGCCCTGATCGGCAGGAACCCGACGACGATGTGGGCGGCGGCGCTCTTCACCTTCGTCCTCGCATTCCTCACCGGAGGGGCAATCACCGCCGCGCTGTTCATCGTCTCCTGCGTCGAACTCGGGCTCGCCTGCGCTTACGCCCGATCCGCCACCGGCCGCGACACGGTGCGGAGCGTGCTCTGGTTTGTCGCCGCGGCCCTGCTGGTGCTGATCATCGGCAAGCTCGGGGCCTTGTTGGCCGCCTTCGCACTCGCCTTGCTCGTCTTTGGCGCGGGCACGTGGCTGGTCTTCGACCGCCGCCAGCCCTTCCCGCCAGCGATCCCCTGACCGAAGCCGCCAGCCGCCAGCCGCCAGCCGCCAGCCGAGCCTACACCGGCATCACCATCGGCAGGATGATCGGCCGCCGACCCGTCTCCCGGAAGAAGAAACTGGAGGTCAGGTCGCGCACCTGCCGACCGAGCCGTTCCCAGTCGCCCGCCTCCGCCGCCTCCGGCGCGGCGGTCAGCCCCTCGCGCAGGTGCGACTTCGCCGCGTCAAGCAGGTCGCCAGCCTCCTTGGCGTGGACGAAGCCGCGAGTCGCGATCTCCGGCCCGGCGAGGATCCGGCCCGACTCCCGGTCGACCGTCACCCCGACCACCAGCATCCCGTCGCGGGCCAGCGCCCGCCGGTCGCGGACGACCACGTCGCCGACCTCGCCCGCCCGGCCGCCGTCGACGTAGACGTAGCCCGACTCGACCTCGCCGACGACCGCGATCGCCTCGCGCGTGATCTCGATCACCTCCCCGATCCGGGCGAACGTGATCGCCTCGGCCGGGACACCGGCCCCCGTCGCCAAGTCCGCGTACAGCACGAGGTGCCGCCACTCGCCGTGGGTCGGCACCACCAGTTCCGGCCCCAGCAGCTCGACCATCTCGCGCAGTTCGTCCTGGCTGGCGTGGCCGGAGACGTGGACGAGCGCCCGCGAGCCGTAAACCACCTCCGCCCCTTGGGCGAACAGCTTGTCGATCACGGAGTAGACCGCCGTCTCGTTCCCCGGGATCGGCGTCGCCGAGACGATCACCGTGTCCCCCTCGACGATCGAGAGGTCGCGGTGGTCGCCGTTCGCCACCCGGCTGAGGGCGGCCATCGGCTCGCCCTGCGCCCCGGTCATCACGTAGGCGATCTTGTCGTCGGGGAACTGGGCGGCGTCGCGCGCCTCGACCAGCACGTTGTGCGGGTCGGTCAGGTAGCCGAGCTCCTTCGCCATCCGCACGTTGTTCTCGAGACTGCGCCCCAACGGCGCGACCGCCCGCCCGTGCCGGGCGGCCGTGTCGATCACCTGCTGCACCCGGGCGATCAGCGAGGCGAAGGTGGCGATCAGGATCCGCCCCGGCGCCTCGGCGAAAATGCGGTCGTAGGTGTCGCCGATCACCCGCTCCGACGGCGTCCGCCCCGGCACTTCGACATGGACGCAGTCGGAAACGAGCAGACGAACCCCGCGCTCGCGGAAGGCGCGCAGCTTCGCGTAGTCGGTCAGGAGCCCGTCGATCGGCGTCGGGTCGAACTTGAAGTCTCCCGTGAAGACGAAGAGCCCGGCCGGCGTCGTCACCCCGAAGCCGACCGCGTCCGGGATGCTGTGGGTGACCCGGAACGGCTCGACCCGGAAGACGCCCCCTTCCAGCACGGACGGCCCGTCCGGGTCGAACTCGCGCAGGTCGGCCTGGGCCAGAAGCTTGGCCTCCTCCAGCTTGACCGAGATCAGCCCCTTCGTCAGCCGGGTGGCAAAGACCGGCACCGGCAGCAAGTCGCGCAGCAGGTACGGCAACGCCCCGATGTGGTCCTCGTGACCGTGGGTGATGAAGATGCCGCGCAGCTTCTCCCGGTTCTGCCGCAGGTAGGAGATGTCCGGCAGCACGAGGTCGATGCCGAGCTCGTCCGCCTCCGGGAAGGCGAGCCCGCAGTCGATGACCACGATGTCCTCCCCGTGCTCGAGGAGGAGCATGTTCTTGCCGACCTCGGCGACGCCGCCGAGGAAGATCAACCGCGTCGCATCGTCGCCCACCCCAGCCCCGCCCTCGCTTCCTAGAACAACGACATCTGCTGCGCCGGCGGCTCCTCCGGCTTGGCCGCCTCGCGGGCCCGTTCCGCCTCGGCCAGCAGCTTCGGCAGATTGGCGAAATCGGCCTCGATCGCCCCCCGCAGCGAGCCTTGGTGCAGGGCCGCTGCCGGGTGGTACATCGGCACGATCAGCCGCCCCCCCTCCTGCTTCGGCACCCCGTGAATCTTGGAGATGCGCTCCCCGGGGAACCAGCGGGCCATCGAGAAGCGGCCCAGCGTGACCACCACGTCCGGGTCGATCGCCGCGATCTGCCGGTCGAGGTACGACGCGCAGGCCGCGATCTCGTCCGGCATCGGGTCCCGGTTGCCCGGCGGTCGGCACTTCACCACGTTGGTGATGAAGACGTCATCCCGTCCCAGTCCCGCCAGCGCCAGCAACTCGTTCAGGAACGACCCGGAGTTGCCGACGAACGGCTTGCCCTGCTGGTCCTCGTGCCAGCCCGGCGCCTCGCCGATGAGCATCACCCGCGCGTTGCTCGGTCCCGCGCCGGGCACCGCGTGGGAGCGCGTCCTGCACAGTTCGCAGCGGGTGCAGACGCGCACCTCGGCCGCGATCTCGTCAAGCACCGCCTGCTCCGAGCCCTCTGTCATCCGCGCTCCCGTTCGTCGTCCGTGCCCGGTCGCCGAGTATAGCGAACGCCGTCCCGACCGCTGCCCGACCCGTCATCCCAAGCCATCGGTTCGGGCACGATCACTCCGTGTCAGCCAAGGCCTGCTCGTCCTGCGCCTTTGCTGATGCAACGTCGGCCGAGTCGTCGTCCTCGCCGCCAGACGCCTCGAACGACAGCGCATCCTCCGGCATCGCCAAGGCTCGCTGCGCCACTGCCAGCCAGTCGACGCACGCCGGCGGCGCGGGGCAGACGATCACCGCCGGGTGACCGTCGTGCAGCGCGAGGAACCGGTTCAGGATGTGCGCGTCGTCCACGGTGTCGTGGTCGACCGCCGGCGGCGGATTGGCCACCAGACGCGCCCATGAGCCCGCCAGCCGAGCCGCAAGTTCCGCGGCCTCGCCGTCCTCCTCGGCCCGGAAGCGGGCCCACGCCCGCCCGCCCGCGACCAGCAGCAGTTCCCGCGACCCGGCCTGCGCGGACGGCAGGACCAGCAGTCGGGCATGGTCCTCCGCCGACGCGCGGAGCCGACGCTGCGTGCCGACCACCGCCCCGGCCAACTGAATCTCCCGCCGTAGCCGAGCCGCGCGCTCGTAGTCGAGCCCGACCGCCGCCTCGTTCAACGCCGCGTGCATCAAGCCGTAGAGGACCTCGTCGCGGCCGTCGAGGAAGGCCACTACGTCGCGCACAAGGCGTTGGTACTGCTCCCTGTTCGCACGGTGAACGCACGGGCCGAGACACCGTCCGAGGTCGAGCTCCAAGCAGGGCGCGCCGTACGATCGCGCGTCCTTGAACGACCGGGTGCAGGTCCGCAGCGGCACCACCCGGTTCAGCAGGTCGACCGTCTGGCGGGCCGCGTTCGCGTTCCGGAACGGGCCGAAGTAGCGTGCCCCGTCGGCCTTGCGCGCCTTCGCCAGCGAGATGCGCGGCCACGGATTGGCGATGTCGACCCGGATGAAGGGGTACTGCTCGTGCGAGCGCAGGGCGCGGTTGTAGCGAGGCTGGTAGCGCCGGATCAGTTGCGACTCCAGGAGCAGGGCCTCCAGCTCGGAGCCGACCACCTCGACCTCGATCCGGTCCAGCGACTCCAGCAGGCCGTCCATCTTCCGGGTGTAGCCCAGCGGCTGCGAGAAGTACGACCCGACCCTGTCGCGCAGGTCCTTCGCCTTGCCGATGTAGATGATCCGGTCGAACTGGTCCCACATGATGTAGACGCCGGGGGCGTGCGGCACCGTGCGGAGCATGGTCCGGTCGAGCGTCGGCTTGCTGCGCGGGGCGCGCTCGCCGGGTCGCCGCTCGGCCGGCACCCCGAGCGCGCGGAACTCCTCCTCGCTGGTGAACCCGCTCGCCCCCGCCTGCTCGGCTAGGCGCAACGCCACCGCGGCCGAGAGTTCGGCGTCGGACCCCGCCCGGTGCTCCCGGCCGCGGCGCGGAATCGACAGCCGCCGCGCGACCGACTGCAGCCCCGGCCGCCGAACCTGCGGCATCAGCCGGGACGCCAGCCCGAGCGTGTCGATCCTCGGGTTCTGCCACGGCAGCCGCCCGCAGCGCCGCAGTTCGGCGTTCACGAACGAGATGTCGAAATCGACGTTGTGGCCGACCAGCACGGCGTCGCCGACGAACGTCTCGAGGTGCGCCGCGATCCGCTCGAACGGCGGTGCCCCCTCCAACTGGTCGTCGCGGATCCCGGTCAGTTCGGCGATGAACTTCGGGACGGCTCGCCCCGGGTTGACCAGCGTCTCGAACCGCTCGATCTCGACCCCCGCCTCGAACCGGATCGCCGCCACCTCGATCACCCGCTGCGTCGCGGGTCGCAACCCCGTGGTCTCGACGTCGATCGCCACGAACCGGTCGAGCAGCCGTTGCCGCGTTGAGGTTGCCTCTGATGGCACGACCCACGAGCCGTCCGAGCGAAGCACCAGGCGGTCTTGGTTGGCAAGCATCGTGCGCAGCAACGACTGCCAGAGCGAGGCGCCGCCCCTGCCGCCGAAGACGAAGCCGATCAGCGCCTCCTCGGTGACGACGCCGCCCCTGGCGCGCACGAACGTCTCGGCCCGCTCGACCAAGTGGACATACTGGCCGCCAGCCGGCGACGCAGCGTCCGATCCGTTGTCAGGAGGTGAGCCGGAATCGCTCATGGGCGGTCTCGTCGGGGCGGGGCACCGAGCGGTCGGTGGCGAATCGCGGGCGGTGCGAACGATGTCGCGTGGTACAATCGTACCTGTACGGACACTATAGAACAGGTGTGCGGCATGGCGCGAGACAACAAGGCGGCTCGATGACGAACCCGGGCGCGCTGACCTCCCCCGTGGCTCTTCAACAGCGCGTTGCCACGCTTCGGCAATCGATCGACCGCTGGAACCACGCCTACTACGTGCTCGACCAGCCGCTGGTCCCCGACGCCGACTACGACGCCGCTCTGAACGAGTTGCGGGCGATCGAGGAGGCGCACCCCGAACTCGTCACCGCCGACTCCCCGACCCAGCGTGTCGGGGCCACCCCGCAGAGTGCGTTCGCCGAGATTCGGCACCCGCTGCCGATGCTCTCGCTCAGCAACGTCTTCGACGAGGCGGGACTCCTCGCCTGGGCGGCCCGGATTGGCCGCATCCTCCCCGGCGAGACCTTCACCTTCGTCACCGAGCCGAAAATCGACGGGTTGGCCGTCGCCCTCACCTATGTCGACGGGCACCTCGCCCACGGTGCCACTCGCGGCGACGGCTTCGTCGGTGAGGACATCACCGCGAACCTGCGGACGATCCCGACCGTGCCCCTTCGCCTCTCGCAGACTCTGGACTGGCCGCAGCCGTCGACGATCGAGGTGCGCGGCGAGATCTACATGCGCAAGCGCGACTTCGCGTCCCTCAACCATCGGCTCGAGCGCGACGGCCAGAAGACCTTCATGAACCCCCGCAACGGAGCGGCAGGCTCTGTCCGCCAGCTCGACCAGCGCATCACTGCCTCGCGCCCCTTGCGGCTGTTCGTCTACCAACTCGGCTACCTCAAGGGCGCGCCGATGCCCGACACGCATTGGGACGCCTTGGCGATGCTCCGCGCCTTCGGTTTCGACACCACGCCCGACCAAGCACGCCTCCACGACATCGAGGCAGTCTGGGCACGCTGCCAGTGGTGGCACGAGCGACGAGACGACCTGCCGTTCGAGATCGACGGCGTGGTGGTCAAGGTCGACTCCCTGCGCCAGCAGGAGGAACTCGGCTACGTCGCCCGCGAGCCGCGCTGGGCAACCGCGTTCAAGTTCCCCGCGGCACAGCAGACGACGCGCGTCCTCGACATCGAGGTCAATGTCGGCCGCACCGGCACCCTGAACCCGCTCGCCGTGCTCGAGCCGGTCAGCCTCGGCGGCGTGACCGTCAGCCGGGCCACGCTCCACAACGAGGACGAGATCGCCCGCAAGGACATTCGCATCGGCGACACGGTCGTCGTCCAGCGCGCCGGTGACGTCATCCCGCAAGTGGTGCAGGTGCTCGTCGACCGCCGCGACGGCAGCGAGCGCCCTTTCGTCATGCCAGACGTCTGCCCGGTTTGCGGCGCGCCGACCCACCGTGAGCCAGGCGAGGCGATGCGCTACTGCACCAACGCCGCCTGTCCCGCCCAGCTCAAGCGCAACGTCCACCACTTCGTCGGCCGCTCGGCGATGGACATCGCCGGCCTCGGCGACAAGCTGGCCGACCGGTTCGTCGATCTCGGCATGATCGGCGACGTGGCCGACATCTACTCGCTCGACTTCGCCGCCATCGCCCAGTTGGACGGCCTCGGCGAGAAGAGCGCCGAGAACCTCCGTGCCGCGGTCGAGGCGAGCAAGGCGCAGTCGTTGCCGCGGCTGCTCAACGCCCTCGGCATCCGGCACATCGGGGAGCGCGCCGCCGACTTGCTGGCCGAACGGTTCGGCTCCGTCGACGCGATCGCGAACGCGACGATCGAGCAGATTGGCGAAGTCGCCGGCATCGGCCCGGTCCTCGCCCAGAGCGTGCACGACTACTTTGCCGAGCCGCGCAACCTCCGCGTCATCGAGAAACTCCGGGCCGCCGGAGTCAAGCTGACAGACGACGGGCACGCCCCCGCACCGCTGGACGGCCCGCTCACCGGCAAGACCGTCGTCCTCACCGGCCGCCTGACCTCGATGACCCGCCCGGAGGCCGAGGAAGCCCTCAAGCGAGCCGGCGCCAACGTCTCCGGCTCGGTGTCCAAGCGCACCGCCATCGTCTTCGCCGGCGAGGACGCGGGGAGCAAGGCGGCTCGGGCCCGCGAGCTCGGCGTCGAGATCATGGACGAGACGGCCATGTTGCAATTGCTGGGCCGGGAAGACGCCGGAACGGCGAGTGCCGCCCAATCGTCAGAAGCCTGAGAGTCGACAGCGCGACGGGGAAGGACCGAGGGATGGGCACCTACACCTACGCGACCCGCGAAGACGACCCGGTCCACACCGTGCGCACTATCGGCCGAGTTGCCCAGATGCTCTCCGAACTGAGGGACGAGTACGTGGCAAAGCCGCGCCCGGAGATCCTCGCCCAGATCGACCAGCGGCTGACCGACCTCGCCCACTTGCAGGCCGAACTTCGGGCCCGCGTCGCAACCGCCGCGGCGCGAAACGACCGCAGCGCCTAGCGCCCGGTCGCCGCCGCCGGCGTCGTCCCCGGCTTGAGCAACGGCACGCCGACGCGGCAGAGCGGGCAGTCAGCGGGATCCCACGTCGCGATGTCGACCTCCGCGATCGCGAAGAGCGGCACCCCGAGATCGACCGAGCCGCCGCTGCGGTCGACCAGCACCCCGGCCCCGAGCACCTCGACCGGATGCTCGGCCAAGGCCGCCAGGGTCTCCTTCACCGCGCCGCCCGTCGTCATGATGTCGTCCACCACCAGCACCCGCGTTCCCGGCGCGAACGACTGGCCGCGGCGGAAGGCCCGCTCGCGCCCGGTGTCGTCGCGCCGTTCGGCGTAGGCCGCCGGCAGGCCGAGCTGGCGGGCGACCTCGAAGGCGAGCAGGATGCCGCCGGTGGTCGGGCCGACCACCACGTCGGCCCCGGCGTCCGCGAACCGCTCAGCGAAGAGGCGGCACACGTTGGACGTGGCCCGCGGGTTCCGCAGCAAATCGAACTTCTCGATGTAGCGGTCCGCGTGCCGCCCGGAGGAAAGGACGAAGTGTCCCTCCTTCAGCGCTCCGACCTCGCGCAGCACCGCCAGCAGGTCGATCGTCATCCCCAGTCCCGCGCTCAGCCGACGAAGAAGAAGGCGATGCCGAGCATCACGTAGAGGGCGATCAACTGCACGCCCTCCAGCCAGTTCGACTCGCCATCGAGCGAGATCAGGACCGCGATGAAGGTCGCGCCGACCATCGCCCCGATCTCGTAGCCGTTGAAGACGAGGTTCATCGGCTGGCCCATCACCACGCCGGCCAGCACGAGGATCGGCGCGACGAAGAGGGCGACCTGGAGGCTGGACCCGATCGCGATCCCGAGGCTGAGGTCCATCTTGTTCTGGAGCGCAACCTGGACCGCGACGAGGTGCTCGGCCACGTTGCCGACCAGCGGCACGAGCATGACGCCGATGAACAGATCGCTCAGGTGCAGCTTCTCGGCGGTCGGCTCGATCGCGCCGACCAGGAACTCGCTCATGAAGACGATCATCACAGTCGCGCCGGCGAGGATGGCGAGCGCCGTCGGCAGCTTCATCGACGGCGACTCGTGGTGCTCCGGCGCGGGCGGCGTGCCCGGGTCGCCCGGTTGCCCGCGCAGCGTGTAGAAGACGTAGAGGATGTAGACGATGATCAGCACGACGGCCAGCCCGTCGCTGATCAGTTGCGTCTTTTCGGGGGTCGGACGGATGTCCGCGCTGCCGAGCGCGAAGACGGCCGGCACCACCAGCGAGACGACCGCCAGCGCCATCATGTTCGAGTTGACGCCCGCGGTGTGCCGGTCAAAGCGCTGAATGCCGTTGCGCAGCCCCCCCAGCAGCAGCGACGCCCCCAGCACCACCAGGATGTTGCCGATGATCGAGCCGGCGATGCTCGCCTTGACCACGTTGATCAGGCCCTCGCGCAGGGCCACCAGCGTGATGATCAGTTCGGCCGCGTTGCCGAGCGTCGCGTTCAGCAGCGCCCCGATCTTCGGGCCGGTGTAGATGGCGACTTCTTCCGTCGCTCGCCCCAGCACCGCCGCCAGCGGGATCAGCGCCAGCGCCGAGACGCCGAAGATCGCGATCTCGCTCGCGTGCGTGAACTCGAGGGCGAACGCGACCGGCACCAGCACCAGCAGGAAGTAGAGAAACCTCACCCGCTCCCCTCCGCCGCACGCCCCCGCGCCGCGCGGACCGCCGCCGGCTGCGCCGCGCCGACGATCTCGCCCAAGCTGCCGACCCCCTCCTTGATCATCCACGCTGCGAGGCCGTCAATCAAGCGGATTGGCAACTGCGGGTCGACGAAGATCCCGGTGCCGACCTGCACGGCCGACGCGCCCGCCATCACGAACTCGAGCAGGTCGTCCACCCCGAGGATGCCACCGAGCCCGATTACCGGCACCTGCACCGCCCCGGCCACCTGGTAGACCATCCGCAGCGCCACCGGCTTGACCGCCGGGCCGGACAGCCCTCCCGTGCCGTTGCCGAGCACCGGTCGGCGTCGCCGCACGTCGATCGCCATCCCGACCAGCGTGTTAATCAGCGAGATCGCGTCCGCGCCGGCGGCCTCGACCGCCTGCGCCACGAGCACGACGTCCTCCGCTCCCGGGCTCAGCTTGACGATCACCGGCAGGGTGGTCGCCGCCCGCACCGCCCGGGTCACGTCAGCCGACATCTCCGGGTCCCACCCGAAGCAGTAGCCGCCGCGGTTGATGTTGGGGCAGGAGACGTTGACCTCGATCCCGGCGATCCCCGGCTGCTCGTCGAGGATCGCGGCCATCATCGCGAAGTCGTCAACCGTCTCGGCCGAGATGTTGACGATGGCGGTCAGCCGCTGCTTCTCCCAGAGTCGCGGGTACTTCTTGACGAACCCGCGAATCCCCGGGTTCTGCAGCCCGATCGCGTTCAGCATCCCGGCCGGGGTCTCGACGATCCGGGGCATCGCGTTGCCGGAGCGCGGCTCCGGCGTGATTCCCTTGCTGACGAACGCGCCGAGCCGCGAGACCTCGATCAGGCCTGCGTACTCCTGTCCGTACCCGAAGCAGCCGGACGCCGCGATCACGGGATTGGCGAGCCGCAGCTCGCGCGGGTTGTTGGGGGCCAGGTCGACGCTCAGGTCGGGCACGGCCAAGTCCGCGCTCATCGCCCGTCACCGCCGTTGCGCCGCGCTCGTCCGCTCACCAGAGCACCTCATCCAGATCGAACACCGGGCCGTCGAGGCACGCCGTGCGCATCCCGCGCTTCGTCTCGACCACGCAGCCGAGGCAGGCCCCGACCCCGCAGGCCATCCCGCGCTCCATCGAGACCTGCACTGGCGGCCGGCCGTTCAGGCGGATAGGGTTGATCGCGTCGCGCAGCGAGCGGTACATCGGTTCCGGCCCGCAGGCCATGATCTGGTCGGCCCACAGCACGTAGTCGCGCGCCAGCTGCGTCACGAATCCGTGGAACCCCTTGCTGCCGTCGTCGGTGGCGACCACGTACTCGACGCTGCTCGGAAGCTCCGCCGCCGGCAACAACCCCCGCTCGTTGGCCGCCCCCATCAGGAACGCGACGTTGACGCCCTTCGCTGCCGCCTCGTCCGCCATCATCACCATCGGCGCGACGCCGACCCCGCCGGCCACCAGCACGAGGTTCCGTGTCGTCGGGCTGGTCTCGTAGGCGTTGCCGAGCGGACCGAGGACGTCGAGTTCGTCGCCGACCTTCCGGCGCGCCATCCAGCCGCTGCCCCGCCCGAACGGGCGGATCAGGAAGACGAGCGAGCCCCGCTCGCGGTCCACCCGGTAGACCGAGAACGGCCTCCGCAGCAACGGGTCGAAGGTGGTCTCGTGCCGGCAGGTGATCTCGAAGAATCGGCCGGGCCGCAGTTGCTGGGCCACGGTGCGAGGCACGCGCACGCTGACCAGCATCGCGTCGCCCATGATCGGGTCGAGCGACTCCACCTGCCCGACGAAGAGGCGGGACGACCCTCCGGAGCCCCCGGGGAGGGTGGGAGAAACCGTGTCAGTAGCCAAGGTCGCGCCTGCGGTACGACGGCAGCGGCTGGACGGAGTAGACGGCACTGGAGCCGGCCATCGCCGAAACCACGGTCCGCGCGGTGTCCAGCGAGGTGATGCACGGGATGCCCCGCTCCACCGCTGCCCGCCGAATCTCGAGCCCGTCGAGGATCTCCTTGTTCGCCGGCCCCGGCGTGTTGATCACCCAGTCCACCGTGCGGGCCAGGATCACGTCGAGCATGTCGGGGTGGCCGCGACCGATCCGCTTCAGGACCTCCTGCACCGGCATCCCCGCTCTTCGGATCAGGGCCGCCGTCCCCTCCGTCGCGTAGAGCGGGTGCCCCATCGTCACCAGTTGCCGGATCATCTCCAGCGCGTCCGATTTGTCCTCGTCGGCGAGCGTGATCAGCACCGAGCCGCGCGGCGGCAGGGCCAGCCCGGCGGCGATCAGCGCCTTGTAGAACGCGGCGTCGAAGGTGTGGTCGATACCCATCACCTCGCCGGTCGACTTCATCTCCGGCCCGAGGTGGACCTCCACCCCTCGCAGTTTCGCCATCGAGAAGACCGGGGCCTTGACCGCCACCAGCGGCTGCCGCGGCCAGAGACCGCCAGCATACCCCTGCTCCCGCAGCGACTTGCCGAGCATGATCCCGGTGGCGATCCGCACCATCGGCACCCCGGTCGCCTTCGACAGGAACGGCACCGTCCGCGATGCCCGCGGGTTCACCTCGAGCACCGAGATCCGCCCGGAGTGGATCACGAACTGGATGTTGATCAGTCCGCGCGCGTTCAGCCCGAGCGCGATGCGCGTCGTGTACTCGACCAGCGTCTCGACCTCGGCCGGGAAGAGATTGACACCGGGGTAGACCGCGAACGAGTCGCCGGAGTGCACCCCCGCCCGTTCGATGTGCTCCATGATCCCCGGGATCAGCACCTCCCGGCCGTCGCTGATCGCATCGACCTCGACTTCCTTGCCGACGAGGTACTTGTCGACCAGGACCGGCTTCTCCGGTGTCATCTCGGCGGCGTTGCGGATGTACCGCTGGAGGTGGGCCCGGTCGTAGACGACCTCCATCGCCCGCCCGCCGAGCACGTAGGACGGTCGCACCAGCACCGGGTAGCCGATCTGGTTGGCGACCTCTTCCGCGTCGGCCAGCGAGGTGACCGCCGCCCCCGGCGGCTGCGGGATGTCGAGGCCGCGCAGGAACTGCTCGAACCGGTGCCGGTCCTCCGCGAGGTCGATCGAGTCGAGCGAACTGCCCCAGATCGGCACGCCGCGCCGGTCGAGCGGCGCGGCGAGGTTGATCGCCGTCTGGCCGCCGAACTGGAGGATCACCGGCGTGTCGAGCGCCGTGCCGCCGCCCGACTCGTGCCGGATCACCTCCCCCACGCTCTCCGGGTCGAGCGGTTCGAAATAGAGCCGGTCGGAGGCGTCGAAGTCGGTCGAAACCGTCTCCGGGTTGGAGTTGACCATGATCGACGCCACGCCGGCCGCGTGCAGCGCCTGCGCCGCCTGCACCGCCGAGTAGTCGAACTCGATCCCCTGCCCGATCCGGATCGGGCCGGACCCGACCACGATCGCGCTCGCCGACTCGATCGGCGGGGCCTCGTCCTCCTCCTCGTAGGTCGAGTAGAAGTAGGGCGTCGCCGCCTCGAACTCGCCGGCGCACGTGTCGACCATCTTGTAGACCGGCAGCATGCCGAGCCGCTCGCGGCGCGTCCGAACCGCGACCTCCGGCTGGCCCGACAGTTCCGCGATGGTCCGGTCGCTGAACCCGGCCTGCTTCGCCTCCCAGAGGAGATCGTCCGGGAACCCGGGATCGCTGAGCTCGCGCTCCATCGCGACCAGCCGTTCCAGTTTCCAGAGGAACCAGCGATCGATCCGGCTCAGCTCATGCAGGCGCTCGACGCCGACACCACGGCGCAAGGCGGCCGTCACCGCCCAGAGCCGCAGGTCGTTCGGCCGCCGGACCAGTTCCAGGATCTTGGCGTCGTCCCACGCCGGGTCCTCCCAGCGGAGATCCTTCGCGCTGGTCTCCAGCGACCGGACGGCCTTCTGGATCGCCCCCTCGAACGACCGGTCGATCGCCATCACCTCGCCGGTCGCCTTCATCTGCGTGCTGATCGTTCGCTCGGCCTTCGCGAACTTGTCGAACGGCCAGCGCGGGATCTTCGCCACCACGTAGTCGAGTGCCGGCTCGAACGCCGCGGTCGTCTGGCGGGTGACGGGATTGCGCAGCTCCTCGAGCGACTTCCCGATCGCGATCTTGGCCGCCATCCGGGCAATCGGGTAACCGGTCGCCTTCGAGGCCAGAGCCGAAGAGCGGCTGACCCGCGGGTTCACCTCGATTACCGAGTAGTCGCGCGACTGCGGGTCGAGCGCGAACTGGACGTTGCAGCCTCCCTCGATCCCGAGCTCGGAGATGATCTTCAGGGCTGAGGTGCGCAGCATCTGGTACTCGTCGTCGGTCAGCGTCTGCGACGGCGCGACGACGATGCTGTCCCCGGTGTGGACCCCCATCGGGTCGATGTTCTCCATGTTGCAGATGGTGATGCAGGTCCCATGGCCGTCCCGCATCACCTCGTACTCGATCTCCTTCCAGCCGGTCAGGCTCCGTTCCACCAGCACCTGCCCGATCGGGCTCGCCCCGATCCCGCTGACGACGATGCGGTCCAGCTCGTCCATCGTCGTTGCCACGCCGCCGCCCGTGCCGCCGAGCGTGAACGCCGGCCGGACCACGAGCGGCAGAGGCACTACGTCGACGAAGGCGCGCGCCTGCTCGAGCGTGGTGACGATGGTGCTCTCCACCGCCGGCTCGCCGATCCGCTCGAGCAACGCCTTGAACAGCGCCCGGTCCTCGGCCTCCTTGATCGCCGACAGCGGCGTCCCGAGCAGGCGCACGCGGTAGCGGTCGAGGGTGCCCTGTTCCGCCACCCGGACCGCGAGGTTCAACCCGGTCTGACCGCCGAGGGTCGGCAGCAATCCGTCCGGCCGTTCCCGCTGGATGACACGACGCACCACCTCGGGGGTCAGCGGCTCAATGTAGACGGCGTCCGCGACATCCTCGTCGGTCATGATCGTCGCCGGGTTGGAGTTGACGAGGATGGTGCGAATCCCCTCCTCCCGCAGGGCGCGGCAGGCCTGCGTGCCGGCGTAGTCGAATTCCGCGGCCTGGCCGATGATGATCGGCCCCGACCCCAGCACCAGCACGCTCCGAACGTCGCCGGCCGCTCCCGCCATCGCTTCCTGGTCCCCTCTCCCGCCTTTGGTCCGGTCCGGCCCGCCGAGTCCGACCACCTACTTCGCCGCCCCTGCCACCATGTCCAGGAAACGGTCGAACAGCCCGATGTTGTCGAGCGGACCCGGCGACGCCTCCGGGTGAAACTGAACCGTCATCACCGGCAACGACCGGTGGGCCAGCCCCTCCACCGACCCGTCGTTCAGGTTCACCAGTGCCACCTGCCACCCGTCGCCAGTCGGCACGGTGGAGCCGTCGACCTGGAAGCCGTGGTTCTGCGAGGTGATCGTCACCCGACCCGTGCTCACCTCGCGCACCGGGTGGTTGCCGCCCCGGTGGCCGAACTTCAGTTTCGCGGTCTCGGCCCCGATCGTCCGCGCCAGCAACTGGTGGCCGAGGCAGATGCCGAAGTACGGCGTGCCGGAGGCGAGGATGTCGCGCACCGTCGCCAGCCCGCTGTCGAGGTTCGCCGGGTCGCCCGGTCCCGGCGACACGACGATGCCGTCGGGCCGCAGCTGGGCGATCGCGTCGTACCCGGTGCCGAACGGCACCACGGTCACCCGCGCCCCGCGCGACGCCAGCGAGCGGACGATGTTGCGCTTCAGGCCGCAGTCGACCACGACGATGTGCGGACCGTTGCCTCCGGCGTCCCCGGCCTCGCCCGCCACCTCTCCGACGACGTCCTGCTCACCCGGCAGCGGGGCACGCCGAGCCCGCTCGACCATCTCGGCGTCGCTCAGGCCCGCCGCGTCGCTGACGAGCACGGCGCGCATGTCGCCCACCGACCGGATGTGGCGGGTCAGCCTCCGGGTGTCGATCCCGCTCACGCCGGGGATGCCGTGCCGTTTCAGGTAGTCGTCGATGGTTCCGGTCGTCAGGAAGTGGCTCGGCTGCCGAGCCGCCTCGCGCACGACCAGCCCGGCGATCCATGGCTGGCGCGACTCGTCGTCGACGTCGTTGACGCCGTAGTTGCCGATCAGCGGGTAGGTCATGCAGACGATCTGGCCGCGGAACGACGGGTCGGTGCACACCTCTTGGTAGCCGACCATCGTCGTCGTGAAGACGATCTCGCCCGCGGCGTCGGCCTTGGCGCCGAACGCGTTCCCGTGGTAGATCGATCCGTCGGCCAAGACCAGGGCGGCATTCGTCGTCGGCCGGAAGCGGGTTGCCCTCGCCGGGGCACCATCACGCGTCGACATACCGCTCCTCGCCTCCGACGAAGGTTCGTTTCACCTTGCCCGTCAGCGTCATGCCCAGCAGGGGCGTGTTGACGCTCTTCGACCGAATCGTCGCACGATCGACCACCCATGCCTGCGCCGGGTCGAACAGCACGATGTCAGCCACGTCTCCCACCGCCAGCCGACCGGCGGGCAGCCCCCAGAGGCGCGCCGGGACCGCGCTCAGCCAAGCGACCACCTGCGGCAGCGTGACCTGTCCGGCCCGTTCCAGCGCGAGCATCATCGGCAACGCCACCTCCGACCCGATCATCCCCATCGCCGCCCGCTCGAACGAGGTGCCGGTCTTCTCCGGCGCGGCGTGGGGCGCGTGGTCGGTCGAGACGAGGTCGATCGTGCCGTCCCGCAGCGCGGCGAGCAGCGACCGAGCGTCCGCTTCCGGCCGCAGCGGCGGGTTGACCTTGGTGTGCGTGTCCAGCGGCGCGCCGTCGGCCCCGGCCGGCTCGTCGACGTTCACGAAACGCCGGGAGCCGCCAACCCACTCGTCGGTCATCAGCAGATGGTGCGGCATCGCCTCGCCCGTGACCCGCGCCCCGGCCGCCTTGAACTGGCGCAGCCATTCCGCCCCGGTCCCGATCGAGACATGGCACAGGTGCAGCCAGCCGCCGGTCAGCCGGGCGAGCATCAGGTCGCGCGCGATCATGATCTCTTCGGCCTCGGCCGGGATGCCCCGCACCCCGAGCCGGCGCGACACCTCGCCTTCGTGCATCGAACCGCCGACCAGTCCCCGGTCTTCGCAGTGGACCATCACCGGTCTGCCGTGACGCAAGGTCGATTCCAGCGCCGCGCGCATGATCCCGCTGTCCGCGGTCGAGTCCCCGTCGTCGGAGAAGCCGACCGCTCCGGCCGCCGCCAGCGCGTCGAATTCGACCGCTTGCTCGCCGGCGCGCCCCTTGGTGATGGCGGCAATCGGATGGACCCGGACGACGCCCGCTTGCGCGACTTCCGCCGCGAGTTCGCGCAGCGTGCCGACCGAGTCGAGCGTCGGCCGCGTGTTCGGCATGCAGAAGACGGTGGTGAATCCGCCGGCCGCCGCCGCTGCGGTCCCGGTCCCGATCGTCTCCTTCTCGTGGAACCCGGGCGACCGAAGGTGGACGTGGACGTCGACCAGCCCCGGCGCGACGACGAGCCCCGCGGCGTCGATCTCGGTCCGGCCCGGCCGCCGCGCGATCTGCCCAACCTCCGCCACCCGGCCCCCTCGGATCAGCAGGTCGGCTGGCCCGTCGGTGCCCGTCCCCGGATCGACCACCCTGCCGCCCCGGATCAGCGTCTCGTGTTCGCTCATGACCTGCTCCCGGCCGGACAAAAAGAACGCCTCGGGGTTCGAGGCGAACCCTGAGGCGCAGAGCGCGGGCATCTTGATTGGCAGCACGAAGGCGTCAACAATGGCTCCCGGTTGTCGTCCCTGAGCCGTCAGTGTACGAGTCTCGCGGCGGGAGGGTCAACCGCACCGACTCGCCGTTCGTCGTGCCTCCCACCGAGGCGCGGTGATCCTGCCGCCCCTGAATGCTCGAGGACACCGTCGTGGCCGCCTCCCACCCGCCGCCGGACGACCAGGACGACCGGGACACCCGGCTCCGCTTGGTCGCGGACCTGCTCCAAGCCGAGTACCGCTCTGGCCCGTGGCACTCGCACGGGGACCCGGTCTCCGAACTGGTCTCGACGATCCTGTCCCAGAACACCTCGGACATCAACACCGCGCGCGCCTTCCGTTCCCTCCGATCCGAGTTGCCAACATGGACTGACGTCGTCAATGCCGCGACCAGCGTCGTTGCCGACGCCATTCGCAGCGGCGGACTGGCGAACACCAAGGCTCCCCGCATTCAGGCCGTCTTGCGGACGATCCGCAACGAGGCGGGCGATTTCGACCTCGGCTGGCTCGACGATCTGAGCGTGGAGGAAGGGCGACGCGCCCTGACGCAGCTCCCCGGCGTGGGCCCGAAAACGGCGTCGATCGTCCTCCTGTTCAGTCTCGGCAAGCCGGCGTTCCCGGTCGACACCCACGTCCACCGGGTCTGCGTTCGGCTTGGCGTGGTCGATGCCCGGTCCACCCCGGAGCAGGTCCAGGACGCGGTCGAGGCGGAGTTCGGCGATGATCGCGAAGCGCTCTACGCGCTCCATCGCGACATGATCGAGCACGGGCGCCTGATCTGCGTGGCCCGCCGCCCCCGATGCGACCGGTGTATCCTCGCCCCTTGGTGCGACTACGCGAGGCAACGACAAGGCAACGGCACGCATGAACTCGACGGCGATGTACCGGCATCCGACGGCGCAGGCGGCTGAACTGCTGCTGGTTCGGCACGGCCGCACCGCCGCCAATCGCGACCGAATCATCCAAGGCCAGATCGACATTCCGCTCGACGCCTTCGGCCTGATGCAGGCCGAGCGAGCCGCGGCGGAGATCGCGCGCGCCTACGCGCCCTCCCTGATCGTCACCAGCCCCCTCTCCCGCGCGACCGCGACCGCGGAGGTCATCGGCAGGCGAGTCGGCCTCGTGCCGACGACGCACCCGGGGCTGGCCGAGATGCACTGCGGGACGTGCGAAGGCGTCGCCTTCAGCGAGATCGTCGCCGCCGACCCCGAACTCGCGGCCCGGTTGCAGGATCCCGACGACTTCGAGTTCGGCTGGCCCGGCGGCGAGACGCGACGCCAGTTCCACGCGCGCGTGCGGTCCACCTTCGACGACCTGCTCCGTCGTCACCCCGCCGACCAGATCGTGGTCGTCGCCCACGGCGGGGTGATTGGCGCGTTCACGACCATGGCCCGGGGCGTCCCTCCCGGCGATCGGGAAGCGTTCAACCTCGACAACTGCGGCATCACGCACGTGGCGCTTGCGCCGGACCCGGTGTTTCGCGCCTTCAACGCCACCGCGCACCTCGTCGGACTGGTCGACCCGATCACGGCGGATCCGCGATGAGACTCACCGTCCTCGGCGGCAGTGCCGCCGGTCCGAACGTCGGCGCGGGCTGCTCCGGCTACCTCGTCTCGGAGCACGGCACGAACCTCGTGCTCGACCTCGGTCCGGGCACGCTTCCCGAGCTGCGCCGCCACGCCAACTTCCGGGAACTCGATGCGGTGGTCATCTCCCACTTGCACGTCGACCACCTGCTCGACGTGCTGGCTCTCCGCTTCGCCCTTGCCTACAACCCCGTCCGGCCCGAGCGGCGGGTGCCGCTCTGGCTGCCGCCGGCCGGGGACCGGTTGTTCCGCCAGCTCGCCCTGGCCTTCGGACCCGACGACCCGGACGACTACTTCCGCTCGGTCTTCGACCTGGCCGAATACGACCCGACGGCCCCGCTGGTCATCGGGGCCCTGACCCTCACGTTCACGCCGACGGTCCACTACGTGCCTTGCTGGGCGATCCGGGCCAGCGGCAACGGGCGGGGCGACCTCTTCTACACCGCGGACACCGGACCGGCCGCCGCCCTCCAAGTCCCCGCCGCAGCAGCCGCGACGATCGTCTCCGAGGCGACGCTCCGCGAGCAGGACATCGATCCGGACCGCGATCCCTTGTCGCGCGGGCACCTCACCGCGGCGGAGGCCGGCACGCTCGCGGCGGAGGCCGGCGCCGACCGTCTGGTGCTGTCTCATCTCTGGCAAGAGAACGGGTCGGGCATCGCCGTCCGCGCTGCGCGGTCGCGCTTCGCCGGTGACGTGCTCCTTGCGCACCCCGGCTTGGTGGTTGAATGGTGAAGGGCTGTCGCGCACGCCATCGAGCAGCGGCGCACGGTCGTTGTGGCCGTTTGGTGGCGATGCTAGACTCGACCGGAAGCGGTGTCGCGTCGTAGCGAGCACCGATCAGCGGTTTCGAACCCCCACGTGCGGCGCGGAACCGTTCGCCCCGGGACGTCGCGCCATGGATTTCGCAACGCCTGCCCCCGAGCCCATCCTCTCGCACGCGCTGTCCACCGACACCACGCGCCTGCTCGGCCTGACCGCGATCCGGCGTGCCGCGGGAACGGTGCCGTGCGGAGCGGTCGAACTCGATCTCCGCCACCGCTGGTGGGCGGGCGAGGCCGGCCGCTTCGATCCCGATGCAGTCGACGTGCCGATCGCCGCCGTCTGGCTCCCGCCGCTGCCTTCCGAGCCCGGGCCCGAGCGCACGCGCTGGGCCGTGCTAACCGAGCGAGTCGCCAACGAGTGGCGTCCGGCGAAGGTGGTCGTCGAACTTCCTCGCGGGGACATCGACCACCGGGTCGGCAGGATGGTCGGCGACCTCTTCACCTTCTTCGGCGACATCGGCAGCGACCGCTCACGACTCGCCGTCGGCATTCCCACCGCGGACCTGCACGGCGGCCGTACCAACCTCGTCCAGTTGCGCGCGCTGCGCCGCTTCACGGAGGAGTGGGAAGTCGACGTCGCGGTCGACGTCTCCGGCCAACTCGACCAGCAATGGGAGGCCGAAGCGGGCATCGCGCGACTCGGCCACCGGCTGACGCTGATCAGGGTCCCGGGCGACGCCCTTCTCCCGGTTCCCGTCGGCCGGCCCCGGGTCGCGATGCGGGCGCTCCACGCCGCGCTCGACCCGCAATGGCCGCTCTGCGTCTCCGTGGTGCCGCGAGTGCCACTCTGGAGTCGCACCGCGCCGGCGGTCGTCGCCCGCGCCTACGCTGAGGCGGCGGCCCGCCTCGAGGAGCGCGTTCGGCAACGCCGCGTCGAGCTTCCGCTCGACATGCGCGAGCCCCGCCACGGCCAACGACTGCATCCCCCAGCCTGACGGCCCGACGCGGTCAAGCATTCGAACAAAAGAGGCGACCGTCCCTCGCGGCCGGGCCCGCCGTGACCGATCCCGCCCCCCAGACCCCGCTCCCGCAGCAACTGAACGCGGCAGTTCTCTGTCGGGATGCGACAACCGGGCAGCAATCCGGGAGTCCCGGAAAGTGCTCGCCTTTCCTCGGGCAATCGCCTCCCCATCTTTTGCCACAGCGACTGGCAGTGCCTGACGAAAAAGGGTACCCGCCAGAGCGCAGCCGTTGACCGCCGATTGGGGGGTCGCCGTAGAGCTTGACGACCCCGACCAACTAGCCCCCCGGTTCCCGCCGCAGCCCGACAGCAGGTGAACCCCTCTGGGAGCGACCTCGGAGCGGCCGTGCGGATGCTCGCGAGAGCAATTGCCTCGCACCGACAAGACTCGCCCCTACCTGCCGTCGCCCAACATGGGGAAGCATTTTCGGGAACCGAGCGCGAAACGGTGACCCATGGAAAAGGGGGGCTGAGCCTTCCCCCGAACCGGTTCTCTCCCCCTCGCCGCAGTCTGACAAGGGGAGGCTGCCGTCGGGAAGCAGCCGCGAAGCGGCAATTGGGAGCTGGGGGGGCTTGGCCCTCCCTCGATCAGTTGCTCTCCCTCCCCCGCCGCTGCGGTTGACAGGGTCAGGCATCCCGTAAGTATCCGTTCGCAGAGCCGCCGCGCAGCGGCAAATCGGGGGTCTGGGGGAGAGCCAAGCCCCCCCCGATGTATTTTCTCCCCCCTCCCGCCGCCTGACAGAGCGAGGTATCCGTTGGAAAGCGACCGGAAAGCCGCCGCGCAACGGCAATCCGGAGGTTCGGCGGAGGGCTTGGCCCTCCCCCGATTCATCTGCTCCCCCTCTCCCGCCGCCGCGGGAGAGGGGGCTGGGGGGTGAGGGCGGTCCCGGCGGCCCCGGCCGCGAAACGCGGATACCGCTATCCCGGATACCTACCCCGGTCAGGCCGCCGCGGTAGAGAGGCTGGAAGCGCGGGCGCCTCCGACGGGACCGGCAGCAGGCGGCAGACGCGGCCGACACTCGGATCCCCCTGTTTCAGCCGCGTCGGAGGATGTGGGGACTGTCGGTGAGGGCAGTCTCGGTGGTTCGGCTGTGAGGCGCGAGGGCATTGAACCCTCAGGTGCGCCTCCCTGCGGACTCTGCATCCCGAGGGGCCGCGTGCAGCCGCGTCGACCGCTATACACTTGATTGGACGAGGAACGGCGGGCGGAACGGCCGTGATGCCGCTCCGCCCGCCGTCTCGCGTGGTCTGGTCCCCTGCGGGACCTTCCCTACCGCTTCGTGTACTGAGGGGCCTTGCGCGCCCGCTTCAGGCCGACCTTCTTCCGCTCCTTCACCCGGGCGTCGCGAGTCAACAGCTTGGCCCGCTTCAGGCTGGGCCGCAACTCCTCGTCGACCTTGGTCAGGGCCCGCGCGATGCCGTGCCGAATCGCCCCGGCCTGGCCGGAGACGCCGCCGCCGACGACCCGGACGCTGACGTCGAACCGATCGGCGGTGCCGGTCAGCCGCAGCGGCTCCAGCAGCGTCGACTGGTGGATCGTCCGGCCGCCGAAGTACTCGCGGATCGACTTGCCGTTGACCGTCACCTGGCCGGAGCCGGGGTAGAGACGGACGCGCGCGACCGCCGTCTTCCGGCGACCGACGCTGTAGGTGTACGCCGCTTCACTCACGGGTTGCGTCCTCCACAAAGTGCTGGCTGCCCCACGGCGTCTTCCGCGTGGGGCGGACGAGATCAGGCGTTGCGGTGCGACCCGCGCGACTCGAGTTCGATCGCCACCGGCTGCTGCGCCTCGTGCGGGTGGGTCGGACCCGCGTAGACCTTCAGCTTCCGGAGCTGCTGCTCGCCCAAGGTGTTCTTCGGCAGCATGCCGCGGACCGCCGACTCGACGATCCGGGTCGGGTGCGACTGGCGGACCTGCCGCACGCTCCGCTTGGTCAGGCCGCCCGGGTACTGCGAGTGCCGGTAGTAGAACTTCTGGGTTTCCTTCTTGCCCGTCAGCACCACCTTGTCGGCGTTGACGACGATCACGAAGTCGCCCATGTCCATGTGCGGCGAGAACGTCGGCTTGTTCTTGCCGCGGATCGTCGCCGCGACGACCGACGCCAAGCGGCCGAGCGTCTTCCCCTCGGCGTCCACGATGAACCATTGCCGATTCTGATGCGCTTCCGACCCCTTCGGGGACCACGTCCGACGCTCGACCATCACCGCTCCTCATCCATGCCGCGCGACCGCCCTCGGCTGTTGCGCTCCCGTTCCGTCTCGGCCAGCCCGATCGCGTCCGGCCACTCCTCAGGCAATTCCAACCCGTACCCGACCCGCCACAGCGTCAGCCCGTGGGGCGGGGCCAGCCCGCCACCTTGCCGCCGGTCGGCGACCGCGAGCAGCTCGCTCACCCACTCCGGTTCCCGCCGCCCCTGCCCGACCTCCACCAGCACGCCGGTGATCGCCCGGACCATCTGCGGCAGGAACCCGTCGGCGACGACCCGAAGCTCCCAGAGCTCGCCCTCGTCGTCACCCCACCACGCACGGCGGGCGCGAACCTCGCAGCGCGAGACGGACCGCTCCGTGCCGCGGGGCCGGGTGCCCCGGTCCGAGCCCGGCACGCCTTCGCCGTGCCCGGCGAACGAGGCGAAGTCGTGCGTCCCGACGAATCGGCGCGCGCCGGCGGCCAGGCGATCGGTCCGGAGCGCGCCGCGACGCTCCCAGACCGCGTTTCTCGCCAACGGCGCGCGCCCACCCGTCCAGATGCGGTACCGGTACTCCCGCCACGCCGCGTCGTACCGCGCGTGGAAGTCGTCCGGTGCCCGCACCACCCGCACCACGGAGCAGTCAGGCGGCAACAGCGCGTTCAGCGCCGTGCGCAGCCGCTCCTCCGACCAGTCGGGCCGGCCGTCGGCGACGCCGACCACCTGCCCGGCTGCGTGGACGCCCCGATCGGTGCGCCCGGCGAGCACGATCCTGTTCGGTTGTCCGAAGAGGCGCCCGACGGCCGCCTCGACCTCCCCCTGAACCGTCCGCAGCCCCGGCTGGGTCTGGGCGCCGGCGAATCCCGTCCCGTCATAGGCGACGGTCAGTGCCAGCGACGCCATCCCGCGGGGCCGAGGCGGCTCGTGCCTACCGCTCGACGAACTCGATCAGCGCCAGCGGGGCGGCGTCGCCGTGCCGCGGCCCGAGCTTCGAAATCCGGGTGTAGCCGCCCGGCACGCTCTCGAAGCGCGGCGCGACCGACTCGAACAGGCGAACCATCGCCGGCTCGTTGTCGATCTTCGACATCACGAGCTTGCGGTGGTGCGGCGTGTCCTCGCGGGCGAGCGTCACCAGTTTCTCGACGATCGGGCGGAGGGTCTTCGCCTTCGCCTCGGTCGTCGTGATCCGCTCGTGCATGATCATCGAGATGGCCTGCTGCCGCAGCAGCGCCTTCCGCTGGGCTGGGTTGCGCCCGAACTTGCGTCCGGCCTTCTGGTGCCTCACTTGGCGTCCTCCTCGTCAGTCAGGCCGCTGCCGGGGTCGCCCCCGAGCGCGGCGATCGACTCGGCCAGGTCGTCGCCCTCGCCGAACTCGTCGTAGTCGTCGCCGGTCGCGCCGCTGATGACGACGCCGAGCAGGTCGCTCTCCAGGTCCGGCATGGCGTTGTCGGGCGACTCCGGCAGGTAGCCGAACTCCGCCAGCTTCTGGCGCAGCTCGGTCAGGGACCGCGGCCCGAAGTTCCGGATCGCCAGGAGCTGGTCGGGGTCGATCGTCAGCACCTGGCCGATCCGCTCGATCTGCCGGCTGCGCAGCGCGTTCAGCACCCGCGGCGACAGGCCGAGGTCGGCCAGCGGCTTGTTCTGGACCTCGTCCGAGATGAACTGGCTGGCCGGGGGGAGCCCCTCGCGGCCGGCGTGGTTGAAGTCGGCGAAGATGCGGGCGTTGTCGGCCAGGATCTGGCCGGCCTGCGCCAGCGCCTCGTCCGGCTCGATCGTGCCGTCGGTCAGGATCTCGATCGTCAGCCGGTCGAAGTCCGCCTCCTCGCCCAGCCGCGCGTGCTCGACGACGAAGTTGACCTGCTCGATCGGCGTGTGAATCGCGTCGATCGGAATCTCGCCGAGATGCTCCGTCTTCTGCTGCTCGGCCGGCTTGTAGCCGCGGTCCTGGGCGATCCAGATGTCCATGTCGACCACGCCGTCCGGCGAGTCGATCGTGGCGATCACCTGCTCCGGGTTGATGACGTCGACCTCGCCCGGCCAGGCGACGTCGCCCGCGGTCACGACCCGCTCGCCCGCGCCGTCGCCCCGGACGTAGAGGTGCGCCCGCGCCTCCTCGGTCATGTCCATCACCCGCTTCAGGCGGATGCGCTTCAGGTTGAGCACGATCTCGGTCACGTCCTCGCGCACGTGGTCGATCGTCGAGAACTCGTGCCAGACATTGTCGATCCGGACCCGCGAGACCGCGACCCCTTCCAGCGACCGCAGCAGGATCCGCCGCAGCGCGTTGCCGAGCGTCGTCCCGTAGCCGGCCTCAAGCGGCTCGGCCCGGTACCGCCCGTAGTTCTGGCCGGTCTCGACCGTCTCGATTTGGAAGTTCGGCGGCTTCAGCAAGACCGTTTCTCCTGAGTGCGTGGGGGCTCGCCGTTACCGGCTGTAGTGCTCGACGATCAGCGCCTCGTTGAACGCCGGGATCTCGATCTGGTCCGGCGTCGGCAGGGCCAGCACGCGGCCGGTCAGCTCGCCCGGCGTCACGCTCAGCCAGTCCGGCGCGCGCTTACTGCCGAGCACGTCCCCGTAGTCGGTGAAGTACTCGCGCTTGCGGCTCTCCGGCCGCACCGCGACGACGTCGTTCGGCCGGACGAGGAACGACGGGATGTTGGTCTTCCGGCCGTTGACCACGAAGTGGCCGTGCCGGACCAACTGCCGCGCCTGCCTGCGCGAGTCGGCGAAGCCCATCCGGTAGACCACGTTGTCGAGCCGCGACTCCAGAATCTGGATCAGGTTGTCGCCGGTGACGCCGCCGCGGCGCTCGGCCTCGGCGAAGTGCTTCCGGAACTGCTTCTCCATCACCCCGTAGAAGCGCCGGACCTTCTGCTTCTCGCGCAGCTGCAGCCCGAACTCCGACGGGCGCCGCGTCCGCCGCTGGCCGTGCTGGCCGGGCGGGAAGTTCTTCGCCGGGTTGCGCTGGGTGATCGGGCACTTCGGCCCCTCGCAGCGCGCGCCCTTCAAGTAGAGCTTCATCCCCTCGCGCCGGCAGAGCCGGCACACCGGACCCGTGTACCTCGCCATCTTCTCGCTCGTCCTCCCAAGGCCCGGACCCTGCCGGGCGGCGCGGGCTCGGCCCGCGCGGCAAGCTTCTTAGACGCGCCGCCGCTTCGGCGGCCGGCAGCCGTTGTGCGGGATCGGCGTGGTGTCGGTGATCGAGATCACCTGCACCCCGCTCGACTGCAGCGAGCGGATCGCCATCTCGCGGCCCGAGCCCGGGCCCTTGACGTAGACGTCGACCTGCCGCAGGCCGTGCTCCATCGCCTTGCGGGCCGCCGCCTCGGCGGTCACCTGCGCCGCGTACGGCGTGCTCTTGCGGCTCCCCTTGAACCCGTTCGAGCCGGAGCTCGACCACGAGATCACGTTCCCGGCCGGGTCGGTCAGCGTCACGATCGTGTTGTTGAACGTCGCCTGGATGTACGCCCGCCCGCGGGGGATGTTCTTGCGGTCCCTCCGCCGAACGCGCGTCTTCCCCTTGCCCTGACCTCGCCGCCGCTCGCTCATGCGTCCTCTCGTCCTCCGCCGTGCCCCGGCCGCCGGCCGGGGCCGGGCACGGGTCGCTCACCTCGCCCGAGTCGCCCTACTTCTTCTTGCGCCCGCCGACCGCGCGCCGCGGCCCGCGCCGGGTCCGCGCGTTGGTCCGCGTCCGCTGGCCCCGCACCGGCAGCCCGCGCCGGTGGCGCAGCCCGCGGTACGAGCCGATGTCCATCAGCCGCTTGATGTTCATCGACACTTCGCGCCGCAGGTCGCCCTCGACGCGCATCTCCTTGTCGATGATGTCGCGCAGGCGGTTGACCTCGTCATCGGTCATCGCCCGCACCCGCGTGTCCGGGTTGATCCCCGTCCGCTCCAACAGCTTCTGCGACGTGTGCAGGCCGATGCCGTAGATGTAGGTCAGCGCAACCTCGACCCGCTTGTCGCGAGGGAGATCGACGCCTGCGATACGTGCCATGCGCGCTTGCCTCTCCAGCGCGGGTGCCAGCGGCCCCGCTTATCCCTGACGCTGCTTGTGCCGCGGGTTCGTGCAGATGACCCGGAGCACGCCGTGCCGCCGGATGATCTTGCAGTTGTCGCAGCGCCGCTTCACCGACGCCGAAACCTTCATCGTCCTCAACCCTTTCCAGACATCCGGCCCGGCCGTGCCGCGCCCCCTGATGTGGCCCGCTCGCTTCAAGACACCAAACGGCGCAGGCCTCCCGGCCCGCGCGAACGTCCTAGTGTACCACCGCCGCGGGCCGCTCCGTCAAGATCGTCCCGCCCTCGGGCCCGATCACCACCGTGTGCTCGAAGTGGGCCGCCAGCGACCCGTCGGCGGTGACCACCGTCCAGCCGTCGGCGAGCTCCTTCGTGTCGTCGGTGCCGGTCGTCAGCATCGGCTCGATCGCCAGCGTCAGCCCGCTGCGCAGCATCGGCCCGCGGTCCGGCGCGCCGTGGTTGGGCACGTGCGGCTCCTCGTGCATCTGCCGCCCGATCCCGTGGCCGCCGTAGTTGCGCACGATGCCGTAGCCCCGCGCCGTTGCGAACCGCTCGACCGCGTTCCCGATCGCGCCGAGCCGGTTTCCCGTCCTCGCCGCCGCGATCGCCAGCCACAGCGACGCCTCGGTGTCGCGCAGGAGCCGCTGCGCCTCCTCCGAGATCTGCCCGACGCCGTAGGTCCACGCCGAGTCGCCGTGGTACCCGTTCAGGATCGCCCCGACGTCGACCGAGACGATGTCGCCTGCCGCCAGCCGCCGAGGGCCCGGAATCCCGTGCACGATCTCCTCGTTGACCGAGGCGCAGATCGTCGCCGGGTAGCCGTGGTAGCCGAGGAACGACGAGACCGCGCCCGCCTCCGCCAGCGTCTCCGCCGCGATCCGGTCCAGCTCGGCCGTGGTCACGCCCGGCTCGATCGCCCGCGCGATGCGGGTGTGGATCTCGCCGACGAGGTGGCCGGCCGCCCGCATCCGCTCGATCTCGCCTTGGTTCTTGATCGTCATCGCCATGGTTCAGGCCGTCGTCCTGGTCGCGCGGGCGCTCGCCTGCTCGACCAGCGAGACGAGGTCCTCGGTCACCTCGTCGATGCCGCGGTCGCCGTCGACCGTCCGCAGCAGCCCGCGCTGCCGGTAGTAGTCGGTCAGCGGCGCGGTCTCCCCGAAGTAGAGGTCGAGCCGGCGGCGCACCGCGTCCTCGGTGTCGTCGTCCCGCTGCCGCAGCTCGCCGCCGCAGACGTCGCAGACGCCGGCGTGCTGCGGCGGGTTCGACTCCACGTTGTAGACCCGGCCGCAGCTCGCGCAGACGCGCCGACCCGCCAGCCGCCGGACGAGGCGCTCTCGCGGCACGTCGAGCAGGATCACGGCGGTGACCGCCTCGCCCCGCCGGGCCAGGGCGGCATCCAGCGCCTCCGCCTGCCCCAGCGTCCGCGGGAAGCCGTCGTACAGGGCCCCGTTCGCCGCCTCGCCGAGCGCCCGGCGCTGCGCGATCTCGTCCAGCCGCTCCTCGACCAGCGCCACCGTCACGTCGTCCGAGACGAGCCGGCCGCTGTCCAGGATGTCCTTGACCTTCACGCCGAGCGGGGTCTGCGCCTTGATCGCCGCCCGGAACAGGTCGCCGGTTGCGACCGGCAGCAGTCCGAGCCGCGGCCCGAGCCGTCCCGCCTGGGTTCCCTTGCCGGAGCCCTGCGGCCCCATCAGGATCACGTGCGTCGTCATCTCGCGCCTGTGCCGCTCCCGCGGCCCGGACCCCCGGGCCGCCGGGCTAGCGGATGAATCCCTCGTAGTTGCGCATCATCAGCTGGGCCTCGAGCTGCCGCATCGTGTCGATCGCGACGCCGACGACGATCAGGAGCGAGGTTGCGCTGAGGAGCAGCGTGTTGATGCCGGTCAGCTGGGCGACGATGAACGGCATGATCGCCATCAGGCCGAGGAACAGCGCCCCGACCAGGGTGATGCGCGTCAGCACGTTCGTCAGGTAGGTCGCCGTGTTCTTGCCCGGCCGGACGCCGGGGATGAACGCCCCCTGCCGCTGCAGCGTCTCGGGGATCTTCTGCTGCTGGAAGATCACCATCGTGTAGAAGTAGGTGAAGCCGACCACCATCACGAAGTAGATGATGTTGTACGGGATGGTGTTCGGGCTGGTGAACTGCGCCAGCGACGCCGCGAGCTCGCGCACCCACTCGGTGCTCGACGCGGCCATGAACTGCGCGATCATCCCCGGGAAGACCATGATGCTGACCGCGAAAATCAGCGGGATCATCCCGGCGGAGTTCACCTTCAGCGGGATGAACGTCGACTGGCCGCCGTACTGCCGGCCCGCCCTCACCCGCTTCGCGTAGTGGACCGGAATCCGCCGCGTCCCCTCGTTGATCAGCACGATGCCGACCACCGTCGCCAGACCGAGGGCCGCGAACATCGCCAGGCCGATCACGTTGGTGGTCGTCGAGTCGTTCCCGAACAGCCCGAACAGCGCCGTCGGCAGCGAGGCGACGATGCCGCCGAAGATGATGATCGAGACCCCGTTGCCGACCCCGTTCTCGGTGATCAGCTCGCCGATCCAGACCAGCAGCATCGTGCCGGCGACCATCGACGCCAGCAGCGCGATGCTCGGCAGCACGGTGGCCCGGTTGAACAGCCCGAAGTTCTCCAGCAGCGTGCCGGTCCCGCTCGGGCTCGGCGTCCGCGAGAAGAGGACCGCTTGGCCGTAGCCCTGCAGCAGGGCCAGCGGCACGGTCAGCCAGTGGGTGAACTGGTTGATCTTGTTGCGGCCCTGCTCCCCCTCTTCCGACAGCGAGTTGAGGGTCGGGATCACTGGCGTCAGCAGCTGCATGATGATCGTCGCCGTGATGTACGGGTAGACCCCGAGCGCGACGACCGAGAAGTGCTGCAGCCCGCTGCCGGAGAAGAGGTTCAGCATCCCCAGCAGCTGGTTCCCCTCGACGTACTGCCGCAGCCCCTCGCGGTCCACGCCCGGGAGGGGGATCGACGCGATGAAGCGGAAGATCACCAGCATCGCCAGCGTGAAGAGGATCTTCCGCCGCAGGTCCGGGATCTTGAACGCGTTGAGCACCGCCTGCAGCATCGCCTAGGCCTCCGGGGCCGACCCCGCCAGCGCCTGCTTGCGCGTCGGCGCCCCGACCTTGCCCACCCGCGCCAGCTTCATCTCGCGGTTGATCGGCAGGCGGCGGCTGCGCGGCCGTGCCGACGTCCAGCGGTCGGTCCGCTCCAGCGTCGTCACGCTGCCGCCCGCCTCCTCGATCGCCGACTTGGCGCTCTCGGAGAAGGCGTGGGCGTGGACCTCGAGCTTCTGACCCAGCTCGCCGCGGCCGAGGATCTTGACCGGGCACTCCGGCTTGCGCACCAGCCCGACCGCGATCAGCCGCTCCGGGGTGATCGCCCCTTCGCCGGCCGCGCGCTCGAGCATGTCGAGGTTCACGACTTCCCACTCGGTCTTGTAGATGTTGGTGAAGCCGCGCTTGTACGGCAGCCGCTGCTGGATCGGCAGCTGGCCGCCCTCGAAGCCGCGACCGACCTTCGCCCCGGTCCGGGCCTTCTGGCCCTTGGTGCCGCGGCCGGCGGTCTTGCCCTTGCCGCTGCCGTGGCCGCGGCCGAGTCGCTTGCTGCTCTTCTTCGCCCCCGGATTCGGACGGAGGTCGTCAAGTGTCAGTGGCATCGCTCTGGTCCTCGGGCGTCTCGCCGGCGACCCGGCGACTGCCCCGTTCCCGGGGGCGCGTCGGCTAGCGCTCGGCCTCCGCGTCCCCCGCCTCGACGGTCTCGACCTCGACCAGATGGCTGATCTTGGTCACCATGCCGCGGATCGACGGCGTGTCGGGCCGCTCCACCGTGTGGTTGAGCTTGCGCAGCCCGAGCGACCGGACGGTCCGCTCCTGGTCCCACGGCCGCCCGATCGTGCTCCGGACCAAGGTGATCCGCAGCATGGCGGGCTCCGCCTCCTTCGTCTTCCGAGGGGTCATGCCTGGTCACTCCGTCGCGCCGGCCGGCCGGGCCCGCCGCGCGGGTTGCGGCCGCCGCGGCCCATGCCGCCCTGCGGTTCCGGCGCCTTGCCGCCGCCCATCACCGGCCGCTGCACGTGCGCCGTCGCCGACTGCTCCGTCCGCGCCCGGCGCAGCGGGTGCTCCCGCTGCCGCCGCCGCTGCACGGCCTCGGCCGACTGCAGCTGCTCCAGCGCCGCCAGCGTCGCCCGCACCACGTTCACCGGGTTGTTGCTGCCCAGCGACTTGGTCAGGATGTCCTTGATCCCCGCCGCCTCGACCACCGCCCGCACGCCGCCGCCGGCGATGACGCCGGTGCCCGGCGCCGCCGGCTTCAGCAGCACGCGCGACGCGCCGAACGACTCCTCGACCTCGTGCGGGATCGTCGAGCCGTCCAGCGGCACCACGATCATCCGCTTCTTGGCCGCCTCGACGCCCTTGCGGATCGAGTCCGGCACCTCCCCGGCCTTGCCCATCCCGGCGCCGACCCGGCCGCGACCGTCGCCGACGACGATGATGCTGCCGAAGCTGAAGCGCCGGCCGCCCTTGACGACCTTCGACACGCGGTTGATCTGGACAACGCGCTCCTCGAGCTCGTTGCCCCCCTCGTCCTCCGACCGCCGCCGCGGGCCGCGATCTCCACGATCCATGCTCAATGCTCCTTCGCCCACGGGCGGTGCCGCCCGCCGCGTCGTCCTAGAACTCCAGCCCGCTGGCGCGGGCCGACTCGGCGACGGCGCGGACCCGCCCGTGGTAGAGGAAGCCGCCGCGGTCGAAGACGACCTTCGTCAGGCCGGCCTCCTTCGCCCGCTCCGCGACGACCGCGCCGACCGCCTCGGCCCGCGCCGTCTTCGTCGCGCCGTCCCCGGCCCGCTCCCGCACCGCGTCCTCGAGGTCGCTGGCCGAGACCAGCGTCCGCCCCACCGTGTCGTCGATCACCTGCGCGTAGATGTGGGCGGACGAGCGGAAGACGTTCAGCCGCGGCCGTTGCGCCGTGCCGTTCACCTTCGCCCGAACCCTGACGTGCCGCCGCTTGCGCTTCGAGAGCGCCTTCCGGTACTTGATCCTCGCCATCGTCGTGCTCCCAGTGCCCCGGTGCGCCGGCCGCGCCCGCGGGGGCGGCGACCGGCCGTCGCCTACTTCTTGCCGGCCTTGCCGGCCTTGCCCGCCTTGCGCCGGACCACCTCGCCCGCGTAGCGGATGCCCTTGCCCTTGTACGGCTCGGGCGGCCGCACCCGGCGAATCCGGGCCGCCTCCTCGCCGACCGCCTGCTTGTCGATCCCGAGCACCGCGACCTTGGTGTTGCCGTCCAGGGCGTAGCTGATCCCGTCCGGCGGGTCCATTCGCACGGTGTGCGAGAAGCCGACCGACAGCACCAGCACCTTGCCGTCGAGCGCGGCGCGGTAGCCGACGCCGAGGATCTCGAGGTCTTTCTTGTACCCCTCGGTCACCCCGACCACCATGTTGTTCAGCAGCGTCCGCGTCAGGCCGTGCAGCGACCGGTTCTCGCGGTCGTTGTTCGGCCGGCTGACCGTGATCGTGCCGTTCTCCCGCGCGATCTGCAGCGCCGGGCTGAAGCGGGACGACAGTTCGCCCTTGGGGCCCTTCACCGTCACCGCGTTGCCGTCGCCGAGCGTGACCTCGACGTTCGCCGGCACCGTGATCGGCCGCAATCCGATTCGCGACATCTCAATCCCCTCCGCCCCGGGCCGGCGCACGGCCGACCGCGGGCGCGGTGACGCCCGCTAGAAGACGGTGCACAGCACCTCGCCGCCGATGCCGCGCCGCCGCGCCTCGTAGCCGGTCAGCACCCCCTGCGGCGTGCTGACGATGGCGATCCCGAGGCCGCTCTTGACGCGGGGGATCTCGTCCTTCCCGGCGTAGACGCGCAGCCCCGGCTTGCTGACCCGCTTGATCTCGCGGATCGAGTGCCGCTTGTCGGCGCCGTAGCGGAGGGCGATCACCAGCTTGTTCTGCGGCCGCTGCTCGACCACCCGGAAGTCGTTGATGTAGCCCTCGGCCTTGAGGATGCCGGCGATCGCCACCAGCACCTTCGTGCTCGGCATCGTCGTCTCGGCCTGCCGCGCCATCCCCGCGTTCCGAATCCGGGTCAGCATGTCGCTGACGGGATCGTTGACACTCATGCGCACCTTCTCCCGCGGCGGCGTCCCGGGGCCTCGCCCGGCAGCCCGCCGCTCACCGCTACCAGCTCGACTTCGTCACGCCGGGCAGCCGTCCCACCGACGCCATCTCCCGGAAGCAGATTCGGCAGAGGCCGAACTTGCGCATGTAGGCGCGGCTGCGCCCGCAGTTCTTGCAGCGGTTGACCGCCCGCACCTGGTACTTCGGCGTCCGCTGCGCCCTGATGATCTGCGACTTCTTGGCCATGCCCTGCTCTCTCCGTTACCGCTGCTCGGTGCGGGCGAACGGCATCCCCAGCAATGCCAGCAGCCGCCGCCCCTCCTCGTCCGTGCGCGCGGTGGTGACGATGCTCATCTCCAGCCCGCGCGTCTTGTCGATCTTGTCGTAGTCGATCTCCGGGAACGCCAGCTGCTCCTTGAGACCGAGCGTGTAGTTGCCGCGGCCGTCGAAGGCGTTCGGCGAGACGCCGCGGAAGTCGCGGATCCGCGGCAGCGCCACCGACGTCAGCCGGTCGAGGAACTCGTACATCCGGGGCCCGCGCAGCGTCACCATCGCCCCGATCGGCATCCCCTCGCGCAGCTTGAACGCCGCGATCGACTTCTTGGCCCGCGTCACCACCGGCTTCTGCCCGGTGATCATCGTCAGGTCGCCGACCGCCGCGTCGAGCGCCTTCGGGTTGGCGATCGCCTCCCCCAGCCCGATGTTGACGACGATCTTCTGCACCTTCGGCACCTGCATGACGTTCCCGTAGGAGAACTCCTGCATCAGCGCCGGCACCACGTCGCTTCGGTACTTCTCCTGCATCCGCGCCATCGTTCCGTCCTTGTCCTGCTCACCACGTCCGGCGATCCCGCCTGGTCCGTCCGCGAGGGACGCTCAGGCCGCCGCTCGCGCTCCTCGTCTTGCCATTCCCCGGGGCCGCGCCCCGGCCCCTTAGCGCTCCGGCCGCGGGATCGACTTCTCGCACTTCTTGCAGTACCGCTCGTTCTTGCCCGCCGCGTCCGACCGCACCCCGACCCGCGTCGGCTGGCTGCAGCTCGGGCAGATCAGCATCACGTTCGAGACGTGCAGCGGCGCCTCCACCTCGACGATGCCCGCCTGCCGCGCCCGGCCCCGCTTGATGTGCTTCTTCACGATGTTGACGTTCTCGACCACCACCCGGTCCCGGTCGATCAGGTTCTGCCGAACCTTCCCCCGCGACCCCTTGTTGCGGCCGGAGGTGACCAGCACCTCGTCCCCGGACCGAATCTTCCTCATCGTCCTGCCCCCGACCGGCGCTGCGGCGACCGGTGCTGTCCTAGAGAACCTCCGGCGCGAGCGAGACGATCCGCATGAACTGCTTCTCGCGGAGCTCCCGCCCGACCGGGCCGAAGATGCGGGTGCCGCGCGGCGCGCCCTGCGCGTTGATCAGCACCGCCGCGTTGTCGTCGAACTTGATGTGGCTGCCGTCCGGCCGCCCGTACTCCTGCGCCGTCCGCACGATCACCGCCCGGACCACGTCGCCCTTCTTCACCGCCGCGTTCGGCTGCGCCAGCTTCACCGCGGCGATGATGGTGTCGCCCACGCCGCCGTACTTCCGCCCCGACCCGCCCAGCACGCGGATGCAGAGCAGCTCGCGCGCCCCGCTGTTGTCGGCGACCTTGAGCCGGGTCTCCTGCTGAATCACCGTCGTCCTGCCTTCCGTCCGCCCGCCGGCCCGCGGCTAGACCTGGACGCCCCGCTCCAGCACCTCGCGGACGATCCACCGCTTGTGCTTGGAGAGCGGCCGCGTCTCCTCGATCCGCACGATGTCGCCCGGCTTGCAGGCGTTCTGCTCGTCGTGCGCCATGAACTTGTTGGTGCGCGTGTACCGCTTGTGGTAGAGCGGGTGCTTGCGCACCGTGTCGACCGCCACGACGACGGTCTTGTCCATCTTGTCGCTCACCACCCGCCCGACCTTCTGGGTCCGCGGCGGCTGCACGCGCTGCTTCCCCGCCTCGGCGGGAGCCTGCTCGCTCATCGGCTACCCCTTGCTCCCGCCGGCCGCGTGCGCGGCGGCCACGGCCTCGAACTCGCGCTCGGTCCGGATCGTCAGGATCCGGGCGATGTCCTTGCGGATCGTCCGGATCCGCGCCGTCGCGGTCAGCTGCCCGACCGCCTCCTGGAACCGCAGCTCGCGCCACTCCCGCCGCAGATCGTCCAACTGCCGCGTCAGCTGCTCGTCCGTCTGGGCCCGGATGTCGGCCGCCTTCACGCCACCACCTCCTCGGCCCCGCCGTCCTCGACCGCGTCGACGACCTCGGTCACCACCAGCGGCGAGTCCTCGGCCGCGAACGTGGCCGGGCGCGCGCTGCCGGCCGGCCGCTCGGCGAACTTGCAGTCCATCGGCATCTTCATCGCCGCGCGGCGGATGGCCTCCTCGGCCCGCTCCCGCGAGACGCCGCCGATCTCGAACATCACCCGGCCGGGCTTGACGACGGCGACCCAGAACTCCGGGTTCCCCTTGCCGGAGCCCATCCGGGTCTCGGCCGGCTTCTTCGTCACCGGCTTGTCCGGGAAGATCCGGATCCAGACCCGCCCGCCGCGCTTCAGGTAGTTGGTGATCGCCCGCCGGGCGGCCTCGATCTGGCGGCTGGAGACCCAGGCCGGCTCCAGCGCGACGAGGCCGTACTCGCCGAAGGCGATCGTCGCGCCCCGGTACGCCTTCCCCTTCATCCGGCCCCGCATCATCTTGCGGTACTTGGTTCGCTTTGGCATCAACATGGCACTTGCTCCCGCCGGGCTGCCTCGCCCCGGCCGCCTAGTCGGCCGACGCCGCCGCCAGGTCCGCCGAGAGCGTCGCCTCGGTCACCTGCGGCCGCTCCGGCATCACCTCGCCCTTGTAGACCCACACCTTGACCCCGATCCGGCCGTAGGTGGTGTGGGCGTGGACCACCGCGTAGTCGATGTCGGCCCGCAGGGTCTGGCGCGGCACCCGGCCGTCCATCTCGGTCACGGTGCGGCTCATCTCCGCCCCGCCGAGCCGGCCGGAGAGGGTGATCTTGACCCCCTTCGCCCCGCGCCGCACCGCCTGCTGCACGGCGTGCTTCATCGCCCGCCGGTAGGCGACGCGCCGGCCGATCTGCTCGGCGATGTTCTCGGCGATCAGCCGGGCGTCGGTCTCGGGCACCTTGACCTCTTCGATCCGCAGGTGCACCTTCTTGCCGATCTCCTTCTCGATCAGCGCCCGGATCCGCTCGACGTTCGCGCCCTGCTTGCCGATCACGATCCCCGGCTTCGCGGTGTGCAGCGTGACGTCGATCTTGTTCGCCGCCCGCTCGATCTCGACCCGCGAGATCCCCGCCCGGGTCAGCTCGCGCATCACCAGCCGCCGGATCCTGAGGTCCTCGTGCAGCAGCTGGGTGTAGTTGCGCTCCGCGAACCACTTCGATTCCCACTCGGTGACGATCCCCAGCCGGAACCCGATCGGATTGACCTTGCGACCCATCAGTTGCCTCCCCGGTCGACGGCGATCACGGTGATGTGGGTGTTGCGCCGCTCGATCCGGCCGACCCGGCCCCGCGCCTTCGCCTTGAACCGGCGGTAGCTCGGCGCCTCGTCCGCGTAGATGGCCTTGATCCAGAGGTCCTCCGGGTCAAGGTCGTAGTTGTTCTCGGCGTTCGCCGCCACCGACCGCAGCAGCTTCTCGACGTCGACCGCGGTCTTCTGCGGCAGGAACTTCGCGATGTCGATCGCGTCCATCACCCGCCGCCCGCGCACCGCGTCCACCACCAGCCGCGCCTTCCGGGTGCTCACCCGGATGTTCTTGACGCTCGCTCGGACTTCCACTCCGTACCGTCCTCTCTCGCCGGCCTAGCGGCGCGAACGCTTGTCGGCGTCCTTGCCGTGGCCGCGGTAGGTGCGGGTCGGCGCGAACTCCCCGAGCTTGTGGCCCACCATCTGCTCGGTGATGAAGATCGGCACGTGCACCTTGCCGTTGTGGATCGCGATCGTGTGCCCGACCATGCCCGGGAAGATCGTCGAGTCCCGCGCCCAGGTCCGGACCACCTTGCGGTCCGTCCCCCGGTTCATGACGTCGATCTTCTCGCGCAGCTTCGGGTCGATGTACGGCCCCTTCTTCGACGACCTCGACACTCGCAGCCTCCCTCAACCCTTACTTGCGCTTGGCCGGCCGGCGGCGAACGATCATCGCGTCGGTCCGCTTGTTGTTCCGCGTCTTCTTCTGGGCCGGCTTGCCCCACTTCGTCTTCGGCGGGCCGCCGGCCGGGGCCTTCCCCTCGCCGCCGCCGTGCGGGTGGTCGCGCGGGTTCATCGCCGCCCCGCGCACCGTCGGCCGCCGGCCCATGTGCCGGCTCCGCCCCGCCTTGCCGATCACGATGTTCTCGTGGTCGACGTTGCCCACCTGCCCCAGCGTCGCCATGCAGTCGAGGTGGACCAGCCGGACCTCGCCCGACGGCATCCGCACCTGGGCGTAGTCGCCCGTCTTCGCCATCAGCTGGGCCGAGACCCCGGCCGACCGGCAGAGCTGCCCGCCCTTGCCGATCGCCAGCTCGATGTTGTGGATCTGGGTGCCGGTCGGGATGTTCCGCAGCGGCAGCGCGTTGCCGACCCGGATCGGCGCCTCCGGCCCCGACACCACCATGTCGCCGACCTGGATGCCGAGCGGCGCCAGCATGTAGCGCTTCTCTCCGTCCACGTAGAAGAGCAGCGCGATCCGGGCCGACCGGTTCGGGTCGTACTCGATCGCCGCCACCTTCGCCGGGATGCCGGTCTTGTTCCGCTTGAAGTCGATGATCCGGTAGAAGCGCTTGTTGCCGCCGCCCCGGTGCCGGGTCGTGATCCGGCCGGCGTTGTTCCGCCCGGCGTGCTTCTTCAGCGGCTCGATCAGGCTCTTCTCGGGCTTCTTCTTCGTGATCTCCTCGAAGGTGCTGACGCTCATCGAGCGGCGCCCCGGGGAGGTCGGCTTGTAGATACGAACGGCCATCGTCGGCTCCTCTCGCCCTGGGCCTCGGCTAGACCTGCTCGAACACGTCGATCCGCTGGCCCGGGAAGAGGGTGACCACGGCCTTCTTCCACGTCGCCTCTTGCCCGTGCACCCGCCCGCGGCCCTTCTTGATCGCCCGCGAGCGCTTCTTCCCCTTGACGACCATCGTGTTGACGGCCTTCACCCGGACGTTGAACAGCCCCTCGACCGCCTCGCGAATCTGGATCTTGTTCGCGTCGATCGCCACCTCGAAGCTGTACTGGTCCCGGTCCATCAGGATCGTGTTCTTCTCGGTGATCAGCGGACGCCGGATCACGTCGTCCTTGGTCAGCAGCGCCACCCTACGCTCCTTCCGCCGTCGCGGCGCGCGCCGCCGTGCGGGCCAGCTTCCAGCTGCTCGGCTCCCGCTGCTCCTCGCCCAGCGCCAGGATCGCCTCGATCACCGGGATCGCCTCGCGCATCACCAGCAGCCGGTCGTACTTCAGCACGTCCCGCACGTTCAGGTACGGCGCCTGGATCGTCCACACCCCTTGCAGGTTGCCCGACGCCCGGCTGATCGACTCCACCTTCCCCGGCAGCACGATCAGGACCGAGCGGCTCTCCGGCAGCTGCTCCAGCAGCGACTTCATCGCCCGCGTCCGCGGCTCGATCGCCTCGAGGCCGTCGATCACCGTCAGCCGGTCGTCGACCACCTTCGCCGAGAGCGCCGAGCGCACCGCCAGCCGCCGCATCTTGCGCGGCATGTCCTGGGTGTACTTCCGCGGGTGCGGCCCCCAGACCACGCCGCCGCCGGTCCATTGCGGGGCGCGGATCGAGCCTTGCCGGGCCCGCCCGGTCCCCTTCTGCTTCCACGGCTTGCGGCCGCCGCCGCGGACCTCGCCGCGCGTCTTCGTGTCGTGCGTGCCGAGGCGCGCGTTGGCCTGCTGCCGCAGCAGCGCCTGGTGCATCACCGAGATGTTCGGCTCGATCCCCCAGACCGTGTCGTCCAGCTCGACCGAGCCGACCGCCTTGCCTGCCAGATCAACCACGTCAACCTTCATCGCCATGCTCCGATTACCCGACCCGACCGGTGCGACCGTGCGGCGCCGGCTACTTGCCCTTCGTCTTGCCGGCCTTGACCGCCCGCCGGATGATCAGCAGCCCCTGGTTCGGACCCGGCACCGACCCCTCGATCAGCAGCAGGTTCCGCTCCGGGTCGACCCGGATCACCTTCAGGTTCTGGACCGTCACCCGCTCGTGCCCCATGTGCCCCGCCATCTTCAGGCCCTTGAAGACCCGGCCCGGCGTCGCGCTGGAACCGATCGAGCCCGGGGCCCGCAGCCGGTCCGACTGCCCGTGCGTCCGCGGCCCGCCGCTGAAGCCGTGCCGCTTGACGCCGCCCTGGAAGCCGCGCCCCTTCGAGGTGCCGGTGACGTCGACCAGCTCGCCCGCCTCGAAGACGTCGCAGCCGATCACCTGCCCGACCTCGAAGGTGCTGACGTCGTCGGCCCGCACCTCGCGCAGGTGGCGGGACATGTGCCCGCTCGCCTGCCGGTGGCCCCGCTCCGGCTTGTTCAACCGCTTATCGAGGCCAAACCCCAACTGCAGGGCGGCGTACCCGTCCGAGTCGGCGGTCTTGATCTGCGTGACCACGCACGGCCCCGCCTCGACCACCGTCACCGGGTGGACCACCCCGCGCTCGTCGAAGACTTGCGTCATCCCCAGTTTCTTGCCGATGAATCCCTGGATCATTGGCTCTCCCCTGTTCGCCAGGGAGCGGGGCAGCCCGTCGGCCGCCGCCGCCCGCAGAGCGTGATGCGCCTTGCCGCCCGGGCATCTGCCCGGCCCGGGCGGCGGTGCGCTACAGCTTGATCTCGATGTCGACGCCCGCCGGCAGGTTGAGCCGCATCAGCGAGCGGATCGTGTTCCCGCTCGGCTCCATGACGTCGATCAGCCGCTTGTGCGTCCGGATCTCGAACTGCTCCTGCGAGTCCTTGTCCACGAACGGCGACCGCATCACGCAGAACTTCTCGATCCGGGTCGGCAGCGGCACCGGGCCGGCCACCTTGGCCCCCGTCGCCTCCGCCGTCTCGACGATCTGCGTCGCCGACTTGTCGAGAACCTTGTGGTCGTAGGCCTTCAGGCGGATCCGGATCCGCTGGCCCGTCTTCCGGGCAACCATGGCGTGCTCCTTCGGGCTCGGCGCGGCGGGCGCGCTACTCGGTGATGGAGGTGACGACGCCGGCGCCGACCGTGCGGCCCCCCTCCCGGATCGCGAAGCGCAGCCCCTCCT